>SVSO01000313.1 GCA_015064195.1 Oscillospiraceae bacterium
AAGCCGGCGCTGGATGAGGGATGTGGAGATCTTGCCCGCTTCCACCGCAAGGCTGATGGCGGGCTTGAGCATGGGATCGCCGTCGTTGGCCTCGATGTCGCCGTCGCCGGAGACAGTGGCCTTCTTGTTGCCGCACAGCTGTGCTTCCCGCTCGATGGATTCCATGACGCTGTGATCGTAATCGCGCACGCCATAGTTGTTTTTAATGAAGGTCGTGACCTCCTCCACCTCGTCATCGGAGACGAAGCAGCCCTGCACGCGGAGGGGCTTCACGCTTCCGATGGGCGCATAGAGCATATCGCCGCGGCCGATGAGCTTTTCCGCGCCGACTGTATCGATGATGGTGCGGGAGTCCACCTGATTTGCCGTGGTGAACGCGATGCGGGAGGGGACATTTGCTTTGATGAGGCCGGTCACAACGTCAACGGAGGGACGCTGTGTGCCGATGACCAGATGCATTCCGGCGGCACGGGCTTTCTGCGCGATGCGGCAGATGGCTTCCTCCACATCGTCCCGTGCCATCATCATCAGATCCGCCAGCTCGTCGATGATGATGACGATCTGGGGCAGCTTTTCCGCATCCGGATCATTGGCGATGGACTGATTGTAGCCCTTGAGATTGCGCACGCCCGCGCCTTCGATCAGCTCGTAGCGGCGTTCCATCTCCGTCACCGCCCAATGGAGCGATCCGGCGGCCTTCTTGGGATCGGACACCACCGGCACGATGAGGTGCGGCAGGCCGTTGTACACGTTCAGCTCCACCTTCTTCGGGTCGATCATGATGAATTTCACCTCATCCGGCCGCGCTTTGTAGAGGATGGACATGATCAGTGTGTTGATGCAGACCGATTTACCGGAGCCGGTCGTACCCGCGATGAGCAGGTGGGGCATTTTCGCCACATCCATGAACACCGGGCTTCCGGCAACGTCCATGCCGAGGCCGATGGTGACGCGGCTCTGGGCATTTTTGAAGGCGGGATCTTCCAGCAGCTCCCGGATATAGACCGTGGAGGTGGTGCGGTTGGGCACCTCGATGCCCACCGCTTCCTTACCGGGAATGGGAGCTTCGATGCGCACGCCGCTGGTTGCCAGATGGAGGGCGATATCATCCACCAGATTGAGGATGGAGCGCACCTTTGTGCCAACCTCCGGCTGCAGCTCGTATCGGGTGATCGTCGGGCCGCGGGAGACGTTGATGATCTTGGTTTTTACGTTGAAGGAGCGGAGGGTTTCCACAAGCTTGGTGGCCGTCTGCTGGATCTCGCCGGACAAATCCTTGTTCTGCGTATCCCGGTTGCAGCTGAGCAGATTGATGGGCGGGAAGGTGTATGCGGGCATCTGAGGCTCAGGCCGCACGGATTCCCGGACGAAATCCCGTGCCAGCTCCGACACGCTCTCCTCCGGCTCATCCTCCTCCGGCTCAACCATGATCGGTTCGCGCTCAAGCCGGCTCTTTTCCACCATCAGATCGATCTCTGCGGAGGTGACAATATCCTCATCCGCCGGAATTCCCGGCTCGGGCGTATCCGTGTCCGCATCCTCGGCGAAAATTTTCGCAAGGTCGATGTTCTCGTTCTCTTCGATCTCCGCCGCTTCCTGCGATGCAGTTTTCGGCAGAGGCTTCACCTTTTCCTTGCGGAAGAAGGTGAGATTCACTTCTTTTTTCGGCGGCTCGACCGGTGCTTCATCCACATCAAAGGGCGGCGCATCGGATTCCACCACGTCGGATTCTTCCACGATGGACGCATTCTTTTCCGCCATCGCTTCGTCAAATACCGCCTCGTCGATGACCGGCTCTGCGGGAACAACCGGAGTAATGTCCACGTCCGGCTCGTATTCCTCGGTCAGCGCATCGTTGACCGTGCGGCGGCGGGGCTTTTTCTCGGGCGTAGGATTTTTTCTCGCCTGCTCCTGACGGCGAAGCATTTCCTGCTGCTGACGGATGGTGATCTGCTCTGCCCGCTTTGCTTCATATTCCGCCACCATCTGCGCCCGCTCATCCTTGGCGTCGCTCATGCGCTCCCGGAGTCCCGACCGCCATTCCCGGATGCCGGTGATGATGTAGACGGCGAACATATGAGGCGTCATGCCGAACAGGAAGATGGCGAACAGCAGAATGAGAGCAATGCTGAGAATGAGCGTGCCGGCAAAGCCGAAGCCGCGCAGGAGCAGATTGCCCACAAGACCGCCAATCGCACCGCCGCCCACCGTTTCACAGCCCGATTTCCAAAGCTCGATGAGGTTGAACGTCTCCGCGATGCCGGATTCGCCGTTGCGCGAAAATGCCTGCACCAGCACGGAAATGAAGGTGAGGGTCAGGATGGCGAAGGGGATCTTGAACCGGAGGGAATTGGTGGCCGCGTCACGCTTCCAGAATACCGCAAGGCATAAAAGCAGCGCGGGAATCGCCCAAGCCCCGCCGGAAAACAGTCCGAACATGATATTTTTCAGCAGACTGCCGAAAAATCCCGTGGAATCGGCGATGAAATAGCTGATCAGAAGAAATACTGCCGCAATCGCCAGTATGTACGGCATAAACTGGTGGATCAGCCGGTCGGGATTCTGCTTTTGGGGCCCGGATTTCTGCCGTGTCTGCGCATTTTTTTCGCCGGCGGCATTCGGACGCTTGGTGGCGGTTGATTTTTTCGGGGGAGTTTTTCTCGTCGTTGGCATTTTTTGTCCTTTCTTTGCCGGATGTATGGTCAGCTGTCCTCGGTGAAATACTAACCGTGACAACAAAAAATCGTCAGTCTACATTATATTATATCACAAATTCTCGGAAATTACAAGTCAAAATCATGATAAAGATAAAAACTTTACCGCAAAAACAGAAAAAATATGCGAAAAACCGCGTGATCCTCATGGGAATCCTCGCGGTTTTCGCGGGATTTGTCAACGGCTTCCTTGGCACGGGCGGCGGCATCGTGCTGATGGCAGCATTCGCACTCATGCCCCCCGGCGATGAAACTGCCCTCCGCGACCGGTTTGCCATGGTCATCGCCGTCATTCTTCCCCTCTCCCTCATCTCCGTCATCGCCTACGGAGACGCCATCTCCTTCGAATCCGCCGCGCCCTATCTGCTCCCCGGCGTCCTCGGCGGCATCACCGGCGCACTGCTCCTCGATAAGATCAACCCGAAGCTGCTCAAAAAGCTGTTCGCGGGGCTGCTGCTGTTTGCCGGGGTGACGGAGCTGTTCGGCGGGAAAGGGGAGGAGCAAAAGGAGCGGAAAGGGGACGGGGATGCGCGGGCGTGAGTTGAGCGGCGGGTACGGCCCCGCCCGTCGCACCGCAC
>SVSO01000314.1 GCA_015064195.1 Oscillospiraceae bacterium
AAGATCCGGCTTCCATGCAAGTACATCCGCTTCCATCCGGGGCAGTGCATCTGCCGTTGTCTGACCGCCGATGCCGCAGTTTTTCACCTCGGCAAGAAGTTCTTCGGATAGAATGTCCGTCCAGTTTTTCTGTCCGTCATGAAGCGCGCTGCCCGCAGTCAGACTGTCGCCGAAGGCTGCGATTTTCAGCGGCATCATTGCTCCATCTCCCGATACGCTGTGATGATGTCGCCGAGGAGCTTGTTCCAGTTTTCCTCTCTTGCCGCATAATACGAGGCGAAATCGTTGGAATTCGACGCGATCATGCCGGGCATGGTGTTGTAAATGTTATTCAGCTGAATGGAATAGATCGTTCCGAAGTTGAACGTCACGCCGTTTCGGATGATCTCCAGCATTTCCTTGGCCTGCTCATCGCGCATATATTTCGTGCCGAGCGCTTTTTCGTAATAGGCAGGCGTGACGGAGTAGTAGCCCTCCACCGCCAATGCCTCTGTGACAGCGCCGACGGCCTCGATCTTCCCGCAATTGACCGGAATGCTGAAAATCGAGAAATTATTCTGTGCGGCGGTGACATAATCCTTCTGTGCGCTGTCCCACTTAAAGTAAGGTATAACGGTGAAATCCGACTCCATATCGCGCATGGATTCTGCGTAACCGAGGCAGTGCGCCCAGATGAGCAGACGGTTCGATTTGAACATACCGAGAGCGTCATCGATGCTGACCGTGCCGGAGGCGCTGATATTGTAGGGAAGCGCGCCAGTTTCATAGAAAAGGCGGTTGAGCTTTTCCACGATGCTGACGGATTTTTCATTGTTGAATGCCAGCTCCGGGATGCCGTCCGCATTCATTTTGGTAAAGGGGCTTCCGAGCACGTCAAAATATTCCTGGCAATGGTTGGTGCACAGCGAGAAAAGATCCTCTTTCCACGTCATTTGGTTGTCGCCGTTGAGGTCTGCGGAAACTTTGGTACAGATCTCGATGGCCTTATCGATGGTCCAGTTTCCGGAGGTGACCAGCGAATAAATATCCGGAAGCTCCCATTCTTCGGCAAGCTCTTTGTTGTAGAACATGACAAGCAATCCCTTCAGCATGGAATTACCGATATCGCCGGCCATAAAATGCAGCTTGCCGTCCAGCGTCAGCTCGGATGTGAAGTTGGATTTCCACCACGGCTTGTCAAAGTCCAGATGCGGCACATTGTGGAGGTTGTAGAAATAGCCCTCCGTCGCCAGCTGGGGCATATAGTGACGGTAGGATGCCACAAGATCATACGCCTGATCTCCGGCATTGACGCTGTTTTTGACGGCATTCATGAAATCGGTCATCACGTTCCATTGGCCGTCCATTTCGATGTAGTTGAGCTTTACATTCAGCCGCTCCTCCACCGTGCGGTTCCGGGCATAGACAGCACTATTGACAATGTCGCCGTCATCTTCCGCCACATACAGCTCATTTGCCCATTCCACCATATCGCTGGTACGGCAGAGAATATTGATCACCTCGCCGCCGAAATTCAGATCGGGCGGCAGGCTGTCGCGGGTTTCAACCGCATCGGCGGTTGTATGTTCCGTGATGCCGGTGGTACCGGCGGCAGGCGTTTCGCCGCCGCAGGATGCAAGCAGTCCTGCGAGAATTGCCATGGTCAGCGCAATGGATGCTGTTCGTTTCATTGTTTATTCCTCCTCATATTTTTTACAAAGCAGCGGATCGCCGCGTTTTGCCATAACCTCACGCACCGCCGCGCCGTCAATCGAACGAAGCGGGAGCGCACCTTCTACTGAAAAGCGTGCGGCGATGCCGGCAGCTTCACCCATGTAGTGACAGGAATGCTGAATGCGCGTGGTGGACTGCGCGAAGAAATCCGTTCCCGCGCACCGTCCGGCGCACAGGACATTATCCACGCCGACGGGAATGAGACTGCGGAGCGGAATTTCATAATACCGCTCGTCCGCCGGTGTATTGGAAGCGTAGCTTCTCGTGCCCATGCCGTAATTCTTCTCACCGTGCGCATCCAGCGGATAATTGCTCACCGCGATGCCGTCACGGAATTTGCGGAAGGCGTGAACATCCTCGCTTGTCAGCATATATTCCGCCTGGATCCGGCGGGAATCGCGGATGCCGAGAATGGGGGAGACTTGCGTGACGAACGCATTTTCAAAGCCCTCCACGCATTCTTTACAGAACCGTGCCAGCTTCATCACCGCCTGTTTTCCTTCGATCTGCTGGCGGCTCATGTAAGCGGGATCGATAACATTCACCGTGCGTCCAAGCTCGGGACAGTTGAACGCGAGACAGTTTGGCTTTCCGGGGACGGTAAATGTCTGGAAGTGGTAGATGTCCTCCTCACGAAGGTAACCCTCCTCGTATTTCTGCCGCATGAAGGCATCGCGTCCGCCCTCACTCTCTGCCAGCTTTTTCATGAAAGCCTCATATCGTGGAATATCCACCTGCGCCATCTCGAAGCGGAGAGAGATGTTCTGATTCACACCCTCGCTGTTGCCGCTGAAGGTGGGCACGCCTGCCATGACGCAGAGATCCGCGTCGCCGGTGCAGTCAATGAACACCGCTGCGGCGATTGCCGAAAGTCCGCCTTTGTTACATACAATTGCGTGCGTGATCCGATCACCTGCCTTGATCACGTCAACAAGCGTGGTGTGGAACAGCACATTCCCGCCGTATTTTGTGAGAAGCTCCTCCAGCGCCAGCGTCATGCGGATGGGATTGAAGAAGATGCAATTGTGGGCGTCGTCATATTCGCCGGTTGCATCCAGCATCGCGGCAAGCTCTCCTCTGAGGGCTGTCGGTCGGTTCAGTTTACATAACGGATAATCCGCGATATAGCTCGGCATGACCGGCGAAACCAGTCCTGCCGTCGAGGTTCCGCCAAGCCCGCCGCTCTGCTCAATCACGAGGACGGACAGTCCTTCCATGGCGGCGGAGATGGCCGCGATGGCACCGGCAGTTCCGCCGCCGGCTACGATTACATCATAGGTTCCGGCGAGGGGGAGTTTTTTCTCCGGGAATGGGATGGTTGTTTTCATCATTTTGTCACCTTCTATTGATTTTACCCGTGGGTTATGCTATAATTATATCATAAGCATCCCCGCGCGTATAGAATAAAAACACGATATAATAGAACATATCAAAGATGATGTGGAGAGAACCATGCAGAAAAAGCAATACAGCGACAGCCATCTGTATACGATTGCCGTCCGTCCGGGC
>SVSO01000315.1 GCA_015064195.1 Oscillospiraceae bacterium
GGGCTTTCCACCCCGATTCACACATGAAATTCGAGGTCGGTACGCGATTCGCCGCTTCTGTTTCATTTTTTGTCGTTGAATCGCAAATTCTAATACTGGAACCTAAATTTTCGAGGTTTCCTTTATTCAAAGTCGCGGTAGAAGGCGTTGATCTTGTCGATGCCGCTCAGTGCATTGTTTTTGTAAGAATCGATGTAAGATACCACTTTTCCGGGGCGGGCAGTGGCAGCGAGGAATACCAGACTGTCAAGGCCCGATGATTCGCCGCTGAAGGCAAATCCGATGTCCACATACTGAATGTCGCGCATGATCTCGAACATGGCCGCATCCTCTTCCGAATCCGCCAGCTTTCTGCCCAGCACCGTCTCCCAGACCTGCGGGATGACGTTGTTGTAATTCTGACAGCAGACCGCTTCGATGACCGTGCCGATCATCTCCGGATTCTCGGCGGTTTTCGGCACTGCCCAGTAGATGTCACAGCCCGATGCGCGGTAATTCTCCTGATTCTCGTCCAGCTTCGGCACGGGCAGAATGCCGTACACGACGTTGGACTGGCGGACGGTGTTGGTCAGGAACGAGCCTTCCGTAAGAAGGAACAGAATATTTCCGTTGGCAAACGCCTCCGCGCACTTGCTGTTGCTGTCATAGTACGCAAAATCTGTCAGCGCTCTGACCTTTTCCACGATGGTGCTGAGCTTTTCAATGTCGGTGTTGAGTACTAATCCGCTGCCGTCGTTCACCGCCATGTCGCCGCCGAGATCGCTTTGCAGGCCCATTACGCTGTATCGGTACACCGAAATGCCGTACTGGTCGTTCTCATTGAACTTGCTGTTGCCGTCAAGATCCACCCGCATATCCTGCGTGAGAGCGATCAGATCGTCCATATACCAATTTCCGGCGATCACGTCATCGTAGGGAATCTCGATGCTGTAGGATTCGGCCATGGTCTTGTTGAAGGCGAGCAGATAATTCATGAAAATGCTGCTGGTAGCAAGGCAGTTTCCGGTGAACAGCAGCTTGCCGTCGATGGTGAAGTTTTCCGATGTACCGTTCCACCACGGCTTGTCAAAGTTGATGTTCGGCAGCCCGCGGATGTTTTTAAAATCGCCCTGCAATGCATTTTTCACCGTCGAAACATCGTGATTGTAGATCAGATGATAGGTGCTGTCACCCGCCATCACCATATTGTGGATGATGCCGGGAAGCAGCGTGGTCGTCGGATCGGCTTCCACCTGCAGTTTGATCTCCACATTGAACCGCTCCTCCACACTTCTCCGTGATTCATACAGCGCATCGTTCAGCACATCGCCGTTCTGGGATTCCGCATAGATGGAATCTGCGGCAATATACCACGATGTGGTCAGCATATTGAACGCCGCCCCGCCGAAATCCTGCTCGGGCAGGTCATCGTAGACGAAATTATCCTCGGTCGTTTCCGCTGTGGTGGTATCCGCAGGCGCAGTGGTATCCTCGCCCGCCGTCTCACTGCCGCAGGAAACGGCAGCGAGCATGGCAAACAGCAATATGGATGCAGTCAGTCGTTGTTTCAATAAAATCAATCCTCCCTGATTTTCACCGTCACAGCGGCAATACCGCCGCGCGGAATAGTGATGGTGCCGTCGAACGCACCGGATGTTCCGGCGGGTGCGACGCGCTCCGGATCCTCGAAGGTGTTGTATGCCCGGATGTCGCCGTCGCCGAGGATGACGATCTCCGCTTCATCGGCAAGGGTGCATCCCGTGGGAACGAGGGATGCGGTGATGTCGTGATCGGCCGACAGATTGGCCGCCGTGATCGTCATGACGCCGTCCTTCACCGATGCGGATACGGACAGCTCGCGAAGACCATTCTCCGTCGTGCCGCAGTCCGTCACCGTGCGGATCGCCTCGCCGCCGTGATGACCCTTGAACATATCGAACACATGATAAGTGGGCGTGGTGATGCAGTTTTCGCCGCCGGAAAGGAACAGGCAGTGGAGATTGTTCACCAGCTGTGCCACCGTCGCAAGCAAAATCTTGTCGCAGTGGTTGTTGAACAGATTCAGCGTCAGTGCCGATACCACCGCATCGCGCATGGTGGACTGCTGCTCGAACAGATTGAAGCCCTTGGACGGGCCGGATCCGCCGGGATGCCAGCAGCCCCATTCGTCAATGCAGAGCTTGCCCTTATTCTCCATGCCATACGCCACAACGCCTGCCCAATGCTTCTCGATCAGCTCCTCCATCCGTGCGGCTTTTGCAAGCAGCTCATACCACTGCGCGTCGGAATATTCAGTGGCAGTTCCGGTCGCACCGCAGTAATAATGGAAGGACATTCCGCTCATGTTGGGCTGTCCGATCTCGTTCATCATCCGGCGCGTCCAGCTGTAATCTGCCGCATTTGCGCCGGAGGAAATGAGCTGCAGCCCCTTGGAGGCATTGCTCATCACCTGCGAATAACGGCGATATTCCATGGCATAGTATTCGGGCGTCATGTATCCGCCGCCGCCCCATGTCTCGTTGCCCACGCCCCACAGCTTCACGTTGTACGGCTCTTTATGACCGTTTTTCTCACGCAGCTTGGCCATGGTGGTCGTTCCGGCGGGAGAATTGCAGTAATCCACCCAATCCCGGATGTTCAGCGGCGTGGTGGAGGTGATGTTGGCGGCGATGTACGGCTCGGCATTCACCAGCTCACAGAACTGCATGAATTCATCCGTTCCCACCTCGTTCGGCTCATAGCGGCCGTCGTTTTTCATCCACCAGTTGATGCGGACGGGACGATCCTCCCGCGGGCCGATGCCGTCGCGCCAGTCGTAGATCTCTGCGAAGCATCCGCCCGGCCAGCGCACCAGCGGGATCTTCGCCTGCTTCATCTTGTCGATGATCGCTTTGCGAAAGCCCTTCACATTGTCCTTGGTGTCCGGCGCCCAGATGCCGTCGTAAATGACGCCGCCGATATGCTCCGCGAATACGCCGTAGAGATTCGGCGAGATGGTTCCCAGCTTGTCGGGTGTGATCAGATAAATATGAGTCATGACAGTTCCTCCGATTATAATCGATTTGAGATAAAATTTATCCAGCCATCCGCGCGCGATGGTATCCGGATGCTTTTATTATAGGAAACCTCGAAAATTTAGGTTCCAGTATTAGAATTTGCGATTCAACGACAAAAAATGAAACAGAAGCGGCGAATCGCGTACCGACCTCGAATTTCA
>SVSO01000316.1 GCA_015064195.1 Oscillospiraceae bacterium
GCTGCTTTTTGGATTCCGTGTCCCGCTCGGTGACGGCGGAAAACTGCCACGCCTCGATGAAGATGCCGGAGAGGAGGATGAGCATGGTGGGGATCTTGAATGCCGCGGCGTAGAGACCGTTCACCTCCGTGCCGATCATGCCTTTGATCATGTAGTGGTCAGACACGTTGGTGATCCACCAGAAGATGGTGGTGGGGATCATAGGCACGGAGAAGCGGAGCATATCCCGGACGATGGTTTTGTCCAGCAGCTTCGGCGAGAGGGACACATCCCGGCGCACCACAACAAGGATGATGACCGAGACAGCGGCATCGGCGATGACAACGCTCAGCACATAGCCCAGCACGCCGATGTCCATCACGACGAGAAAGATCACATTCAGCGCGATGGTGAGCGCGGTGGCGATGATGCCCTGCAGAGCGAAAAAGGTGGTCATGCCCTTGGCGCGTGCATACTGTGCAAGGACGGAATGGAGATTTGCGATGCCGGCATACAGGATGATGAGCCACATATAGCCTTCAAAATAGGCGATGCGGTCAAGGAGAGGGAAGAATGCCATGGCGAGGAGAAATCCCGCCGTGATGACATACAGGCCGGTAGTCAGCACCCGCCGCCGGTCGATGGCTTTGTCCAGCGTGAAGCGGAACACCGCATCCACGATGCCCATCGACAGCACCGGCATGAGCAGATTGGCCGATTGGGTGATGATATCCGCCGTGCCGTACTGCGCCTTGGAAAGATAGGTGGTGTACAGCGGCATGAGCAGGAACACCAGCAGCTTTGAGCCGAAGGTGCCGATGCCGAGAATGGCGGTATTTGACAGTAGTTTCTTGTATTTTTTATCCATTTGGTACTCCGGAAATCATAACAGCGGCGCGAACAGCTTGAGCAGGCTCATGACAAGCCCGTGCTTGCCGCGTATCTTTTTGTACCGCTCCGGCGTGATCTCCTCGCAGACCTTGAGCGTCTCGACGAAATCGTACTTCATGTCCATGACGGCGGGATTGTCGTAGATGAGCGCGGCACATTCAAAATGCAGGTAGAGACTGCGGTAATCGAAATTGATGGAGCCGCAGACACCGATGGAATCATCGGCGACGACCACCTTGGAATGGATGAAGCCGGGCGTATATTCGTAGATCTTCACGCCCGCATCGAGAAGCGGCTTGTAGAAGGAGCGCGTCACCTGAAACACATACCATTTGTCGGGAATGTGGGGCGTGATGATGCGCACATCGATGCCGGATTTTGCGGCAAAGCAGAGTGCGCTCACCAGCTCATTGTCCGGGATCAGGTAAGGCGTCATGATGTAGATATAATCCTTCGCCTTGTTGATGAGGTTGAAATAGACCAGCTCGCCCACGCATTCGCCGTCCAGCGGTGTATCGCCGTAGGGCTGTACATAGCCGGAGGAGCGGGGATCGCTGATGAGAAATTCGCCGGGGGCGGGATGATGGAAATAGGCGGTGATGTCGGGATCGGCGGGCTTGCTCATGTACCAATGCTCGAGGAACATGAGGGTGAAGCTGCGCACCGCATCGCCCTTCAGCATGACGGCGGCATCCTTCCAGTGGCCGAACCGGTCAAAGGCGTTGATGTATTCGTCGGCTAAATTCACGCCGCCGGTGAAGGCGGTGTGGCCGTCGATGACGAGGATCTTCCGGTGGTCGCGGTTGTTCTGCACCACGGTGGCCAGCGGAACGAAGGGATTGAAGATCATCACATGAATGCCCAGCCCCTCGAGGATCTTGTCGTAATTCTTCGGCAGGGTGGACATACAGCCCATGCCGTCCCAGATGAGACGCACTTCCACGCCTTCCTTCACCTTGGCGATGAGCAGCTTCAGGATGGAATCCCACATGATGCCTTCCTGAATGATGAAATATTCGAGGAAAATGAACTTTTTCGCCTTGCGGATTTCCGCCTTCATCCATTCAAACTTCGCCTCACCGGAGGGGAAATAGGTGACAGCGGTGTCGCGGTAGACGGGGAAAGAGGCTTTTTCGGCGAGATAAGATGCGTGATTGGCTTTGGTGCGGCTCTCGGCACGCATGGCGGCGGTGATGGCGGTGTCCTGACCGCAGTAGGGCGCAATGAGGGCTTTCGCCTTTTTTGCGCGCTTTTTGAACAGATAGGTGGAGGACTGTACCGATGCGGCGAGGAACATGAGTCCGCCGAAGATGGGGAATACGAGAATGACGATGGACCAGAGAAGCTTGTAGGCGGGATTTCGCTCGGTGTTGATGATAAACAGCACCACAAGGGCGCTGATGACGGTCATGACGATGAAGATCGGGACAGCATAGGAGCTGAGCGCCACGGTCATGACGATAAAGGCCACGATCTGCAGAACCGCGAACAGCGCGGTGGTGATCAGACGGCCGGTAAAGCTTTTGAGATATTTTTTATGCAGAGTAGTCACCTTCTCACAAAAGGAATCCGTTTCCATATTAGTATACCATAATTATCGCCGACTTTCAAGAGCAAATTGACAGTTTGAAAAAAAACAGTGAAATTTTCAAAAAACCGTTGACAATCTCCTGGAAATATGTGATAATATTGATAGTGTATTTTCACTGAATGATATTTCTTTTAAGGAGATTAAACAATGGCTAAGATTAAAGTAACAATCTGGAATGAGGGCCGTCACGAAAAGAGCAGCGCGGCAGTTCGCGAGATCTATCCCGACGGTATGCACAATACCATCAAGCGCTTCCTCGAGGTCAACGATGACATGGAAGTCCGCGCCGTAACGCTGGACGATCCGGACAACGGTCTGCCGGATGAGCTGCTCAACGACACCGATGTTCTCATGTGGTGGGGTCATATGGCGCATCAGGATGTGCCGGATGCACTGGCCGCAAAGGTTCGCAATCGCGTGTGGAATGAGGGCATGGGCTTTATCGCCATGCATTCCGCTCATATGTCCAAGCCCTTCCGCAATATCGTCGGCACCTCCGGTCAGCTGTCCTGGGGCGACGATCAGCGCGAGATCATGTGGAACATCATGCCCCAGCATCCCATCGCTGCAGGCATTCCCGAATATTTTGAGATCGAGAAGGAAGAAATGTACGGCGAGCCCTTCCGCGTACCGCAGCCCGATGAGCTGATTTTCGTCGGCTGGTACGAGGGCGGCAACATCTTCCGCTCCGGCATGACCTACTACCGCGGCATCGGCAAGCTCTTCTA
>SVSO01000317.1 GCA_015064195.1 Oscillospiraceae bacterium
CCCAGCCGCATACAGGCTTCGTGGCGATGGTTGCCGTCGGAAAGCTCGAAGCCGCCGTCCGCGTAGTGGACGATGAGCGGCGGCAGATCGGCACCGACGCGGATGGCATCGGCGATGCCGTTGACGCGGGCTTCGAAGCCGTCACGATCAACGCGGAATTTCATATGCTCCTCCGGCCCACAGCAGCGCGCGAACATCCGGAGGGGCATTTTTATCGGGCCGATATAGTGGCGCGGGAACAGGCGCAGTCCGTCGGAGAAGGCCTCGTTGTGCCCATCGGTGCGGAGATAGGCATGCACCCATTCCTCGAGCCTGCCCGCGCGTGCAAACGCGGCGGCGGTGGTGCAGTGCTGATTGTATGTCATGGGGATGGCTCCTTTTCCAGATATTTTTGCAGTGCGGGGAGATCCATGAAGAAAAAAGCGTTCGGATCCTCCGATACCAGCCGACGCAGATCGTCGACAGATATCCAGCGGATATCGCAGGATTCGTCCGTTTCCCGGAGCGGGTTTCCGTCAGCACGGCAGAGAAAGGTGTGCAGTATGATCGAATATGCGTCCGATAGATTCTGCGTGATGCAGAATGGTTCCGGTGTGATTGTGCAGCCGATTGCAGGGGACAGGCCGTCAATTTCCGTCACCGTCAGGCCGGTTTCCTCGCGAACCTCGCGGATCACAGCATCCGTCATGGATTCATATGCGCGGATTTTTCCTGCCGGGGTTTCGATTTTGCCGTTCGTGTCACCGCCGCCGGATTTCATGCGTGTTTGGATCAATATGTGCGGCATGCCGTCGATGCGGCGCTCAATGATCGCACCGGCGCAGGGAATTGCAAATGTTTCCATGCCTATTTTTTTCCCTTCAGGAACGCCAGCTTCGTCTCCGAAATGATCACCGCGACAAAGATCAGCGCGAAGCCGACGGTCATGCGCAGCGTCAGCGATTCCGCGCCGAGTGCCACGGAGAATGCCACGCCGAATACAGATTCCAGCGACAGAATGATCGAAGCGGTGGAGGGATCGGTGTACTTCTGACCGAAGTTCTGGAAGGTGAGCGCCACTGAGGTGCAGAATACCGCCAGATACGCCACGCCGAGAATCATCGGCAGCTCCATATGTACCTCCGCATAATGCGCGCTCTCCGTCGTCAGCGACAGAATCAGCGCACACACGCCGCTTGCGGCAAACTGCACCAGCGTGAGCAGCATGGCGTCACGCCCGTCGGAGAATTTCGACACGGCGATAATGTGCAGCGCATAGAATACGCCGCCGATGAGCGTCAGCACATCACCGATTCCCATCGTGAAATCGGCGGTCAGCGAGACGAGGCCGATGCCCACGATGCACATGAGCGCCGAGATGATGTTGAACCGGTCTGGGCGAATCTTCGTCACTGCCCATGCGAAGAAGGGCACCATGACGCAGTATACCGCCGTCAGAAAGGCATTCTTGCCCGGCGTGGTCTCGGGAAAGGAAATGCCGAAGGTCTGGAACATGTATGCGGAGAAGAGCAGCACGCCCAGCGCTGCGCCGCGCCAGAGATAGCCGCGGTCGAGCTTCTTCAGGCGTTTGTGGAAGATTGCGGACAGAATGAGCGTCGCCGAAAGAAAGCGGATGGCAAGCAGCGCGTTTGTGGGCAGGACGTTTACCACATCATCCACGATGATGAAGGAACTGCCCCAGATGAGTGTCGCCGCGAGAAGGGCGAGCTTTGCAAATAGGCTGATTTTTTTGTTTTCCATATTGTTTTTCTGCATAGCATTAGCCGTGAGCGACGATGTCGCTCACGGCTCCTTGTTTTTGCCTTGAATTACATGTTGGCTTCGACATACTCAACGATGTCGCGCACGGTCTTGAGGTTCGGGATTTCCTCGTCGGGAACGGAAACGCCGAAGCTCTCCTCAACTGCCATCAGCATCTCGACAACGTCGAGAGAGTCTGCGCCGAGATCATCCATAATGTTGGTGTTCTCGTCGATGTCGTCGAAGTCCGCGCCAAGCTGCTTGGATACGATGTCAGCAATTTTTTCAAACATGGGTATAGTCCTCCAAATAAATATAGAATATTGTTCTCCGGCATGCCGGATTGTTTTTAGATGAGTCTCTTACTCGATGATTTTACACTGTCCCATCTTTCTGAACTTCTCATATCTCTCATTATATAGCATCTCGCCGGATTTTTCAAGTAGGTCAGATAAATTTTTCAAAATATTTACTTTTAGCGCTTCTGCCATGGCTTCATGGTTGAGATGCGCGCCGCCTTCCGGTTCTGTGATGACATCATCCACGATGCCGAGGGCAAAAAGATCCTCCGCTGTCATGCGCAGGGTGCGTGCCGCATCCTCCTCACGGCTCGGATCCTTCCAGAGGATGGAAGCGAATCCGCGCGGCGAGATGACCGAGTAGGTGGCATTCTCCAGCATGATGACGCGGTTGGCGCAGGCGATGCCAAGCGCGCCGCCGGAGCCGCCCTCACCGATGATGATGCTGATGATCGGTACGCGCAGCCCCATCATATCCCGCAGATTCTCTGCGATGGCCTGTCCCTGACCGCGCTCCTCCGACTCCACGCCGGGATCTGCGCCGGGTGTATCCACAAAAGTAATGATCGGGCGGCGGAATTTCTCCGCCAGCTTCATCTGCCGCATGGCCTTGCGGTAGCCCTCCGGATGCGCCATGCCGAAATTGGAGGCGATGTTGTCCTGCGTGGTGTGGCCCTTGACGTGGCCGATAATGGTGACGGGGATGCCGTCCAGCTTTGCGATGGCGGTGAACATGGCGGGATCGTCGCCGAACTGGCGGTCGCCGTGCAGCTCGAGCACATCGGTGAAGATCCGCGCGGCATAGTCACGGACGCCGGGGCGTTCACGATGGCGCGACAGGGAGAAGCGCGTCAGCGCGTCGGTGTTTTTTTCGGAAGAACCGCTCATTCTGCCTCACCGCCTTTCGATAATTCCATGATAAGCGCCAGCTTCCCGGGAAGCTCGGCTCGGGGAACGATGGCATCCACGAAGCCGTGTGCCAGCTGGAATTCCGCCGACTGGAAGTCATCGGGCAGCTTTTTGCCGATGGTGCCCTCGATGACGCGGCGGCCGGCAAAGCCGATGAGCGCGCCCGGCTCGGCGAGGATCACATCGCCCAGCATGGCAAAGCTTGCCTCGACGCCGCCTGTGGTGGGATCGCACAGCACG
>SVSO01000318.1 GCA_015064195.1 Oscillospiraceae bacterium
CGTTCTGTAGTTATTTCTGTGATGCACGTCGTACAAACATATCGCCTCCTTTATAAAATTATACCATGCTCTGCATGGAAGTGTCAAGCGATTGTCCGGATTATGACATAATCTTCGCAGGATTTGTCCTATACTTTCGTCTGTCTGTGTGTTAGAATTAGTTTACCCCAAAATAACAGGAGGAACCATTATGAAACGGAAACAAGCGTATACCCTGATCCTTCTCGCAGCCATCGCATCCGGCTTCACTGCATGCGGCGGCACGGCACCTTCCTCTGACACCACTGCTCCGACTGATATGACAACAGCTGCGCCCGAAACGGGACTCGCGGTCAATTTTACACCCGAGCTTGCCGAAAAGCTCGGTCTTGACGGCTATGATTTTCACGTTTTTCTGCGTGCTGCCAGCAGCGCATGGTCCAATCCCGATATTTATGTGGAGGATGCGAACGGCGAGGTTTTCAACGATGCGGTGTTCAAGCGCAACCAGTATCTATCTGAAACCTACGGCATATCGGTCAGTGTCAGCTATTCGGCCAATACATCGGGTACGGAGCTTGGAACCGCCATACTTGCCGGTGATGATTCCTACGATGCCGCCTTCCCCATGGCACGAACCGCTGCCGGATTTGCGCAGGAGGGAGCACTTGCGGATTTTTCATCGCTGGAATATGTCAATCTTAACAGTCCGGTCTGGAACAAAACCTTCAATGACAATCTGACCATCGGCGGCAAGCTGTATTATGCCACGGGTGATGTCTCGGTCAACGCATTTCAATCGACGAGATGTTTTCTGTTCAATAAGGATCTGATTGAAAAATACAAGCTGGAATCGCCCTATGCTCTGGTGAAATCCGGCAAGTGGACGTATGATCGGCTGGCTGAAATGTCTGCCGCCGCATCGGCTGATCTGAACGGTGATGCTGCCATGGATGAATCCGATCAGTGGGGCTTCATCATGCAGAAATCCACGGCAGGGCTGCCATTGTTCTTTGGTTCGGGTGAGAATACAACCGTGATGGAGAACGGCCTGCCGGTGATCTCGCTTGGTAAAGAACGTGCCAACAATGTATTTGAGCGAATCAAGGATATGCTTTCCGATGAAAAAGTTTATTACATCGGAGAAGATGCGGTCATCAAGCAGATGTATGCAGACGGTAAAGGCTTGTTTTATACCGGTGTTATCAACACCACATCTGATCTCCGTGCCTCGGATATCGACTTCGGTCTGATTCCGGCGCCGAAGTATGATGCGTCTCAGGAATTCTACCGCGCCTATGCAGACGGCTGGTGCATCAGTCCTGCGGTCATTCCCGTCAGCGCGAAGAATGTCGAGCGTTCCGGCTTTATTCTGCAGGCGATGGCGGAAGCGTCCGCCGAGATGGTACGTCCGGCGTATTATGATATCGTGCTCACCGGCAAGAATTTGCGTGATGAGGAGTCAGCGGAGATGCTCGATTTGCTGTTCGCGAATTTTACGCTGGACAACTGCGATGTCTATTCGTGGAGTGGAGTTATGACGACCATCAGCCAGACCCTCGGACGGCAGCAGGATCAGGCGCTTGCGACGATTCTCGCTTCTACGGAATCTGCGCTGCAGGCTGCAATCGATAAGACGGTTGAGGCGTTGAAATAGACATGCCAAAAAGCCACCGCTCGCGCGGTGGCTTTTGCTATTGCTTCGAGTAAACCGACGGATTGACGCCGGTGTATTTCTTGAACAGGCGGCTGAAATAGTAGATATCCGAGAATCCCAGCGAGAGGGCGGTTTCGGTGACGTTGCAGCCGCCGCTTCGCAGGAGACTGCAGGCGCGGCTGATGCGCAGCTGATTCTGATACTGCACCGTCGTCATGCCGGTGTACTGCTTGAACAGCATGCGGAAGTGCGAAGGCGACATGTCAGCGATGGCGGCAAGCTCGGCGGTGGTGAGTGCCTCGCCCACATGAGCGGTGATGTAGTCGCGCACGCGGTCCAGCGCCTCACGATGGGGGAATCGGGTGTAATCCGCCTGCGTATCGTGAATCAGCATATAAAGCAAATCCGAAAGGATCGCGCGGCATTTGAGCGTGAAGCCGTCCCCACGCTGATTCCATACATCGTGCATCTCGCGGAAGCGCTCCGCATAGCGTGCGTAGGAGACATGCGAGAGGGTGGGCAGTGCCTGCAGGCTGTGTGCGGCCGCATCGGAGAAGGGGATGATATCAAAGGCCGCCGAGCAGAAGGTCCACGGATCCTTTTCGGACGAATGCGCCGAATGCGGCTCGCCTTTTTTGAAAAAGAGCAGATCACCTGCCGAGGCGGGATGCGTCCCGCCGCCGTATTCATAGGTCACATGTCCGCCCAGTGCGAATGCGAGAATGTAGTGTCCTCGGTTGATCATCTGCTCTAACTTCCATCCGGTATCCGGCTCGCGCAGCACGATGAAATCGATATCGCAGACGGAGAAATCGTACGGATCACTGCCGATCTGATTCAATGGGGCGCCTCCTTTCTCTGGGATATTTTCAAGTCTTCTTACCCATTATACACGGTTTCGGGGCAATTGTCAAGAATTATCAGCATTTAAGACAAAAAATCGTCAGGTTGTGAATGGCCTGCGGCGGGAATTTCCTGTATAATGGAATCAGGCAGAGGTGACGATGCCGACCGGTGTATCTATTATACAAAAACGAGGTGAAAAATTCATGCAAAACAACAACAACGGAAGTGCGATGAAGCTGCAGAAGCTCAAGGAAGAACGCATGAATCATGGGCTGGCTGAGCTGCCGGTTTCCGAGAAGGAGCTGTGCGACCGCTATGAGGCGGTTTCCACGCCCATGGTCAATGACGTTCTGCGCGAGATGGGCATGCTCTACTACACGCTGCCCCACGAAATCATGCCGCTCCGTGAGGAGATGAAGGTCTGCGGCATTGCGTTCACCATCAAGGGCGCGAAGAATCTCGATCTGACCGACGAAATGATGCAGCGTGCACAGCTGCTCGAGGAGATTCCCGCCGAGAGCGTGTGCGTCTGGGATACCTCCGGCGACGATGAGTCCGCGCAGTGGGGCGAGATCATGACCATGGCTGCCAAGCGTCAGGGCTGCCGCGGTGCCATCGTGGACGGCGGCGTGCGCGACACGAACAAGGTGCTGGAGCAGAAATTCCCGGTATTCTGCAAGTA
>SVSO01000319.1 GCA_015064195.1 Oscillospiraceae bacterium
CAGTACATCTTCGACATCTGCACCGCATCGGTGACAGCGCGGAGCATGGATTCGCTCTGACCGCCCGCAACGTCGCTTCCGAGGCCAAGCTTCAGCCCCGCTTCCAGATAGCGGCGAATGGGCGCGATGCCGGAGGATACGTTGAAATTGGAGGCGGGGCAGTGTACCACAAACACGCTCTGCTCCCGCATTTTTTCGATCTCCGCATCCGGCGACCAGACGCAGTGCGCCATCAGCGTGGGCACCGCCTCGCCGGTGACGGGATTTCTGCCGAACAAGCCGTGGCGGTCATAGGCGTCGCCGTAATAAGCGGCATCGGGGCGGAGCTGCTTCACAAGCCCGATCTCGCCCTGATTCTCCGACACATGAGACTGGATGGGCAGATGGTATTTGCGCTGGATCTCACCCAGCTTTTCCATGAGCGCATCGGTGCAGGAGGGGATGAAGCGCGGGGTCAGGATGGGATAGGTGCGGGAGAATCTGTGCTGTGTGCGCTCGATCCACTGCACGGTATCGGCGGCAGAAGCATCCGCATCCGCTTCCCGGAGCGGATCGGGAGCATCGCGGTCCATGTTCACTTTGCCCACATAGCTGACGATGCCGGAAGCTTCCAGCTTTTCCATGAGAATTTCCGTAGCGCGGCCATGGCGGGATGCGAAAACGGCGGCGCGGGTGGTGGCACTCATTTTCATGGCGTCGGCGAAGATGGTGTACGCCCGGTGGGCGTAATCCTCATCGGCAAACCGCGCCTCCTCGGGAAATGCGTGGGAGTCCAGCCAATCCAGCAGCTCAAGGTCAAAGCCGGTGCCGCGATAGGCAAACTGCGCGCCGTGAATGTGCAGATCCACCATGCCGGGCATGACCAGCTTTCCGGTGAAATCGTGAACCGGCAGTCCGGCATACCGCTCGGGCAGCGTTTCAAAAACGCCCCGGGAGATGCCGTTCTCGCAGACGGCGTAACCCCGCGTGATCCCGATTTCCTTCGGCGTGACGCTGTGGCAGATACTGCCTTTGATGACGAAATTCATAATGTTCTCCTACTTTGTGGGATATAACAGCTCTGCCAGCGTGTCGTATGCGTGGACGAAGCGGCGGTTGGGCTTATTGTGGAACAGTGCATTGTCGAGATAATACACCCGGCCCTCCTTCACGGCGCGGAGTGACTGCCAGACGGGATTATCCCCGTACAGCCGCTCCACCGTTGCCCGCGCATCGGCATCGCCGGTGTGACACTGGACGAGAATCACGTCCGGGTCGAGGGAATAGACGGCCTCCAGATTGATGTCAAACCGCTCCGCATCGCCCATTCCGTCAGCGATGTTGATGCCGCCAAGCTCCTTCACCATGCCGCCCAGCATGGTGTTGGAAGTGCTGGCCTTCAGGCTCGTTTCGCCGGTGAACATACAGAAAACGGTGGGGGCGTTCTCCGTGGGGCAGGAAGCGATCACTGCGTTCACATCGGAGAGTGCGGCCATGGCCACCGATTCCCAAAGCTCCGGGCGGCCGTTCAGATGGCAGAACACCTTGAACCATTTGAGATAATCGGCAAAATCGTCGTAATCCACGGCGACAATGGGAATTCCCGCGGCTTCGCAGGGAGCACGGAGGGTGTCATAGCCGCCCATTGCCGTGGAGCAGAGGATGAGGGACGGCTGTCCGGCGAGGATCGTCTCGACGCTCCATCCCTTCGCCTGCGCACTCTTTGCGAGGACAGTCACATCCGCATCTCCGGTGATGTCGCGGCCGATGTGGGACTTGTACAGCTGCACTGCCGAATCGCCGCCCACACAGCCGTCAACGGTGCCGCCCGCTTCATACCAGAGGGTGGTGAAGCTGGCATAGAGGCAGTAGGTTTTCGCAGGATTTTTTGTAATGGTGACGGTCGTTCCGGATGCATCGGCGAAGCTCACCGCATCCTCGGTGACGATAACCGCGTCCGCCGCCGTGAGATAATCCTCGGATGAATTTTGCGAGGATGCGCAGGAAATGCAGAAAAGCAAGGCGGCGCATAGAAAAACTGCAAGCAGATGCTTCATTTGGGGGTCTCTCCTGTGATGGGAATAAAATAGGGATTTCCGGCAGAATCGTGCAGGATCTCCGCCTCGATGCCGTAGAGCGCATACAGATGCTCCGGGGTGAACAGTCCCGACGGCGCACCGCAGTAAAAAATGCCGCCGTCCTTCAGCGCACACAGCCGATCGGACACCCGCGCCGCCGCGTTGAGATCGTGGAGCACCATCAGCACCGTGATGCCCAGCTCCCGGCTCAGTCTGCGGATCAGCGCCAGCACCTCCGTCTGATGGCCGATGTCGAGGTAGGTGACCGGCTCGTCCAGCACGAGAATCTCCGGCTCCTGTGCCACGGTCATGGCGATCCACGCCCGCTGACATTCGCCGCCGGACAGCGTGGACAGGGGCCGGTTTTCAAGCTCCGCAAGGCCGGTGAGGGTGATGGCGCGGTCAACCTGTGCCGCATCGGAAGCGGAAAGCCCGCCCATGAGAGAGCGGTGGGGATACCGTCCGCATTCGACCAGCGCGCGCACCGTCAGATCGGGCGGCGCATCGTGAAACTGAGCCAGATATGCTATTTTTTTCGCCAGCTCTTTCGCCGGATAAGCGGACAGCGGCTTGCCATTCAGAATGGGCGTGCCGGATCTTGGCGTGACGGCGCGGACGATGGTTTTGAGAAGACTCGATTTCCCGCAGCCGTTTTTGCCCACAAGGGTGAGGATCTCGCCGGGAAAAAGCTCCAGCGTCACATCCCGCAGAATGGCGGTTTTGTCATATGAAATGGTGATTTTATCAAATCCGAAGTACATCAGCGGCCCTCCTTTTTGCGCGTGTGAAGCAGCCATAAAAAGAACGGCGCACCGATAAAGGCAAGCAGAATGCTCACCGGAATCTCACCGGGCGGCAGGATGACGCGGCCCACGGTATCGCAGACGGTGACGAGAATGCATCCGAGGAATGCCGACGTTGGCAGGAGCAGACGGTGATCCGATCCGACCATCAGTCGGGCGATGTGCGGCACGATCAGCCCCACAAAACCAATGAGCCCCGCCGCAGAAATGGCCGCGCCCGCAAGGAGGGATGACACGGCGATGAGCAGAAAGCGGAAGCGTCCGGTGCGAAGTCCCAGTGAGCTTGCCGTTTCAT
>SVSO01000320.1 GCA_015064195.1 Oscillospiraceae bacterium
CATCCGCTTTGTGGTGACGGATCACGGCGTTGGCGGCCTGCAGACCGGATTTTTCTCGGATGGAGAATATATTTACTACGTTGACGGCTTTTACAAGAACGACAACCGCGATGAATCCGATTCCTACGGCGTTCCCATGATGGTTCCGTGCAGCGGCGGCATCCCGAAGGTCATCACAGAGGGGCAGTTTTCCGCCTATGCCACGGCTTACGGGGATGCAGATAACTATTACATCGCCGATCTGGGCAGCTTTACGGTCATCGACCGCGAAAGCGGCGAAAAGACGACCGTCCCGCTGGAAGCAGAGCATTGCTACGGTATGTACATGGCGGGCGGGGAAGCGTATGTGTATGTGATCGAATGCGAGCATCCGGTTGAGATCAACAGCAAGTTCAGCTTCGGCCGCAATGCACTGCTCAAATGGGATGGCGAGAAGCTTGTGCCGGTGATACGCGACGTGGACATGATGGCATTCGATCATGAGCGGGTGTGGTATCGTCCCATGCTGCCGGCGGAGGAGTTTGAGCTGATCGGCACAAAGGACAGTCATGACGGCCGCGGGATGTCTGCCTACGATTTCATCCGCACATGGGAAAACAAGCTGATCTGCCGCGATCTTGTGACCGGGGAAGAAAGGGTGTATACATTCGAGAATCCCAATCTGCACATCGATCCGATCGGCTTTGCGGGCGGATACCTGATCGCATTTGTCAGCGATTTCGGAGCGCTTTCGACGGATTGGACGCCGATGAATCTGAGGCCCGAGCCGGACGGCACGGTCAGCATCCACGGCGCGATTAAATTTGAAAAGGAGGCGGCACAGTGAGAAAGATTATTTGCCTATTCCTCGCGGCGATGATGCTTCTTTGCGGATGCGAGCATCAAACACTGCCGGATCATAGGGATAGCGAGGACAACAGCTTCGCATCCTACGAAACTCTTCCGCTCATTACGGCAAAATCCGGATTTTGCTCGGACGGTTATCTCTATTTCATCGACAACGGCTGGCTCAGCTTCACCATTCTGAAATCCGGACAGACGCAGGTGCTGTGCTTCGATCCGCTGTGCAGTCATGAGCAAATAACATCGGAAACCACCTGCTTTGCGCTGGCAAATATCAATGATTTTGAAAGCCGCGTTCTGGTACATGACGGTAAGGTGTGGTTTACGGCAAAAACCTTTTCCAAAACGCGGGGAGGCACTGAATACATCCAGCTCCGCAGCCTTGATCCCGATACGATGAAGCTGGATGTTTATCTTGAAAAAAACGAGCTTTCCATCACGGATTTCTGGTTTTATGGAGACGATATCTACCTCTCCATGCCGACGGTGAAAGAACAGGAAGGCGGAAGGATCTCCTATTACGGCGGAAGTATTTACCGGCTGGACAAAAAGGATCAATTGACAATGGTTTTGGAAGATGCGGAGGATGTTCAGTTTCAGCTCCTCGCATCGGGCGAGGGCTGTGTCTATTACCGCGGCAAATTCGGCGACGGAACGGTTTATAAAACAACGCCCGAATTTTCCCATACGGAAGCCGCCGCCGTTCTGCCGGGTGTCTTTAATGTTCAGTTTTATAAAGACTACGTGTATTACCAGCGGCGCACAAGTAACAGTCAGAGCGCGGAATGTGCGGCGGTGGAGGGAGATTTTGACGAGAATATTTCCATTACCCGCTATGGGCATGAGGAAGTTTCGCTGTACCGCATGAAGCTGGACGGGTCAAATGCGGAGGAGCTTGTTTACGCTTCCATGCCGATTGCAAGAAGCAATGTTGTGCTGAATCACGAAAATTATCACATCGACAGCGAAACAGGGCTGATTTATCTCGTGCCGCTGGAGGTGGTCTGCAACGGATACACCGTATGGAAGCCGGACAGCATGATGCTCAAAATGGGAGCCAGCGGAAAGGATATTCTGACGGGATATTTCTCCATCACCAACGGCAGGCTGACGGCGGTGGATGCCGATACGCTGGAGGTCGTGCGGGAATACACCGATCTCGGCATTGATATTCTCGATATTTACAGCATAGAAGGCGGAAAACTCATGGGTAATTTCGCATCCATCGATCCTGCTGTGCTGGATGAAAAAGGCACAGGATCACAAAAAATCTACGAATATTCAGGAATGATTGATCTCGATTAAGGAGGACACCACAATGACACTCACCATCAATAATATCACAAAATCCTACGGCACAAACCTCGCATTATCGGGCTTCACCGCCACCCTCGATGCGGGCATCTATGCCCTGCTCGGCCCCAACGGTTCGGGCAAATCCACGCTGATGAACATTCTCACCGACAACCTGAAGGCGGACTCCGGCGAAATCCTGTACGACGGCGAAAAAGTCCTCGAAATGGGCACGCGCTTCCGGGAAAAGCTGGGCTTCATGCCCCAGTATCCGGGACTTTATCCGAATTTCACCGTCGAACGCTTCATGTGGTACATGGCGGCGCTGAAAGGGCTGTCGAAAGCCGAATCCCAGCGGCAGATTCCCGAAATCCTCGCCGCCGTGGAGCTGGACGACGTACCGAAGCGTAAGATCGGCGCGCTGTCCGGCGGTATGAAACAGCGTCTGACCTTAGCACAAGCGGTGCTGGGCGATCCCGAAATCCTCATCCTCGACGAGCCCACCGCCGGACTTGACCCCAAACAGCGTATCGCCATCCGAAACTATATCTCCAAAATCGCGTTCAACAAGATCGTCCTGATCGCAACCCACGTCGTATCGGACATTGAGTTCATCGCAAAGGACATCATCATGCTTAAAAAAGGTGTGATCGTCGACAACGCCCCCCCGCATGAGCTGGTGAAGAAGATTGACGGCGGCGTGTGGATTGTGCCGTGTGCCGAGTCGGAGGTGCAGGCGATGCAGGATCGCTTCCGCGTGACGAATATTGCCAGAGACGAGCAGACGGGGGAGGTGTTATTGCGGGTGCTGGCGGATGCGATGCCGACGGAACGCGCGCGGACGGTTGCGCCTACACTCGAAGATTATTATCTGCATGTGTTTGGAGATGGCGTATGAGAAGGCTGCTTCTGTTTCTCGCACTCCTGCTCCTGCTCGGCGGCTGTGCTGAGCAGGAGACGTCCCTCGGCGTGGAGTTGGAGGATGGATTTGAGCTGGCGTATCTTGGCGGC
>SVSO01000016.1 GCA_015064195.1 Oscillospiraceae bacterium
GTCACGCATCATCAGCTCCGCCGCAATGCCCATGTGGTCGGGATGATAATGCGTGACCATCAGGCAGCGGATGCTCTCCAGCGGAATATTCGATTCCTTTAGCTTGCGGAAGAAGCGCGGCAGTGTCCCCGCCCAATCGGTATCCACAAGAAGAATGCCGCCCACAAGATATGTCCGCGTTTTGCCGTATAACAGTTCTATCATGCTCAATCGTGATATCATGCCTTTCCATGATTATTTTTGCGTGTTAATTTCCCGTGTGTTTGCATATCCGCCTCCGAACTGGCAATAATAACAGATACCAAACAAACGGAGGTAGAATTATGTTCAAACACGAAAAGATGCTTTTTCATCCCGTGGCGGTGGAAAAACCGAATCCGCAGTATGCGGCGCTTTTACAGGAGCAGCTTGGCGGCGGCAACGGCGAATTGAAGGCGGCGATGCAGTATATGTCCCAGAGCTTCCGAATCAAAGATCCCGAAATCAAGGATCTGTTCCTTGATATTGCGGCAGAAGAGCTTGGCCATATGGAGATGGTGGCACAGACCATCAACCTCTTGAACGGCCACGATGTTGACGCCGGGAAGGTGCCCTGCGGTGAGATCCAATCCCATGTGCTCCTTGGTCTGAATCCCGGTCTGATCAATGCTTCGGGTTACTCCTGGACGGGCGATTATGTAACGGTTACGGGTGATCTGTGTGCCGATCTGCTCAGCAACATCGCGTCCGAACAGCGTGCGAAGGTGGTATATGAATACCTGTACCGCCAGATCGACGACAAAAAAGTGCGCGAGACCATTGATTTCCTCCTGAACCGCGAGGAAGCGCACAATCAGATGTTCCGCGATGCCTTTAACAAGGTGCAGAACTCCGGCTCCAACCGCGATTTCGGCACGACCAAAGCCGCGAAAATGTATTTCTCCATGTCGGATCCCGGCCCCAACGCATTTGCCACGGGCGAAACCAAGCCGGTATCATTCAATTCATAACGATCAGCTGATGAAGAACCGCTTGCTTCTTCATCGGCTGTTTTTATCTTTTGTTTCCATTGTGCCACCGCCTTTCATTCTTGAAAATATTATATCACAGATTGCCGCCATTTGCAAGCAACGCGCTGTTGCGGTGGATATTTTTTTGCTTACTGCACCGCAAACGCACCAAAATATTCGGGCATCCCAGCTATTGTTTTCGCTTGGATGATTGTGAGGTATATCGTTCTTTCGGTAATGGTTTTGTTTGCATTGGCGGTTGGGAGTGTCAGGAATCAACGAATTCGGAACGCAGCTCCGTCAGCGTTTTGCCGGTGTGGTATTTGTAAAACTTCGACAGGGCATCCGTATTCGGAAAATCCAGCTTTTTCGAGATCATTTTGATGGAGTTATTGGTGGAAATGAGATATTCCTCGATCCGCTGGATTTTCAGCTGATTGATGTACGCTTTTACCGATATATGCTCCGCGCCGGAAAAAACGCGGTTGATATAGCCGGTGCAGTATCCGAAATGCGCCGCCGCATCCGCCACCGTGATATTGCGGTCGATGGAATCGTTCAGGTATTTTTTGATGCGGGCTGCCAGTGATGCATCGTCCGGCGTGACGGCAGGCTCTCTCTGAAACTGGATCTCATAAAACAGCGTATGCATCAGGGCGTTCAGCCCGGCGCGGGGATATCCGGGGAACCGATAGGATTTGACCAATTGCCGGAACAGATCCCGCACGACCGTGGTGTTGGAAACCGTAAAATGTTCGGGGGACGCGGCTGACGGCGGCGAATCAAACATCACTTGATAGAACCCGGTGGAGCTGCCGGAAATGCGATATCCGATCAGGCTGACATCGTGGGGCAAAAGCAGGAATTCGCCTGATTTCACCTCATGCCTGCCGCTTTTCATCTCAACACACAACACACCTTCCGTTACCAGAAGCAGGATGCTGTGGGCATCAGAGGCGTGCGGCGGCAATTTCCACGGCGGATTTGTTACATAGAAAAAGCTTGCATGGCGAAAGGAACAGCTTTCAATTCCGTTCACAAAGTAAAACCCCTTTCTGAGAATAGTTATGCGCATTCGCGTTTTGGTCGCATTTTGTAGGTTATATCAAAAATTTCCCGTTGAAAACCGATGAGCAATCGTTTATAATGGTAATAGCAGAACAATTTCAAAAATCAATCTGCCATGAAAGGAACATCAGTATGAAAAAACGCACATTTTCCCTCATTCTTTGCGCGCTCCTGCTTGCCAATCTGATGGCTTGCGGCGATTCCGGTGCTTCCGGCGACACCTCGGCTTCCGATTCCGTGACCGATTCGTCCGTTGAAACCGAATCCCCGCTCAAAGTGCCCAAAACCGATAACGGCGGCAGGGAATTCAACATTCTCACAACCCTCCACGCGGCCTATGAATATGATGCCGAGGAGCAGACCGGCGACGTGGTTTCGGACGCGGTTTATGAACGAAACGCCGCAGTGGAAGAGCTGCTGGGCATCGACCTCAATTTTGCCATTGAAGCCGGTCACTGGGTGGATCGCGAAACCTTCAACGGACTCATCAAGAACAGCGTCATGGCAGGCGACGGCGCATATGATCTGGTCAACGGCGTTACCGTCTGCGTGCTTCCGATTGCCAGCGAAGGCGTGTTCATCGATGCCAATGAGCTGGAATATGTTGATCTGGAAAATCCGTGGTGGGTACAGGGCATGAACGAGAATCTCGCCATCGGCGGCAAGCTGTACGGCTTCATCGGCGATGCTTCGCTGTCGCTGTACAAGGATCTGTCCGTTGTCTTTTTCAACAAACAGCTGCTTGAGAATTACAAGCTGACAAGCCCTTATGAAGATGTCCGAAATGGTACATGGACGCTGGATAAATTCACCGAGATGATTCAGGCTGTCGGCAGTGATCTCAACGGTGACGGCAATTGGGTGCCAACAGATGACTTGTTTGGCATGATCTATCAGACTGTAGCTGGGCGCTCTTTCCAATCTGCTACGGAATTTACGATCGTTGATTTTGATGAAAATCACAATCCTTTCATCGTAGATCTCTCGGAAAGAGATATTGACACATATTTCAAGCTGTACGGTTTGAGAACCGAAAATAAGAATGTATGGTGGTTTGATGTAAACGATCATACGGAGCTTACGGTAAACTTTGCCGCTGACCGTGCACTTTTCATGTGTGATCTTCTGTATGATACGGAATATCTGCGCGATATGAGCAGCGATTATGGTATCGTTCCCTATCCCAAGCGCGACGCTGAGCAGAAGGATTACCATACGCAGATCGGTACTTCCACGTCCATGTTCTTCGTGCCGATAACCACAAGTGATGTCACACTGACCTCGCAGGTATGTGAAGCGCTGTCCTATTACAGCAGCGTTGATGTAGTACCGGCGTATTACGAAGTCGCACTCAAAGAAAAATATACACGCGATGAGGATGCCAAGGAGATGCTGGAGATCATCCGCGATTCTGCTCAGATGGACTTTACATTCGCATATCACACCATATTCAATCCATTTATCAACGCAGTGACTGTGACCGCAAAGAACGATATCGCTTCCTACTATGCAACAAACAAGCCCAAGTGGGAGGGCACACTCAACGCACTGCTTGAATCGTACGCATCTCTTGAATAGATCAAGCCGGAAGGCTGTGCCGCTGTCAGCAGACAGCGGTACGGTCGGTATCCGCGTGGAATATTTACAAAATCGTGTTTACAACACAATGATTTTATGGTATAATGATAGCATTGCAGCCATTTTTCCGCGCAAGGCGATGGATTGTCATCAAACAGTATCTTAACTTTACAAACCATCGTCCAATCGTTCAGGAGGATGCCGATCTATGACCGATGATTTACTGAATGTATACAGCATGGTTTCCGTACCGGGACACCGCGCGTTTTATCCGCATCATCACAGCGAGCTGGAGATCGCCTATTTTCGCAGCGGTCACGGCACATACTCCGTCACCGGAAGGGAATATCCCATCGAAGCCGGGGATATCTTCATGTTCTCCAACAATGAGATCCACAAGATCACATATGTGGATCCGGCCGTCCCCATGGAGGCGCTGAACATCCACATCCATCCCCGCCTGATCCTGACGGAAGCCACCGCGCTGAATCTGCCGCAGTTGTTTTTTGATCGCCGCCCGGGGTATTCCAATCGGCTGAATGAGTCCAACTGCACGGGCGATTCGTCCATCTGCGACGACATCCGCCGGGCGATGGTCGATATCGAGAAGGAATATCACAGCGGTCTGCCGGGAAGCGAATTGCTGGCACGGCAAGGCCTGACCCGTGTGCTGATCTACATCATGCGGGGATTTGACCTGATCGACACGGACACCAAGCGATACTCCCAGTCCGGTGTCAGCGCCATCACGTCCGCGCTGGAATACATCGACAGCAACTATAAAAATGACATCTCCCTGACAGAATTGTGTACGCGAACCGGGATGAGCCGCTCCAATTTTGAGCGGCTGTTTACACGGCTTGCAGGCGTTTCCTTCGGCGAATACATCAAGCTGCGCCGCATCGACTGCGCATCGGCGCTTCTGCGGGACAGCAATGTCACCGTGCTGGAGGCCGCACTGGCATCCGGCTTCCACAACACGGCGAATTTCAACAAGCAGTTCAAATCCGTCACCGGCGTAACGCCCAGCGAATACCGGCTTGCGCGGCGGGAGGGAATGGCTTCCAATTGAATATCCGGGGCTGCCGCTGAGGGACGGCAGCCCTTTTTTGCTCAGACAATGGGAGATGTCACGACCACGTGCGGTCGTTTGCCCATTCGCCGTTCCACTCGTCGGTGGATTCCCACTGACCGGGATATTTTTTGTGAATGTGCGCGGCGATCAGCTCCTCATTCAGCGCATCGATGCCGAGGCCGGGCTTGTTCGGAACGCTCGCAAAGCCGTCACGGATGATCGGATTTTCGATGCCGAGCGCAAGATCGTTCCACCATGCCACATCGGAGGAGTGATACTCCACCGCCAGCACGTTCTGGATCGCCGCCGCAGCGTGAAGTGCGGCCATAAATCCGATGGGGCTTTCCGCCATATGGATCGCCATGGCAACGCCGTATTTGTCGCACAGATCACCAAGCTTCTTCATCTCACGAATGCCGCCCACAGTGAGCGTGTCGGGATGGATGACCGAAACGCCGCCCGCCTTCATCAGCGGCTCAAAGTTTTCATGGAGGTAAATATCCTCGCCGGTGCAGATCGGCACGGTGGTCGCATGGGCGATCTTCGCATAGTGATCGGTATACTGCCACGGTGCAACGTCCTCCATCCATGCGATGTTGTACTTTTCGATGCGCCGTGCAAACCGGATGCAGTCCTCGATGCAGACATGGCCGAAGTGGTCGATGGCCAGCGGAACCTCGTAACCGATGATCTCGCGGACTTCTCTGACGTAATTTTCGAGATAATCAAATCCCTTTTCGGTGATGTGGATGCCGGTGGCGTGATGGGGGATTGTGAAGGTTTCGTAATTCTTGCCCATCATCATGTCGTAATCAATGGAGCCTTTCTGATGGGCGATGGCTTTTGCGGAATATTTTTTGATGTCCTCCAGAAAGCCCAGCGGTGCATTCAGACAGCCCGCCTCATCGATCATCAGCTCGATGCCGAGATCCATTTTGAGGAAGGTGTAGCCTGCCTCCATGCGGGCCTTGAGCGCTTTTCCCATATCCGTGCCGGTGTGTTTGCCGTCAACGTCCGTGTCGCAGTAAACGCGCACCTTGTCCCGGAACTTGCCGCCCAGCATCTGCCATACGGGAACGCCCCACGCCTTGCCGGCCAGATCCCACAGCGCGACCTCGATGCCGGATACGCCGCCGCCCTGACGGGAATGGCCGCCGAACTGCTTGATGCGGCGGAACAGCTTGTCCACATTGCAGGGATTTTCCCCGAGAATGCGGCTTTTCAGCATGAGCGCATAGGTGGCGCTGGATGCGTCGCGGACTTCGCCGTAGCCGACGATCCCCTGATTGGTGTAGATCTTGATCAGCGGGCAATGCTTGGGTGCGCCGTCGATATTGCACACGCGCAGATCGGTGATTTTCAGCTCGGAGGGATTCGAGCAGGTGTTGATATTTCCCTCAATGGATTCGCGCAGATTGTTTTCTTTCATGTTTGTGTCCGTCCTTTGTAAACAGTGTTGTTGTGACATAACTATCTTATCACAAACCGCTGCCCATTGTCATCAAGCATCGTCTGAAATTTGCAAACGATCGTCCAATCTTCACCGTCCGCCATCCGGAAAAAGAAATGCCCCCGACTGCAATCCTGTCTGCAATCAGGGGATTCGGTTCAAGGCGGCGCGAGAAACTCACGGCGCATATTTCTGTCCGGACGGCGGGTATCCGAAGCGGCGGCGAAAGGCGGTGGCAAAATTTTTCGCATCGCCGAAGCCGGCCTTTTCCGCCACGGAAGCGACGGTATCGTAGCCCGCATTGAGCAGGGACTGCGCACGCTCAAAGCGCAGGTCGGTGAGATACTGCTTTGGCGAAACGCCCACCTCGCGCCCGAAGATCCGGCGGAAATAGGTGTCGCTCATGTGCGCATCCGCCGCGAGCGATGCGATGGACAGGGACGGATCGGCATAGCGCGCCTTCATGATCCCGATGGCGCGGGCCACGGTTTCGCTGTATCGGACGTGATCGCCGCTTGCCGTGCGTCCGGCGTGGAGCTTCGCGAACAGCTCATAGAGCATGGCACTGACGCGGTATTGATACCCCGGCGATTTTCTGCGCCATTCGTCAAACGCGGATGTAAAGATCCCGGCGCATTCCTCCGCCATTCCGGAAAGCACCTCCACATCATAGCTGACATAATTCTGCACGGCGAAGTGAAAGACGATCATGCGGTCGTGTTTCGATTTTCGGGTATAGGCGAGATTGGCGGGGAAGAATGTCAGATCGCCGTCGGTGAGATGATGGGTGCGGGCTTTTGTCATGATGTCGGTATTAGCGGAAAAGCGCAGGGAGAGGGCGCAGAATGCACGCTCCCTAACCCGCGTGATCACGTCGGAATCGTCAAAATACAGCACGTCGTACAGCGTGAACTGCAGAGTATCGTGGTCGAATATCATAGAATCTCTCCTCTCTGAGTCTCCGCTTCTATTATACACGATCCGGTTGCGAAAGTCAAACCTTTTCTTCCGAAAATAGTGTTTTTTCTTTCCGCGGTTTGTGATATAATGAAACTGTCAGACACAGGTCTGGCAGAGATATACATAAAAGGAGGACTGCATCATGTCAAGAGCCGACATCGCACTGCGGTATTTCAATTCGATGGATGAGGCGACGAAGCTGCGTATCGCAAGCGGCATCGAGCTGAACCGCAAAGGAAACTGCGAGATCACCGTCAAAGCAAAGGAGGGTGAGCTGCCCGCCGACATCACGGTGATAGCAGAACAGACAAATCACGAATTCAAATTCGGCGCGAATATTTTCATGCTGGATGAGTTTGAAAACGAGGAGAAGAATAAGATCTACCGCGAGAAATTCCCGGAGCTTTATAATCTGGCGACCGTGCCGTTTTATTGGAGCGATCTTGAGCCGGAGCGCGGCAAGCCCCGCTACGCCAAGGATTCGCCGAAGATCTATCGCCGTCCCGCCCCCGATCTCTGCGTGGAATACTGCAAAGAGAAGGGCATCGAGCCCAAGTGCCACTGCCTCAATTATGACAACTTCCTGCCGGAGTGGCTGATGGATGCCACGGTCAGCGAGCATAAGGCGATGCTGGAAAAACGCTTCCGTGAGATCGCCGAGCGGTACGCGGCGGATCTTCCCAGCTTTGAAGTGACCAACGAAACGCTGCAGCGGGCAAAATCCAAGTTCTTCTACGAGGACGATTTTGTGGAATGGAGCTTCCGGATGGCGGAGCGGTATTTCCCGCTGAACCGGCTGATTATCAACGATTACAACCAGTGGTGGCCGAATCACACCAACCGCGCGGCGTATTTCATGCAGATCGAGCGGCTCATCCGCAAGGGCCATCGGGTGGATTCCATCGGCTTCCAGTTCCACAGCTTCTTCCCCATGGAATCGGAGATGGAGATGTCGAAGACGCGCTACAATCCGGATCAGCTGTTTGCGATGATGGATAATTACGCGAAGTTAGGACGCGCGGAGCAGATCACGGAGATGACCATCCCCGCATACGGCGCGGATGAGGAGAACGAATTCGTGCAGGCAGAGCTGATGCGCCATGTGTACGAGATCTTCTTCAGCCATCCGGCCATGGAAGCGATCATCTACTGGAATTTAGTGGACGGCTATGCGGCGTTTGCACCGCAGGGCGACATGACAGCGGGCGAAAACAAGTATCACGGCGGTCTCCTGCGCTTTGATATGAGCGAAAAGCCGGCATTCAAGGTGATGAAACAGCTCATCAACGAAGAATGGCACACCTCGGCGCAGGTTGCGCTGAAGGATGGTCACGGTAGCTTCCGCGGCTTCTATGGCGACTACAAGCTGACCGTTCACGCAGGCGGCAAGGCGATCCCGGCACAGTGTACGCTGTCCAAGGAAAATCCCGGCCGCGTGGAGATCATCATCTGAGCAAATCCTCCGGCAATGCCGGAAAAGCATTGACATCTCAGGTCGTGTATGCTATAATAGAAGCAACCACAACCAAAGGAGATAACGGCCATGAAACACGATATGCTGATCGGCATCAATATCCACAACAGCGGGTATACGCCTTACACCAATACGCTGGAGGAAAATCTCGATGCCGCCGCCGGGATGGGGATGAACATCATCCGCTGCAACAACTGCTCCAATACGCCGGAAGCGCTGGCGGAGATTCGCCGGGTGGCGGACGGATGCCATGCGCGGGGGATGAAGCTGATGCTTTGCATGGATCACAGCCTCTGGTTCCGGCGGAATAACGAGCCTCTTGCGGAGATCGAAGCGTTCTACGAAGCGCACATGGAAAAAACTGCGGCGGCACTTGGCGGCGCGGTGGATATTTATCAGATCTTCAACGAGACGGATGTGGCCTGCATGGGCGGCGATATTCAGCATATCGTCAAGGAGCGGCAGGACGGGCTGGATGCCGGGGAATACGATTCGGTGATGTTTGACGGCGCGATCGCCGGGATGCGGGGCAGCCTGCGCGGGCTGAAGCGCGGATATCCGGCAGCTGTGACCTGCGTGAATTTCGCATGGTGGCACACTGCGCTTCTCTATGCGATGCACGATGCGGGATTCCGGTTCGATGTCATCGGTCTTGACTGGTATTCCGATGCCGAGGAGGTATCGGACATTGCGCTTGTGGTGGCGGATGTGTGCCGTCACATTCCCGACAGCGATCTCATGATCTGCGAGACGAATTACTGGATGAATCTCCACCCGCGCTGGGATGAAAATCAGCGTGCGGCCGTGATGAATGAGGCGACCCGGGATGCGGGGCAGGCCGAGTGGGTGCCATCTTTTGTCAAAAAATGCCGCCGCTCTTGACGAGCCGCGCTTCAAAGGCGTGATCTTCTACGAGCTGCTGGATGAGCCGGGCTTTGAGCGGAATGCGGGGCATTACAACGGTGAGTCCCATTTCGGCTTCATCGCCTGCGACGAGCATGGACAAAACCGCCGTCCGAAGCCGGTCTGCGCCGCCATCACGGAAGCGATCCGCGAAGTGCGCGCGGCGAACAAATAAAACATCGACCCATCTCCGCATTTTTTCGCGGAGATGGGTCGTTTTTTGCTGTTACTGCGGCGGCAGAAGCCAGCCGTATTCGCCGGGGCGGATCTCGGACAGTCCCAGCGTATCCACCGCATCCTTGTCGGCGCACCAACTGGTACTGCCGGCCACAAGGCGGAGCTTCATGGGCCGCGTCCCATCCGCGCCGAAGGCATCGAGGGGGATGCGCAGACGATAGCCGCCGGGGATCGGCGTGATATCGCGATAGGGAGACAGTGCCGCTTCCGCTTTTTTGCCGAACAGAGAATTGTAGAGCTTAGCGTAAATGCCGAGCCGGAGGGAAACATCTCCGTCACGGCTGAGCTGGACGACCGGTTCCGGCCACATCAGCTGAAATTCCGGGCAGATGCGCCATTCCGTGGGCGACGGTGCGGCAAGCTCCAGCGTCAGCACGCCCGCATTCACTGCGCCGCGGAAGGACGCCGCGCCCACCGATTCCCAGACCGCACGGTCGATTTCCCGCGCGAGGCGGTATTTTTTGCCCGCGCCTTCGCCTGCGTAATAGGCCAGCGGCGGCAGTCCGTCGGCCATCCGTCTGCGCACCCGGGGAAATTCTTCCGCAAGCAGGATCTCCAGCGATGTGATGCGGTCGTGCAGCTTCGCCGGGAAGAATTTGTAGCCCTCGCCCTCGGAATGATAGCCCAGCCGCGGATCGGATTCGCACAGCGGTATCATGCGCGCGCTGTTGTCCATCTCCTCCCGCACCAGTGCTTCCATTCGGTCAAGCATGGCGCAAACATCGCCGTCCTGCCGTCCGACCCGGTCGCGCAGATGGTAGAATTCGAGGATGTTTCGTCCGCTTTCAAGCAGAAGCCCGATGGCCTGCGCCGCCGAATTTTGCTCCCATGCGCCATCATTTTCCTGCGGCACATCGGGCATGGCGGCAAGTCCCTCCCGCCATCCGTCCCGCATCCGCGCGGCGAGTGTCAGCGCTTCCGCCAGCGTGTGTCCCTGCAGCAGTGCTTCACCGATGCGGTCGCCGTCGATGGGATCGAGGGTCTGCCATGTGCGGGGAAGCTTGAGATTTTTCGGCTCCAGCGCCAGCTTCCAGACCACGCTGTCGTGCATGGGGCCGTAATAGCTGAACATCACGTTCATGGGATAATTCCGGTACGCTGCCTCGAAGCATTTCCACGCCCGCACCATCTGGGTTGCACGGGATCTGCCCCAATAAACGGCGGCAAGCGATTCGAGGAAGGCATCCTCGTCGTCATATTTCTCAAGAAATGCCAGTTCACCGGCGGCTTTGCTCATCATGGAGGGATAGTTGCCGAAATACCAGCACTGCATCACGCCGGTGACGCCGTAAGCACGGGCGGCGGCGTATTTTTTATACAGGATGCCGGGGACGGGGATGTAGGGCACGGATGCGATCTCGTGAGAACAGCAGACCTGCATCTTGGCGAACATCTGCCGGCCATGGGCTCTTGCGGCATCGGCGGTGACGGTGAACAGCTCCGACGGGCCGATGTAAGACAGCCAATAATCCACGCACTGCCGCATGATGCCAAGCTGCTCCTCATAGCCCATGTCGTCGAAATTCTGCATGAGCATCACATCCATGGGCGATTTTTCCACGTATTCCCGGATGTCGTCGAAGCTCCATGTGCGATGACCGTAGGTCCAGCTGATGACCTCGCAGTCGGGGGAGATCTCGTGCATTCCGGCACGGAGCGCGGCCACATTGTCAGCCAGCAGCTGACCGTTTGATGCGGCGGGGCAGACGCCCTTGGGGCAGGAACGGCTGGGATAAATGGAGGAGCAGGCGGTGGGGCGTTCGCCGAAGGTGATGCTGATGAAGCCCCGCAGTCCCGGTGCACGCTCCATCAGACGGCGGCCCGATTCCCGCAGAAATGCGCGTCCCTCCTCGGATTCGATGCAGATGCACCGCTTTTCGCCGGTCTTTACGCCTGCAAGCTCCGGCGATGCGGCGAAATCCTCCGCGGGCATGGACATGGGCTCGATGGCGAACACATACACGCCGATGCCGTAGCGCGCACATTTTTCGATGACGCGGTTGAGCTTTTCCACGCGGGGCGCGGCATTTTTGCCCCACGACGGCACGAAGGAGGACTCCATCAGATCGGAGAAGCGGGTGTAGATCCACAAGCCGTTTGCACCATCATGCATGAGCCGGTTCAGGTATTCGTCGGGGTAATAATCGATGTCGTCCGACAGCTCGTCGCCGAATTTGGGCGGGCGGTTGATGGGCGAGAAAAAGCATCGGGTGATGCGGGAGCGGATGACGGCATGACGCTCGGTGATGCCGGGGGTGAGATAGGGCCCTTCCGCCCGGCGAAGCTCATCCTCCAGCCAGACAAATCCCCGCCGGATTCCCTCAATGTCGCCGGAAATGTGTACGCCGTCTGCGGAAATTTCGGCGCGGAAGGATTCCGGATGCATGGCAGGGATAACGGCGGCGGTGACAGGGAAGCGCGTACCGCCGATGCGGTACACGCGAAGGAAGGTTTCAAGGGATGCGAAGGATGTTTCAAGCAGCTTGTCCGGGCATTCGGACGCGATGTACAGCCCCGATGCATCGATCTCGCCCGGCGCGATGGGGCGGCTGCCATAATCTGCCGGCGGCTTCTGATACATGGGCTGCTCCAGCTCGGCTTTGAATTCGAGGGGCGGCTGTTTATCGAAAAATGGATCAATTCTCGGCATAATTACCTCCGTTTGTGATGGTTACAGGAGCACGAACCGGTTGCGTTCGGCTTCGAGAATGCCTTCTCTGCGGAGCTTGCTGATCTCCGCAGACAGGCCGCTTCGGTCAACCTCCAGATAATCCGCCAGTTCCTGACGGTCGAAGGGAATCTCGAAATCCGCACGGCCCCGCTCCTTGGCTTCTTCGGAAAGATAGGCGAGCAGCTTTTCCCGGGTGGTGCGCCGGGAGGTGATCATCAGCTTGCGGTGGAAGCGGAGATTCTGCACTGCCACCAGCTGCATCAGGTTGAAAATGATGCGGTTGTGGAAATCGCAGGCGTTGCAGCAGGATTTTGTGATGCGGTGAACGTCGATGAGCATGACCTCCGACGGCTCGCTTGCCACCACGTCCACGGGGATGGATTCCACCTCCGCGCAGGCAAAGCTTTCGCCGAACAGTCCCGTGGGCAAGGTCTGGGACACAATGCTCCGGTTGCCGTCATAGTCCACCCGCTCGATGCGCACTTCGCCGGACAGCACGATGCCCAGCGCCTTTGCCGCATCGCCTTCCGCGAAGATGATGTCATGCTTTGCAAAAATCTCGACCCGTGCGCCGAGACATCCCAGCAGGCCGATAAGATCGCTCTCCGCAATTTCCGCGAACAGCCTGCATTTTTTCAGAATGGGCAGATAGCGTTTCATGCCGGTTTGCTCCTTTTTTCACGCAGAATTTTCATAATACAATCGATGAGCAGGGATTTGATGATAAGGCCGATGAGGGATGTGATGCCCGACTGCCAGCCCATGAGAAGGGCAGTGGCGATGACGATGAGCACATCGGTGATGAGCAGGGCGCGTCCCACCGGAATGGCCGGATGCTTGCTTGTCAGGATCATGGCAACGATGTCTGTGCCGCCGGAGCTGCCGTTCACCGTGAACATGAGGGCACTTGCAAGGCCGATGAGCATCACGGCCAGCGCAAGATCCACCGGCACAATGCGGGTCGCCAGCGATTTTGCGAAGGGAAGATACTCAAACAGCGCGATGCATCCGGTGGTGCAGACACTGCCCACCAGCGTCCGGATGGCAAACTGCCGGCCGAGAATGATGAGCGCCAGCGCCATGAGCAGTACGTTTATGATGGCGGTGATGGTGGCGGCGGGGAGAGGGAGAAACTCCGACAGGATCAGCCCCACACCGGAGCTTCCGCCGAAGGAAAAGCTGTTTGGGAATACGAGAAAAACGGTGGCAGCGGCATAGATGATGCTGCCGATCAGGATGACCAGATAGTCGCGGAATGCTTTCACGGAAATACCCTCCAGATTTTGCTTCCTTTATTATAGCACAACAGGCGGCAGATGTCAAGGGACGAAATTTCGCCGGTATGCTTGACAATTCCCACATGGAGTGATATACTATAAGTACCGATTTTTTGCAAACATGGAAGGATATTATCATGATCTACCAAAAACAACTCCCGATCCGATATGAGACAGATGTGCTGGTGATCGGCGGCGGTGCGGCAGGCGTGAGCGCGGCGGTTGCGGCGGCACGCGGCGGTGCAAAGGTTCTGCTGGTGGAAGCCGGCGGATGCTTCGGCGGTGTCGGCACCAGCGGCCTCGTTCCCGCATTCGCGCCTTTCACCGACGGCGTGAACATTCTGGCGGCGGGCATCGGCCTCGAGATCCGCAAAAACGTCTCCAAAGCGTTTCCGCTGACCAGCTACTGGACGACCATCGACGCGGAGGAGCTGAAGCGGGAATACGACCGCATCCTCACCGAAGCCGGTGTGAAGCTGCTGCTGTTCACCACGCTGTGCGACGTTGTGACAAGCGGAAATCACATCGAATATGCGATCCTCACCTCAAAGACCGGTCTGTACGCCGTCAAAGCGAAGATTTACCTCGACTGCACCGGCGACGGCGACATGATCGCGCTGGCGGGCGGCAAATTCGAGATGGGCGATGAAAACGGCGACGTAATGCCGCCCACACTCTGCTCCCTCTGGAGCAACATCGACAGATCCCGCTGTTTTGGCTCCAATAAGGACAAGCAGCTGGAAAAAGCCATCGCTGACGGCGTGTTCACTTTTGAGGATCGCCATCTGCCCGGAATGTTCGTGAATTCGGACAACACAGCGGGCGGCAATCTCGGACATATGTTTAATACGAATCCGCTGGACAACGAATCTCTCACCGCCGCCATGATCTGGGGGCGCAAGTCCATGCTGGAATACGCGCGATTCTACCGCGAATACATGGCAGGCTACGAGAATGCGAAGCTCATGGCCACCGGTTCGATGGTCGGCATCCGCGAATCCCGGCGCATCACCTGCGATTATACGCTGAATGTGCAGGATTTTCTCGCCCGCGCCGATTTCGACGACGAGATCGGACGGTACTGCTATCCCGTGGACATTCACGTGAAGAACACCAGCTCCGGCGAATATGAGCGGTTCACCAGGGAATTCAATACCATGCGCTACAAATCCGGCGAATCCTATGGCATTCCCCTGCGCGCCCTCATTCCCGTCTCCTTCGACAACGTGCTGACGGCGGGACGGTGTATGGGCACGGATCATCAGATGGAGGCCTCCATCCGCGTCATGCCGGGCTGCTTTATCACCGGTGAAGCGGCGGGAACGGCGGCGGCCATGGCTGTGCAAAGCGGCGAGGTGCGTGCGGTGAAGCCGGCAGAGCTTCAGAAAAAGCTGGCGGCAAACGGCGCATATCTGCGGGAAGAGCTGACAAAATGAAACAATATGCAATGGGCATCGATTTCGGCTCACTGTCGGCGCGGGCGGTCATTCTTCGCCTGACGGACGGTGCGGAGCTTGCATCCGCGGTCGTCGAATATCCTCACGGGGTGATGGACGCCGAGCTTTGCGGCAAGCCTTTGCCGCCGGACTGGGCACTCCAGCATCCGGGGGATTATCTGGATGCGCTGTACACGCTGACCAATGAAGTCATCCGCCAATCCGGTATTGATGCGGCGGAGATCGCGGGCGTCGGCGTGGATTTCACCGCGTCCACCGTTCTGCCGACGCTGGCAGACGGTACGCCTCTCTGCTTCCTCGACGAATTTGCGGAAAATCCCCACGCTTACGTGAAAATGTGGAAGCATCACGCGGCGCAGGCCTATGCGGAACGGCTGCAGGCCATCGCTGAGGCGCGGGGCGAAGAATTCCTGCAGAATTACAGCGGACAGATCTCCGGCGAATGGCTCTTTCCCAAGCTGTGGCAGATCCTCGACGAAGCACCGGAGATTTACGCGGCCATGGAGCGATTCGTGGAGGCGGGAGACTGGATCGTCATGCAGCTCACCGGATGTGAGGTGCGCAGTGCCAGTGCCGCCGGCTACAAGGCTCTGTGGAGCGCGGAATCCGGCTATCCGTCCCGGGAATTTTTCGCGGCGCTGGATGAGCGGCTGGAAAATGCAGTGACAGAAAAGCTGCCCGGCGATGTGCTGACGCTGGGCGATATGGCGGGGCGGGTGACAAAATCCGCGGCGGCGCTGACCGGGCTTGCGGAGGGCACGCCGGTTGCGGTGAGCATCATCGATGCCCACGCGGCAATGCCTGCAGTGGGTGTGACCAAACCCGGGCGGCTCATGATGATGATGGGCACATCAAACTGCCTTTTGGTGCTGGGCAATGAAAAACGCTCCTACCGGGGCATCTGCGGCACGGTTTACGGCGGCATGGCGGCGGGCTATTACGGCTATGAGGCGGGACAAGCCTGCGCCGGCGACCATTTTGACTGGTTCGTCCGCAATCTTATGCCCTACGAATACGAGCTGGAAGCGAATCGGCTGGGGCTTAGCCGTCACGCTTATCTGCGCAGTCTTGCGGAGAAAAAGCGGCCCGGTGAGACGGGACTGCTGGCCCTCGACTGGTGGAACGGCGTGCGCAGTGATCTGATGGATGAGGATCTCTCCGGAATGCTGCTCGGCATGACGCTTGGCACGCGGGCGGAGGATATTTACCGCGCACTGCTGGAGGCCGTGGCCTATGGCGCGCGGGTGATCACCGACAATTATGAGAAGGCGGGCGTGCCATTTGACGAGATCTGTGCCTGCGGCGGAATCGCGCACAAAGACCCGCTGATGATGCAGATCTTCGCCGATGTGCTGGGAAAGCCCATCCATGTGGCGGCATCGAAGCAGGCTGGCGCAGTGGGAGCGGCCATGTTCGGCGCGGTGGCGGGCGGCACATTCGCAAGCCTTACCGATGCGGCGGATGTGATGGTGAAGCCGCCGGTGAAGACTTATCTGCCCGACGCGGCAAGTCACGCAGTTTATGATCGGCTGTTTGCCCTTTATCTCGCCCTTCACGACGAATTCGGCGCGGCGGACAGCATCATCAAGCGTCTGCGCGGCATCAAAGCGGAAATGCGCCGATGAAGAGGCTGCATGAGATCGTGCTTCCCGCCGCGTTTCCCATCCGGATCTGCGATGTTGAGATCAGCACGGTCATGGAGGATGCGCCAAGAGAGGAATATCCCCTCACGCCTTCCATCCATTCCCATCCCTATTTTGAGCTGTTCTGCGTGCCGGACGATTCCTTTGACATCGGCTTCACTGACGGCGCTGACATTCACGTGAGCGCAGGCTCGCTTTGTCTCATTCCGCCGGGAAATGCGGGAGCGTACCCTGCTGTCCGATGAAATGCGGAGTTCGCTCATGAGCCAGCTGTACGGACGGCTCATCCGCCATCTGGTGGACACGGAGCGGTCGGAGGCGGCGAAGGCTTACGACGAGCAGAATGTGCGATACAGCATCATCGAGAGCTTTTTCGCCCGGAATTACGACAAGCATACGGGCGCACATGAGCTGGCGCGGGAGCTTGGACTCTGCCGCCGGCAGGTTGACCGGGTGATGGCGGAGATCTACGGCATGAGCTTCCGGGAAAAGCTGGTGGAGCTGCGCATGAATCACGCCCTGCGGCTTCTCGGCAGCACCGATCTGCCCGTGGAGATCATCGCGGAGCAGGTGGGCTATGCATCCCCGTCAGGGCTTTACATGGCGTTCGTCAAATATTACGGAATGTCCCCCGGCGATTACCGTCGCAAGGTTGGCGGACAGATGGCGGAATCATTCAAAAGTGAGACATGATTTATCAAAAAATGGCGCGTTGCGGGATTTACAAATGCGCCGTTTTTTGTTATAATGATACTATCTCACAAAAGGAGAATTGCTATGGAACTTGCAAAATTTTCGGGTATTCTGCCCGCACTGATGACCGCTTTTGCGGAAAATGGCATTGACTGCCAAAAAATCGCCGCCCATGTGGAGCGACTGAAGGCGGCGGGCGTTCACGGACTGTATGTTGGCGGCTCAAGCGGCGAGATGGTGCTCTGCTCAAACGAGGAGCGCCGCCGTCTCCTCGAATGCGTCATGGAAAATGCAGGAGAGCTGACCGTCATCGCCCACATCGGCACGCTTTCCACCAAGGATTCGGAGGCACTGGGCCGTCATGCACGTGCCTGCGGGGCGGATGCCGTGTCCTCGGTGACGCCGCTTTATTATAAGTACACCTTTGAGCAGATCAAGACCTACTACCGCCGGCTGTGCGAGGCATCGGAGCTGCCGCTCATCATCTACAACATCCCCGCCATTTCCGGCACGACGCTGAATTTTGATCAGCTGTGCGAGCTTTTGGAGCTGCCGGGCGTCGGCGGCATGAAGTTCACCTGCTCGGATTTCTTCCAGCTCAATCGGCTGGTGACGCGCTATCCGGACAAAATTTTCTACAACGGCTCGGACGAAATGCTGCTCTCCGGACTGGCGGCGGGCGCACACGGCGGCATCGGCACCACCTACAATTTCATGCCCGACCGCATTCTCGCGATCTACGACCGATTCCGCGCCGGTGATCTTGCCGGTGCGCAGGCGGCGCAGACTCTCGTCAACCGCGTCATCGCCGAGGTGCTCCGCTACGGCGCAGTCCCCGGCTCCAAGGCGATGATCGCCATCACCGGGTTTGATTACGGCATCTGCCGCGAACCGTTTCTGCCGCTGACGGAGGAAGAAATGCAGGATCTGCGCCATACGGCGGGACGGATCCTGGCGGAAGAATAAAGGAGGATTTCTATGAACATCATCAAAGCGAATGCAGACTACGGCATCGTCAATCGGGTGAAGGATTCCATCTTCGGCTATCAGGGCTGGCCGACCGTGGCGCGGGATGAAAAGGGCACGCTGTATGTGGTTTCGTCCAGCTTCCGCACCCAGCACATCTGCCCCTTCGGAAAAACCGCCATGTACATCAGCAAAAATAACGGCAGAACATGGTCGCCGCCCATCGTCATCAACGACACCTATCTCGACGACCGGGACGCGGGACTGCTCTGTCTCGGCGGCGGACGGATGCTGCTGACTTGGTTCTCCCATCCCACGAGCGTCTATTCGGGCAGTCTCTATCAGTATATCAAAAATAGCGCGGGAACGCTGGAATCGCCAGCCACCATGGGCATGATGAGCATCTATCCGAACATTCCGGCGGAGCATTCAAAGGGCGGCTCGTTTATCCGCGTGTCCGAGGATTACGGCATGACGTGGAGCGATACTGTCAGAATTCCCATCTCCTCGCCCCACGGCCCGAATCTTCTGCGGGACGGCACGATCGTCTATCTCGGCAAGGCCATGTACACGGACGAAGTGCCGGAAAAATCCATCTGCTCCTTCAAATCCACCGACGGCGGATACACATGGCAAAAGCAGTGCGTGCTGGCATTGCCGGAGGGCGTGCCTGCCGGATGCTGTCATGAACCGCACGTGATCGAGCTTGCCGACGGCCGGCTGCTCGGCATGATCCGGGTGGAGGCGAATCATCTCACGCCGAAATTCACCGTCTATCAGACCATCTCCGGGGACGGCGGCGAGACATGGAGCGTGCCGTCGCCCACCGGCTTTGAAGGCTCGCCGCCCCATCTGCTCCGCCATTCGTCGGGCGCACTCATCTGCACCTACGGCCGCCGCATCGAATCCTACGGCGAGCGTGCCCGGGTGAGCTATGACAACGGCGCGACGTGGCCGGTGGAATATGTCATCGATGACCGGCCAAACGATGCGGATCTCGGCTATCCGTCCACCGTGGAGCTTGACGACGGCAGCCTCATCACCGTGTACTATCAGCGGCATGGGGATGACGAAAAATGCTCGATCCTCTATGCACACTGGTCGCTTTAAACACAAGAATCCTCCGGCATTGCCGGAGGATTCTTGTTGATTCACGTTTTATTCGTTGGTATAGTTGTCGAAATAGCCCTGAATGAAGACGATGGGCGTACCCTTGTCGCCGGAGCCGGAGGTCAGGTCGCAGAGCGAACCGATCAGGTCAGTGAGGCGGCGGGGCGTTGTGCCCTCGGATGCCATCTTGCCGTAAAGATTCTCGTCCTTTTCGGCGATCTTGCCCTTGATGGCTTCCTTCAGCGCGTCGCCGGAAAGCTCAGCGAAATCATTGTCAGCCAGATATTTGAGCTTCAGCTCGTTGGGCGTGCCCTCAAGACCGGAGGTGTATGCGGGGGAGACCACCGGGTCAGCCAGCTCCCAGATCTTGCCCACGGGATCCTTGAATGCGCCGTCACCGTAGACCATAACCTCGATCTTCTTGCCGGTCGCATCGTAAAGCTTCTTCTGAATCGCTTCCACCACAGGCTGGCAGTCCCGGGGGAACAGCTTGATCTGCTCATCGGTCGCCTTGTTGGAGCCCAGCAGACCGTAGTCCGCATTGTAGCCGCTGCCGTTGACGGGCGCGTTCAGGATGTCGTCCAGACCCAGCACGATGTCAGCGCCTGCAGCCTTCAGAATGCGCTTGGTGCGCGCACGGGTGTGAATGTCGCAGCAGAGGACATTTTTCGTGTAGGGAAGGATAGCGCGGGGATTGTTTGCGAAGATGATCTCGCAGTCTGCACCGCAGCCGCGTACCAGCTCTTCGTAATACTCAACATAGTCAACGCCGGTGAAGGTGTGCTTCACATAGCCGAACAGCTCGCGGTACTTTTCCTGTGTGAGAACGTCCGAATAGGTGTCAACGCCGGCCTCGTCCACTGCGTCAAGGCTGATGAGATGATTGCCCACCTCATCGGAGGGATAAGAGAGCATGATGACGACCTTCTTCGCACCCTTTGCGATGCCGCGCAGGCAGATGGAGAAGCGGTTGCGGCTGAGAATGGGGAAAATCACGCCTACGGTGCCGCCGCCGAATTTTGCTTTCACATCGGCTGCAATGTCATCCACGGTGGCGTAATTGCCCTGTGCTCTTGCAACGATGGCTTCGGTCATGGCCACGATGTCGCGGTCGTGAAACTCGAATCCGGCGTCTTTCTGTGCATCCAGGACGGAAGTGGTGACGATCTCAACGATGTCATCGCCGTTCCGGATAATGGGCGCTCTGACTCCGCGGGATACTGTGCCAATCATACGACTCATAAAAATACCACCTTTATAGTTTTAAAATTTGACAAAATTTGTAAATCAGTGAGCCACTGTCTCACCGAATATATATTATACCACATTTTCTTCAATATTGCAAGAATATTTTCGCGATTTTCTCTCGCAATATTGCACCAATCTTTTCCGCGAATCCGCCAAATTTTTGGTAGGTTCACTGCCGGTAAAAAACCGACAAATTCTCTCAAGCCTATTGAATTTCAGAGGAAAATGTGGTATAATATCAAAGTAAGAAAATCTACCATACAAGGAGTAAGATATATGAAAAAAATTTACGAAGGCAAGACCAAGGACGTGTTCGCACTTGACAACGGCAATGTGCTGCTCAAATTCAAGGACGACTGCACCGGTAAAGACGGCGTGTTCGATCCCGGCGAGAATTCCGTCGGTCTGACCATCGAGGGCATCGGCAAGGCAAACCTTGAGACGTCCATCCACTATTTCGAGCTTTTGAAGGCGGCGGGCATCAAGACCCACTACGTCAGCGCAAATGTGGACGAGGCGACCATGGAGGTGCTTCCCGCAGAATGCTTCGGCAAGGCGCAGGGCGGCGGCGGTCTGGAAGTTATCTGCCGTCTCGTTGCAACGGGCAGCTTCATCCGCCGGTACGGTGAGTACATCAAGGACGGCACTCCTCTTGAGGGCGGCTATGTGGAATGCACCTTCAAGAATGACGAGAAGGGCGATCCGCTGGTAACCGGCGAAGGTCTGGCAGCCCTTGGCGTTATGTCCCCTGAGCTGTTTGCATCCATGAAGGAGCAGACGCTGAAGATCACAAAGATCGTGGCGGATGACCTGAAGTCCATCGGCCTTGATCTGTGGGATATCAAGTTTGAGTTTGGCTACAACAACGGCGAGGTCATCCTCATCGATGAGATCGCTTCCGGCAATATGCGCGTCTACAAGGACGGCAAGATCGTTGAGCCGGTCGAGCTGACAAAGCTCATTCTCGCGGCAAGATAAACAATGATGTGGGGGCTTTACAAAAAGCCCCCACACTTTAAGCATTTGGAGGCGTTATGGAAAAACGTGAGAGCTTCAAATCCCACATCGGCTTTCTGCTGGTGAGCGCGGGATGCGCCATCGGCATCGGCAATGTGTGGAAATTCCCCTATGTCGCCGGACAGAACGGCGGCGGCGTATTTGTGCTGTTTTATCTGATCTTTCTCTTGATCCTCGGCGTGCCCGTGCTTTCCATGGAGCTTGCCGTGGGACGTGCCAGCCGTCAGAGCGCGGTGGAAGCCTACCGCACACTGGAAAAGCCCGGCCATAAGTGGCATTTTCATGGCGTGATCTGCATTATCGGCAACATTCTGCTGATGATGTATTACACCACCGTCTGCGGCTGGATGTTCAACTATTTCTTCAAATTCATGACCGGAACTTTCGAGAATCTGCCCGCAGCGGCGGACGGTTCGGTGAAGGAAGCGGTGGCGGATGTGTTCACCGCCATGCAGCACAACACGCTTGAGGTGCTGATCTTCACCTTCCTCACCATCATCATCGGCTTCGTCGTGGTCAGCTTCGGCCTGCAGAACGGCATCGAGCGCATCACCAAGGTTATGATGACCGGCCTGCTGCTGCTCATCGTGGTGCTGGCGGTCAATTCCTGCCTGCTTCCCGGCGCATCGGAGGGCGTGAAATTCTATCTCCTGCCCGATTTTGCCCGCGCCGCCGAGGTTGGCATCTTCAACGTGATGACCGCGGCCATGAATCAGGCCTTCTTCACCCTGTCTCTCGGCATGGCGTCCATGGAGATCTTCGGCAGCTATATGTCAAAGGATCGGACGCTGGTGACGGAATCCGTGCAGATCTGCGTGCTGGATACCTTTGTCGCGCTGATGAGCGGCATGATCATCTTCCCGGCCTGCTTCTCCTTCGGCGTTCAGCCGGATGCCGGCCCTCCGCTGATCTTCGAGACGCTGCCCAACGTGTTTGCCAATATGGCCGGCGGACGCATCTGGGGTACGCTGTTCTTCCTGTTCATGACCTTCGCCAGCTTCACCACGGTCATCGCCGTGTTTGAAAATATCATCCGCAGCCTGATGGATTCCCTCGGCTGGAAGCGCATCAAGACGGTCATCATCAGCGGTGTGGGACTGCTCATTCTCAGTCTGCCCTGCGTATTCGGCGACGGCATCTGGGAAAATGTGACCCTCATCGGCGGCCGGGATATCCTCAACACCGAGGATTTTATCGTGTCCAACATCATCCTGCCCGTGGGATCGCTCATTTATCTGCTGTTCTGCGTGACACGGTTTGGCTGGGGCTTCGATAATTACCTCGAGGAATGCAATACGGGCAAGGGCATCAGAATGCCGGCCATGTTCCGCCATTATTTCCGCTTTGTCATGCCCATCCTCATCCTCGTCATTCTGATCAACGGTCTGATCCCGGCATAAACGATGGAATATTTCTGGTATATTATCGCATCGCTGGGGGCGGGCATCGGCACGGGTCTTGCGGGACTTTCCGCCGCCACCGTCATGGTGCCCATCCTCATCGTGCTCTGCCCCTCCTTTGCATCGGAGGCAGGCGCGTATCATGCCACCGCCATCGCGCTTGCTTCGGACATTCTCGGTTCCGCAGTGACGACGGCCATCTACATGAAGCATAAAAACATCGATCTGCGGCGCGGATGGATCATGCTCACCTGCATCGTGGGAATGTGCATCGCCGGCAGCTTTGCCGCATGGCACGCGGGCAATGTGGTGCTGGGCAGCTTCTCGCTGTTTCTCACCTTCGCCATCGGCATCCGCTTCCTCGTGAAGCCGGATACCGAGAAAAAAGATCCCGCAGAGAAAGGCGCGGGACTTGATGCCAAGGGCATCGCCGTGTCCCTGTTCTTCGGCTTGACCATCGGCTTCGGCACGGGCTTTTTCGGCACGGGCGGCGGCATGATGATGCTGGTGGTGTTCACCGCATTCCTCGGCATGGAGCGAAAGGCCGCCGTGGGAACCAGCACCTTCATCATGACCTTCACCGCGCTCATCGCATCGGTGAGCCACATCATGATCGATCCGGCCATTGCGCTGGAACGCTGGGATGCGCTGGTCATCTGCATCGTCGTCGCAACACTGGCATCCATCGTGTCGGCGCAGTTTGCCAATCGGGT
>SVSO01000321.1 GCA_015064195.1 Oscillospiraceae bacterium
AATAAGCAGTGAAAGTATTAATGACCGGCGGCGGTACCGGCGGACACGCCAATCCCGCCATTGCCATCGCAAACACCATCCGTGAAAATCAGCCCGACGCCGTCATCGAGTTCGTAGGCACGTCAAGAGGCATCGAGAACAAGCTGGTGCCGAAGGAAGGGTATAAGCTCCACCATGTGGAGGTTCAGGGCTTCAAGCGCCGCCTGACGCCGTACAACATCAAGTCCGCATGGCTGGCATTCACCTCGCCCATCAAGGCGAAGAAGCTCATCCGGGAATTCAAGCCGGATCTCGTTGTCGGCACCGGCGGATACGTCTGCTGGCCGCTTCTCAAGGCGGCGGCATCCATGGGCATCCCGACGGCCGTGCACGAGTCCAACGCCTATCCCGGCGTGGCGGTACGGATGCTGGCACGCTATGTGGATCGCATCTATACCACCTTTGATGCCACCGCCGACAATCTCGGCGAGGAATACCGCGAAAAGATTCTCAAGGTAGGCAATCCCGTAAAAACGGCCTTTGTGTCGCTCGGCCGCGCCGAGGCAAGACGTGCGCTCGGCATCGAAGGCAAATACAAATACTTCCTCCTGTCCTGCGGCGGCAGCATGGGCGCGGAAAAGGTCAACGATGAAATGCTCGCATTCATGCGCGATTATACGAAGGATCATCCCGAGCTGCTCCATGTGCATGCCACCGGCGCCATCGAATATGAGGCGGCGACGGCGAAGTTCAGGGAGTATGGTCTCGAGGGCTGCGAAAATATCAAGCTGCTCGAGTATATCTATGACATGCCTCAGCAGATGGCGGCGGCGGATATTGTTGTCAGCCGTGCCGGCTCCATGTCGCTGTCGGAGCTTGCCATTCTCGGCAAGTGTTCGGTGCTGATCCCTTCGCCGCATGTGACGGAGAACCATCAGTACAAGAACGCACGCGTGCTTGCAGATGGTGATGCGGCGCTGCTGTTTGAAGAAAAGGAGCTGACGGAAGGCAGGCTGACCGGGGCGCTGGCAGCACTTCTCGCCGATGATGCAAAGCGTGCGGCGATGGAAAATAACGTCAAAGCCTTTGCACTCACCGATGCGAATCGGAGCATCTATTTCGATCTGCTCCGCCTTGTGGATGAAAAAAAGGCGAAATCGTAAATATTTCATCAATTTATCATATAAATACACGCAAAAACCTTGACTTTTTGAATAAAGCTATGTTATAATATATTATAAAGGCGGAATTTTGACCGTTTGCAGACGTATCGCGTTCGCAATGCATCCGCAGGCGGAAAAAACATGCACTTTCGTTTGGGAAGAACAGGAGCTTTCACGGGGGCATATTGATGAGTCAATCGGAAAACCGTCGGGAAAGCAGATTCTTTACCGGCGGCCAGGGCGAGCTTTCGCAGATCAAGAGTAAAGAGCGGCTGCAAAGATTTGTCCGGCACAACAAAACCAAAAAGCAGATCTCGCGATTCGTATATATCGCAGTGTTCGTCGCAGCAATCATTCTGTTTCTGCTGATCTGTCTGTCGGTCTTTTTCAGGATCCGCACCATCGAGGTGGTGGGAAGCGCACGGTACAGCGCAGATTCGGTAATATCGGCATGCGGCATTACGACGGATATGAGCCTCTATGAGGTGACGAACCGTGATGTGGAGATCCTGCCGAAAAAGCTCTCTTACATCCGCCGTGCTTCGATCAAGCGCAAGCTGCCGAGCACGCTGGTGATCAGCTTAACCGAGGATACACCCGTTTATTTCGCCGAGCTTTACGGCGAGTACTTCGTGCTGTCGGATGAGCTGCGCGTGCTGGAGCAGGTGTTTAACCGTGATGCGCTTTCGGACAAAGGGCTGATCGAGCTGGTACTGCCGCCGATCAATACCGCTATTACCGGTTCGAAGATCGAATTTGAGACGGATACGACGGAGCGGTATGTTACAGCATATCTTGACGCGCTGCAGTCGAGCGATCTTCTGCCGAAGGTAACGGCATTTGATCTGCGCGACCGGTTCAATACGGATCTCATCTGCGAGGGGATCTACCTCGTTTATCTTGGCAACGGCGATGAGCTGGGAACCAAGCTGACAGCGGTTGCGGGCATGCTGGAGAATGAAATCTTCTCCGACAAAGTTCCGGCGACCATCGATGCTTCCGACCCCAGTGAATGTCCGGTCATCAAGGATAAAGAAGCAGTCATCGCGTTTGATCGGTGACGGAAACGTTAAAAAATATTAAATTTTTATAAAATCCCTTGCAAAAGGCAAAAATTGATATTATTATATTGGTAGTAGTTTGTTAACGGACACAGAAATATTAGGAGGATACAGAAAATGGCATTTGAATTTGACGATAATTTCGACAGTGGCGTAAATATAAAAGTAATCGGCGTCGGCGGCGGCGGCAACAATGCAGTCAACCGCATGATCTCCACCAATGTCCGCGGTGCTGAATTTATCGCGGTCAATACGGACAGACAGGCGCTGTCTCACTCCAATGCAGTTCATAAGATCGATATCGGCGAAAAGATCACCAAGGGTCACGGCGCAGGTGCCAATCCCGAGGTCGGCGCACGCGCTGCCGAAGAATCCATTGAAGAGATCAAGTCCGTTCTCGACGGCTCCGATATGGTATTCATCACCGCAGGTATGGGCGGCGGTACCGGTACCGGCGCAGCTCCCATCGTGGCAAAGGCTGCCAAGGATATGGGCATCCTCACCGTCGGCGTTGTTACCAAGCCCTTCGCATTTGAAGGCAGACGCCGCATGATGCAGGCCGAGACCGGCATCAAGAATCTCATCGACAGCGTGGATTCTCTGATCATCATCCCCAACGAGAGACTGAAGCAGGTTTCCGACACCCGCATCACCCTCGTGAACGCATTTGAAGTAGCCGACGACGTACTCCGCCGCGGTGTGCAGAGCGTTGCCGAGCTGATCAATGTCAACGGCTTCATCAACCTCGACTTCGCAGACGTTTCCGCCATCATGAAGGGCGCCGGCTACGCACACATGGGTGTCGGCGACGGCAAGGGCAAGGACAAGGCAGTTCTGGCAGCAAAGGCGGCCATCTCCAGCCCCCTGCTCGAAACCTCCATCGCA
>SVSO01000017.1 GCA_015064195.1 Oscillospiraceae bacterium
TGCCGAAGCTCTTTTTTAAGTCAATTACGTCGATCACTTCTTGCAAGCCCCCTTTCCATCAGCTTGATGCCCAGCGTGATGAGCATGATGATAGCGATATAGATGATTGCCATGCACAGGAACGGCACCATGAATTCGTAGGAGTTGGAGCCGATCATGTTGAAGGCGGTGTACAGGTTCGCCGCACCGACGAAGGATACGACGGAGGTTTCCTTGATGAGGGCGATGAATTCGTTGCCCAGCGTGGGAAGGATGTTCTTGATCGCCTGCGGGATGACGATCTTCATCATCGTGGTGGCGAAGGAAAGGCCGACTGCTCGTCCGGCTTCCATCTGGCCGCTGTCCACCGACTGAATGCCCGAGCGCATGATCTCGGATATGTACGCGCCGCTGTTGAGGCCGAATACGATGATGGACACGTTCAGGCCGGAGATACGGATGCCCAGCAGCGGGAACATGACGTAATAGAACAGCAGAAGCTGGACTGCCATCGGCGTTCCGCGGAAAAAGCCCACGTAGAAGGAGCAGATGCCGTTGAGGACGCGGGGGAGCGTCTTATACTTGGGGATGACACGCACGGTCGCGATGAGCGTACCGATGATGATGCCGATGACAAGGCCGATGACCGAAATAATGACGGTATTCTGCAGACCTTCCAGCACCTTCAGATAGCCCTTGGCGTTGATCAGCGTATCGAGAAATTTGTTGACCTCCTTGATCGGCGTGTTGAAGACGATATCCGACATAAGGAGCGGGAGAATCTTATACAACCTCTTGGTTCACCTCATTAAAATTCCTGCTCTTTCACCATTGCGGTGAAAGAGCAGTGATACGACATAGTTGTGGACAGCGGAAATCAGTTGTTGAATGCGTCGGTGATGCACTTTGCGGGAGCGGAGTCAATGATGACATACTGAATGTTGCCATTGATCAGGTCCTGAACTGCAAGAGAACCGTTCGCGTAAACAACGCACTCAGCTGCGAAGCCGTCAAAGCCCCAGTCAGCGTCGCCCTGTACGTAGAACATACCGGTGGTGCCGTTCTGAACACCGATCTTGGTTGCGGCATCCAGACCTGCGAGGATTGCTTCAACGGAAGCGGCGTCGGTGCAGGCGTCAAATGCGGTGTCTTCGATCTTGGTGATGAGCTTCTGGGATGCGCTGTAGTAGGACTTGGAGAAGGTTACATACTCCTCGCGGTCGGGCTTAACGGTCAGACCAGCCATTGCGATGTCGCACTTGTGCTGACCAACGGAGAGGCATACGGATTCGAAGTCCATGTTCTGGATAACAAGCTCCAGACCAAGCTCTTCTGCCAGCATAGCGGCGATTTCCATATCGATGCCGAGGTACTTGTCGCCATCCATGTACTCAAAGGGCTCGAATGCGGCGTTGGTAGCAACGACCAGCTGATCCTTGGACTCATCAAGAGCTGCGGAGGTTACAGGGGCGGGAGTGCCGTCGCCGAAATACTTGTTGCAGATTTCGTCGAAGGTGCCGTCCTTCTGGATCTTTTCGATGAAGGCATTGACCTTCTCGAGAAGCTCGGGCTGATCCTTGTCAACGCCGAATGCGTATTCTTCTTCGGTCAGTTCGATTTCGATTACCTTAACGACAGGCTCACTGCCGCAGGCTGCCATGGCGAAAATCATAAGAGCCGCCAGAGCGAGTGCAAAAAACTTTTTCATGGGGTTTACTCCTTTTTCATAATAATTTTAAGAATATGTCGCTGTATACATTTTACACTAAAATGAACAAAAAATCAATGGTAAATGTGCATTAAATCAGCGATACTTCATTGAGGTATTTTGACCCTTCTGTTGTACTTATGCCCGCTTATACTTCGCACCGCCGGGAATATCGGTGATTTCGATGCCGGAAGCCTTGAGTTCGTCGCGGATTCTGTCAGCTTCGGCGAAATTTTTCGCCTTCTTCGCATCCTGACGTGCGCGGAGCTTTGCCTCAATATCGGCATCCGGCTCACCGCTCTCGCAGATGACCGTGAATTCGCCGGCCTTGGGAGCCGCCGCCGCTTCCTTGCGCTTGGCATCCGCCTTGGCGATGAGATCCAGTCCCAGCACCTTGTCGAAATCCGCCAGCACCGCCAGCTTGGTTGCATCGTTTGTCTGATATTTCAGCGCGTCGTAGACTGCCGTGACCGCCAGCGCGGTGTTGAGATCATTGCCCACCGCATCCATGAATTTCTGACGGAGCGCATCGAATGCCGCCTGATCGAGCTCACCGTCGTTCGGCTTGAGCGCGGCGATCTTGGCGATCATCTTGTTATAAGTGACGACTGCATTGTCGAGGTTTTCCCATGTGAACACGAGATTCTTGCGGTAGTGAGACTGGAGGCAGAAGAGACGGTAGACCAGCGGATCGTAGCCCTTTTCCTCCAGCAGCGAAACGGTGAGGAATTCGCCCTTGGATTTTGACATCTTGCCGGAGCCGGTGTTCAGATGATGGACGTGCATCCAGTAGTTGCACCATTTGTGGCCGAGGTAGGCCTCAGACTGGGCAATTTCGTTGGTGTGATGGGGGAACGCATTGTCGATGCCGCCGCAGTGGATGTCCAGATCCTCGCCCAGATGCTTCATGGAAATGCCGGAGCATTCGATATGCCAGCCGGGATAGCCGACGCCCCACGGCGAATCCCATTTGAGTGCCTGATCCTCAAACTTGGACTTGGTGAACCACAGCACAAAATCGTTCTTATTGCGCTTGTTTTCATCCTCCTCCACGCCTTCGCGGACACCGACCTCCAGATCGTCCTCGTTGAAGTCGTTGAAGATATAATACTGCTTCAGCTTGGATACATCGAAATAAATATTTCCGCCGGCCTGATATGCGAAGCCTTTTTCGATGAGCGTTTCGATGATGTGAATGTAATCCTCGATGCAGTTTGTGGCCGGCTCAACCACATCGGGATGCTTGATGTTCAGCTTGCGGCAGTCCTCGAAGAAAGCATCGGTGTAGTATTTTGCGATCTCCATGACGGATTTGTTCTCGCGCTTTGCACCCTTGAGCATCTTATCCTCGCCGGTATCCGCATCGGAAGCCAGATGGCCAACATCGGTGATGTTCATGACGCGCTTCACGTTATAGCCGCAGTAGCGCAGGGATTTTTCAAGAATATCCTCCATGATATAGGAGCGCAGATTGCCGATGTGGGCGAAATGGTACACAGTCGGGCCGCAGGTGTACATTTTCACCAGCTCGGGATTGTTCGGGACAAAATCCTCACGGGTTCTTGTGGCGGTATTGTAGAGCTTCATTTGTCTTCTCCTTCATTTGATGACAGTTTTTTCTCCGCTTCGGCCAGCTTCCGTTCCAGATGCTCGATGCGGATGTTGAGCCGGCAGATCTCCTGTGCGACAGGGTCGGGGATATGTACCTGGTCGAGATCGTTGGCCACGCACCGGATGTTGCCGCGGCGAACCACACGGGCGGGAATACCCACCGCCGTGGAATCGGAGGGCACTTCCTCCAGAACGACGGCGTTTGCCGCGATCTTGGAATTATCGCCCACCTTGAACGGGCCGAGCACCTTTGCGCCCGAGCCGACCATGACATTGTTGCCGAGGGTGGGATGACGCTTGCCCACGTGCTTGCCGGTACCACCGAGAGTCACGCCCTGATAGATGGTGCAGTTGTCGCCGATCTCCGCCGTTTCACCGATGACGACGGCACTTCCGTGGTCGATGAACAGTCCCTTGCCGATCTTTGCGCCGGGATGGATCTCGATGCCGGTCAAGAAGCGCGCACCCTGGCTGACCATGCGGGCGGCGAAGTGCATATTTTTCTCATACAGCTTGTGAGAGACGCGGTATGCGAGGACGGCATGGAAGCCGGAATAGAGGAGAGCGACCTCTAAATTGCTGGTAGCGGCGGGGTCACGCTCACGGATGACGCGGATGTCGTTTACGATCTCATCCTTCGCCTTTTTGAGATTTTTTGTGATCTTTCCCGGATCGATGTTAAGCTTGATTTCCATAAATTCACTCCATTTATCAAGTAATAAAAAAACGCCCACAGCCCTCCCGGGGCTGTAAAGGCGGCATGGCGCGGTTCCACTTTACATTTTACTCTGCCGGATACCCTTCGATATCCTGCTCCTGTAACGGGAAGCTCCCGTGCGCGGCTACTGTAAGTTCACCGCACCGGCTCACGGACGCACGTACTGTCACTCACACCGGCACGCGCTTCCACCAAGCTTTCACTGCGCGATTCTCTGTCGCCGGCACGATGAGACTCCTTCCGTTCATCGCCTTTTTCTATCCACCAATATTATATTACATTTGCGGGCGTTTGTAAATAGTTTTTTGAAAAATTCATAAAAATTTCTCACCTGCTCTTGCAATACGGCCGAAAATGCGGTATAATGATGATAACATCCGAGAAGGATACCAGAAAGGAAGCGATCATATGAGAAATTTAACCGTAAAGATCACCGACAGCGCGGCGATTGACTGGAGCGTCATGGAAAAAGCGCCGGTGGATATTTTCAAATGGGGAACGGTGGATAAGCCGGAGACTTATGCGCAGATGGCATACGCGGCCACCGGCGATGAGACGGAGGGGCTGTACATCCACTTCGCCTGCCGGGAGAGCAATCCGCTCATCACCTACAAGAATCACAACGAGCCGGTGTACAAGGACAGCTGCATGGAGTGCTTCTTCACGATGAAAGCTCCCGGCGCACCGGATAACGGCTACATCAACATCGAATGCAATGCCAACCCCACCACCCTCATCGCCTATGGCCATGACCGCTATGACCGCACGCCCATCGTGGAGCTGGGATATGAGCCGTTTGCCATCACGGTGAAAAAGACCGACGAAATGTGGGAGCTGTTTGAATTTGTGCCGGTGAAGGTGCTGCGTGAGGTGTTCAAGCTTGACAAGATCGACGAGAACACCGTCATGGGCGCGAATTTCTACAAATGCGGCGGCGATCATGAGATCCTGCCCTACGGAATGTGGTCGGAGGTGGACACGCCTGCGCCCGATTTCCACAGAAGCGAATTCTTCGGCAAGCTGACGCTTGCACGGTGATTATTCATACGAAATCAGCTCGATTTGGAAGAAATCGGATGTGACGGGTTTGCCTACCGGCCATCGACCATCGTAAAGCTGTGTCAGCTTGATCGTGGCTGTGACAAGCGGCCATTCGTTGAGGTCATTTTTGTAGACGCGCACATTGATAAAGGTTTCATTTCCCGGAAGCGCATTGCGCCTGCTGGGGTCAAGCGGAAAATGCTTTTCATCAAGCTCACACGCGCCGCTACCACCGATCACCGGATTAAATGCCATATAACCGCTGTCATTGACGTGAAAGTTGTACCCGAACCGCTGAGTTGGCTGGGAGCGCTTCGCCAGATAGAATGGCCCTGCGCCGTCTCCGACAGAAATCTGCACATCGTCTGAGGTCGCTTGGATGATGCCGCCGTCGTATTCAAAGAGAATGTTGATGTTGACGAGGTCGGAGTGGTCATACATACTGGTGGTGACGATTTTCGGTACGCCCAGCTCCAGCTCCTCAAAGGTGAACACGTTGGACTTTTTGTCCCAGGCGTTGGGGTCGGCGATGCTGTCATCGAACACGAATGTGCTCATTTTGAGCCGCGGCTCCTCATACGGAGGGTCGTAGGTGAAGAAGCTCAGCGCCGCAACGCAGACGATTGCTAAGATGAATACAGCGAAATATTTCATGATGGCACCTCCTCTGGGAGTATAATGCAGTAGGCAATGTTAACATTGCCTACTGCTAATATTATGTTTATATATCAGTTAAATTAGAGTTTTATACATTCTCCCATCCCGGCCATTGGGGATATAAACACCATGGGCCGCAACCGCCAATGTTTTCTGCTCCATAGTAGTATTCCCAACCACAATTAAAACACACTTGGATTAAAGGAGTTGTATGGTATGCTACTTTGTTAGCATGAGGTTTATTGATACCATAGTCACCTAATACCGGATTGGAACAGCCGCAGGTGACAACCTGACGGAGCGATGCTACGCGCACGGTCTGCCCGTCGGGCAGATGGACAATAAAGCAGGCTTCGCCTTCGTGGATATGGTCGTGGTCATGTGCCGATGCCGGTATTGCAAACATGGTGCAGAACAGCATGGTCAGGGTCATGACGAGCGAGATGAGCTTGTAATGTTTCTGAATCATTTTTTTCATTGCAGTTATCCTTTCTTTGGCATAATGGCCGGGTAGCTGCCGGATGCACATAAGCTCAGTTTATCACAGCCTATGCGCGGTAAAAAATACACTTGATTCGATATGATGGGACACGATTGTTTATATTGGCAAGCATTGATTCTTTCATCATTCCGTTTCACCTCCGATCCGTGTTGAACCAATTTTTTCCTTACCCTTGACTATATTATACACTACATTTTGCGAAATGTCAATAGATTTTATGTAATGAAATCAAATTCATGAAATATGCATATATTTTGCACTGACATTTGTACAACTCGCACGGACAAAAAACAGCGACCGCATAGCGATCGCTGTTTTGCTTTTGCGTTACTGCGCTTTGACTTCTTCCATAACGAAGGCTTCCAGAATGTCGCCTTCCTTGATGTCGTTGAAGCGTTCGAGGCCGATACCGCACTCGAAGCCCTGTGCGACTTCCCTGGCATCGTCCTTGAAGCGCTTGAGGGAGGAAATCTTGTCCTCGAAGATCACCACGCCATCGCGGACGACGCGGATCTGCGCGTTTCTCGAAACCTTGCCGTCCTGCACATAAGAACCGGCGATGGTACCCACGTTGGGCACGTGGATAGTCTGGCGCACCTCGGCATGACCCAGCAGAACCTCCTTGAAGGTGGGTGCCAGCATACCCTTCATTGCCGCCTCGATCTCCTCGATGCACTCGTAGATGATGCGGTAAGTGCGGATCTCCACGGATTCCTTCTCCGCCTTGTCGATGGCTGTCTTATCGGGACGGACGTTGAAGCCGACGATGAGCGCATTGGATGCGGCTGCCAGCATGACGTCGCCCTCGGTGATGCCGCCGACAGCGGTGTGGATGATGTTGATGCGGACTTCCTCATTGGTGAGCTTGACGAGGGACTGCTTGACAGCCTCAGCCGAGCCGCCCACATCTGCCTTGACGATGATGTTGAGATCCTTGACGCCCTCGGAGATCTGCGCGAACAGGTCGTTCAGGTTGACCTTGGCGTTTGCCTTGAACTGCTCCTCCTTGACCTTTTCGCGGCGCTGTTCTGCCAGCTCACGGGCCATGCGCTCGTCCTCGACTGCGGCAAATTCGTCACCGGATTCGGGAACTTCCGCAAGACCGATGATCTCCACCGGAACGGACGGGCCTGCTGCCTTGACGGTTCTGCCCTTGTCGTCGGTCATGGCGCGGACACGACCTACTGCCGTGCCTGCGATCACGATATCGCCGCTGTGGAGCGTACCGTTCTGCACGAGGACGGTCGCAACCGGGCCGCGGCCCTTATCCAGCTTTGCTTCGAGAATAAGACCCTTTGCGCGGCGGTTGGGATTGGCTTTCATTTCCTTCATATCCGCCACGAGAAGCACATTCTCCAGCAGATCGTCGATGCCCATCTTGGTGAGTGCCGATACGGGCACGCAGATGGTCTCGCCGCCCCATTCCTCGGGGAGAAGGTCGTATTTTGTCAGCTCCTGCTTGACGTTGTCGGGATTTGCGGTAGGTTTGTCCATCTTGTTGATGGCGACAACGATGTCAATGCCGGCTGCCTTTGCATGGTTGATCGCTTCCACGGTCTGAGGCATGATGCCGTCATCTGCCGCAACAACGAGGATTGCGATATCGGTGGATTTTGCACCGCGGGCGCGCATTGCCGTGAACGCCTCGTGACCGGGCGTATCGAGGAAGGTGATGTCGCGATCCTTGATGTGAACGCGGTATGCACCGATAGCCTGCGTGATGCCGCCAGCCTCGCCGGAGGTGACGTTGGTGTGGCGGATGGCGTCGAGGAGGGAAGTCTTACCGTGGTCAACGTGACCCATGACGCAGACGACGGGATCGCGGGTAACCAGATCCTCTGCCGCATCCTCGGAATCGTCGAACAGACGCTCCTCGATGGTGACGACCACTTCCTTCGTTACCTTTGCGCCAAGCTCATCGGCCACCAGATACGCGGTATCGTAGTCGATGATCTCGTTGACGGTCGCCATAACGCCAAGGCCCATCAGCTTCTTGATGACCTCGCCTGCGGTCATCTTGAGGCGGCTTGCCAGCTCGCCGACGGAGATTTCGTCCGGAACGGTGATCTGGAGGGGCTGCTTCTTGGCGCGCTCCACGCCCTGCTTGCGGAGCTTTTCCATGGCCATGCGCTCTTTTTCGCGCTGACCGGAATAGTCGCGGGTGTTCTGCTTCTTGAGCTTCTGCTTCTCGCCCCGTGCATCCTTGGAGGATTCGGGTACGAAGTTTTCGAGACGCTCATCGTATTTTTCCAGATCCACAGTCGTGGTGCGGGTATCGACAATGCGGCTCTCACCGGGATTCTTCGGTGCATTCTGACCGCGGGTGTAGGTGTGAACCGGTGCGGGCTTCGGGCCGGTGGAACGCTTTTCGCTGCCGTAATCCTTGTCCTTGAAGCCGCCGCCCTGCTGACGGTCTTTGTTCCAGCCGCCGTTCTGCGGACGGTTGTTGTCGCGATTCTGGAAATCACGGCGCTCGCCGTTCTGGAATCCGCCCTGGGGACGGTCATTTCTCTGGAAATTGCCCTGGGGACGATCACCCTGCGGGCGGTCGTTTTTCTGGAAATTGCTGTTCTGCGGGCGATTGTTGTCACGATTCTGGAAATCGCGGCGCTCGCCGTTCTGCGGACGATCGTTTCTTTGGAACCCGCCGTTCTGGGGACGATTGCCGTCGCGGTTGTCACGGTTCTGGAAGTCGCGGCGTTCACCGTTCTGGGGGCGATTGTTCTGCTGGGGACGATTTTCCGTGCGCGGTGCATCCTGACGCTGAACGGGCTTCGGCGCGGCAGGCTTGGGAGCTTCCGTCTTGGGAGCAGCCGGCTTCGGAGCTTCGGCTTTAGGAGCTTCTGCCTTCGGAGCTTCAGCTTTGGGAGCTTCAGCTTTAGGAGCTTCGGCTTTGGGAGCTTCGGCTTTGGGAGCTTCAGCCTTGGGAGCTTCAGCTTTGGGAGCTTCAGCCTTGGGAGCGGCTGCTTTGGGAGTCTTCGGCTTTGCGGGCTTCGGCTCGGGCATTTCGATCTTGATCTTGCCGTCGATATAATCGTCGAGGCTGTCGATCTGACTGCGTTCGGTCAGGGTGCTGATCACGAGTCCGAACTCATCGGGCGTCAGCACGGTGGAATGGGTCTTACCCTCGATTCCGCGTTCAGCCAGCACGTCGATGATCTCCTTGTTTTTCATGCCGAGATCCTTGGCGAGGTTGCTTACGCGGGTCTGATTCTTCTGGTTTGCTGCCATATTCTGATGTTCATCCTTTCGGTACGGTAATATCTATGATTATTCGTCAAACAGTGCGGCGATTCCGTTTACAAAGTTCATGTCGGAAACGCCGATGACGGCAATGTCTGCCGTTTTTCCGATCTGCTTCGATAATACGGATGAGGGGAGCTTTGTCAGGCATACATCTGCGTCGTAATAGCTGCAGGCGTCGGTGATGCGCTTTTTGGTATTTTCGGATGCATCGCCCGCTACGATGACCAGCGGAAGCTGGCCGCGGCGGATAGCATCGCGGCATAAATCCGTGCCGCAAATGAGCTTTCTCGCTCTTGCTGCGAATCCCAGCAGGCCGAGGAGCTTTTTGTCCGCGCCGTCACGCAGGCGGTGGATGCAAGCATTTTCGCTTGATGCTGTTTTGTCACTCATGTTCGGCAAGCTCCTTTTCCAGCGCGTCCCACACATCATCGGGGATCGTGACCTCCAGACTGCGGTCGATGCGCTTCTGCTTTCTGCATTTTTTGAGACAGTCCACGCTTTTGCATACATATGCGCCTCTGCCGGACTTTTTGCCGATGAGATCCAGCGACACACTGCCGTCGGGTGCGCGCACCACGCGGGCAAGCTCGGACTTGGGCTTCATTTCGCCGCAGCCGAGGCATTTGCGCTCGGGAATTTTCTTTTTGGGTCTTGCCTGATTGTTTTCCTGCAAAATACGATTTCCTCCGTATTACGATTGTCGTCACATCCCGCATCTGTCCGACTGCGCCGCAGCGCACGCGTACCGATGTGGGATCGTTATCTGCTTCTTCTATGGTACATGACGGTCAGTTGGCGGAATCTTCGTCGGATTCGTCGGCTGCGTCGATGATGGCGCGCTTTGCGGCTTCTTCTTCCTCAAGAGCGGATTTGGTCTTGATGTCGATCTTGAAGCCGGTGAGACGTGCGGCGAGACGTGCGTTCTGGCCTTCTTTGCCGATGGCGAGGGAGAGCTGATCCGCATCCACCACCACGCGGCAGGACTTTTCGCTGTCCAGCACGACTTCCTTGACCGCTGCGGGAGAAAGTGCGGCGCTGACGTATTCCACCGGATCCTCGCTGTACTTCACGATGTCGATCTTTTCACCGCGCAGCTCAGAGACGATGCTCTGGATACGCATACCGCGATTACCGATGCACGCGCCGATGGGGTCCACATTTTCGTCGCGGCTCATGACGGCCATCTTGGTGCGGGAGCCGGCTTCACGGGTGATAGACATGATGACCACCGTGCCGTCCTGGATCTCGGGGATCTCCAGCTCAAAGAGACGCTTGACAAGGCCGGGAGCAGTGCGGGAGAGGGATACCAGCGGGCCGCGGAGGGTCTCCTTCATGACCTCGGTGACGAACACCTTGATGTGGTCGCCCACGTTGAAATGCTCGCCGGGGATCTGATCCTGCTTCTTCAGGTAGACCTTGCTGGTTCCGGTATCCACCAGTACATCCTCATTTTCGGGATCGACCTTATCGACGATGGCGGTGATGATCTCTTCCTTCTTGCTTTCGTATTCTTTGATCATCATGGAGCGTTCCGCCTCACGGATGCCCTGAATGATGACCTGCTTTGCGGTCTGTGCGGAAAGGCGGCGGAAATTCTTGGGCTTCAGCTCGATCTCGCAGATATCGCCGAGGGCGTATTTGCGGTTGATCTTGAGTGCTTCGGGAAGGGTGATCTCCGTCTCCTCGTCGAGAACCTCCTCAACGATGGTCTTCTGCTCAAACATACGGATGGACTGCTTTTCCTTGTTGATGTCCACGCGTACATTGGCAAGACCGTTGCGGTCACGCTTGTATGCGCTGACGAGAGCAGCCTCTACGCGCTCAAGCATATAATCGGTGGAAATTCCTTTTTCCTTTTCGAGAGCTTCCAGCGCTTCAAACAGTTCGGAATTCATTTTTTGTAACCAAGCCTTTCTATAAACTTAATCAGAAATCGTATACGGTCTTTGCCTTGGAGACCGCTTCATGGGGGATCGTGACCTCGCCGCCGTCCGCGTCAAGGGTGATCTTTCCGTCCTCATAGGCCTTGAGAATGCCGACGAAGGACTTTTTGCCGGGATAGGCTTCGATGGGCGCAAACAGCCTCAGCTCCGCCTTTTCGCCGATGCAGACCTCGTAGTGCCAGTCGTACCTGAGATCGCGCTCAAGTCCGGGGGAGGAGACTTCCAGATGGTAGGCATCCTCGATGGGGTCAAGCTCGTCGAGCAGGGGATCGATGGCGCGATGCACCTTCTCGCAGTCGTCGATGTCGATTCCGTCGTCGCTGTCGATGGTAAAGCGGAGGAAATAATCCGCGCCTTCCTTGACATATTCGATGTCCCAGACCTCATAGCCCAGCTCATTGATGACGGGCGTGAGGGCTTCGGACACGACGGAGACAATGTTTTTTGATGATTTTTTGTTTTTCACTTACAATACTCCGTTTGTGCTATGCGGCATAAATTAAGAGTGGGTTTTGCGACCCACTCTCCTTATCATTACAGCTTACAATAACAGTATAACACATATCTTCAGAAAATGCAAGAGTTATTTGAAAAAAATCCAAAATTTTTACTCCGGACCGGGATAAGCAGAAAAACACAGAAAGCGGCCGAAGCCGCTTCCTGTGCAAAAGAAAGAAAAAGAAAGGAAAAGAAAAGAAAGTAGAAAAATAGTAACGCGCGCGATTGCAGCTCTACTCAGGAAGCAATCGCAGTGAGCGGCTGACATATCCGCTCACTGCGATTATTATATCACATAATTTGCATTTTGTCAATCCCTTTGTACAAAAATTATCACAGGGCTGCCCCGATCCGCCGATCGGCGTCGTGACTGCGGCAAAGTCTTGCGTACAGCCCGTCTCTTGCCACAAGCTCGTCGTGCCGGCCGGATTCCACGATCTTTCCGTGCTCCAGCACAAGGATGTTGTCGGCGCGCATGACGGTGGACAGCCGGTGGGCGATGACGATGATGGTGCGGCTGCCCGCCAGCGATTCGATGGCCGCCTGAATCTCCGCCTCCGTCTCATTGTCCACGGCGCTGGTGGCTTCATCGAGGATGAGGATGGGCGTATCCCGCAGGACGGCGCGGGCGATGGCGATGCGCTGCTTCTGACCGCCGGAGAGCCGCACGCCCCGTTCGCCGATGAGCGTGTTGTAGCCGTCGGGCATGGCCATGATGAATTCGTCGGCGTGGGCGATCTTGGCGGCGGCGCGGATTTTCTCCATGTCAAGCTCGCGCACGGAGGAGGACACGATCATATCCGTGTCGGGATTTTTATGGATCACGTTGGTCAGCTTTTCCGACACGCCGCGAACCTCAAGACTGCCGTCCGCTTTTGTGATGTGCGAAAACTCCTCGCTGCTTGTGAACGCGAGGCCGTAGGCGATATTTTCCGCGATGGTGCCGTTGAACAGGAACACATCCTGCAGTACCATGGAGATTTGTGCGCGCAGGGAACGGAGGCTGGCGGAGCGGATGTCGGTGCCGTCCAGCTTCACACAGCCGGAGATGGGATCGTAGAATCGCTCCAGCAGTGAAACGATGGTGGTCTTGCCCACACCGGTCGGGCCGACCAGTGCGATCATCTCGCCGGGCTTTGCGGTGAAGGAAATGTTGTCCAGCAGAGGCTCGGCGGGATTGTAATGGAAGGTGACGTTTTCAAATTCGATTTTGCCCTCGCCCCGGGGAATTTCCACCGCATCGGGCGCTTCCTTCACCTCCGGCTCGCTGTCCAGCACCTCGAACACGCGCTGTGCGCTGGCGGCGGCGACCTGCAGATCCTCCACCAGACGTGCGAGAACGGCCAGCGGTGTGTAGAACAGGCTCAGATACATGACAAAGCCCACGATGTCGGAGATGGCCATTTTGCCGTCCAGCGCCAGCATTCCGCCGAACAGTACCACGATGATGGTGCCGATGGAGGTGATAAGCTCAATGCCGGGAGTGAACACAGCGTTGGCCAGATTGGCGCGGATGTTGACCTTGGCGTAATAGCGGCAGTTGTCCGTCATTTTTTCATGCTCGCTCTCCTCGCATCCGAAGGCCTGGATTTCCTTCATGCCGGTGAGATTGTCCTGAAAAACGCCGTTCAGCTCACCCAGCACCCGGGAATTGATGCGGAACATGGGCGCGACCTTTTTGGAGTAGAGCCAGCCTGCGATGATGACCACGGGAACGGGGATGAGGGTGATGAGTGCCAGCTCCGCATTGATGGTAAACATCATGATGCAGACGCCGATGATGACCAGCAGATTGGACACCAGATCGGGGATGGAATGGGCGATGAGCACCTCAAACTGGCGGGTATCGTTGACGAGGCGGCTCATCAGCTCACCGGTCTGCTTGTCCTGATAATAGCGCATGGAGAGGGTCTCCAGCTTGTCGTAGACCTTGAGAGTCAGCTCGGCCACGAACCGCCATGCGGCAACGTGTGCCACGCCGAGGGTAATGCCCCGGCAGACCGCGCGGGCGAGATAGGCGGTCACAAGCACCAGCGCATAGATGACGAGCAGACGCTTGGTCAGTCCCTCCGGCGATTCCAGCGATGCGGTGAAGGAGCGGAGCAGTGCGGGCGTGACCAGATTGAGAATGGCGGCGCCGATGATACCGACGCAGGCGAAGATCATGGTTCCGATGTGATTTTTAGCCAGTGTGAGAAGGCGGCTTACAAGTTTCATTGGCGGTTACCTCGATTGAGCATCCCGGAATGCCTTGGGCGACAGACCGGTGAAGGAATGGAAAAAGCGGCTGAAGGAGTAGATGTCGGAAAATCCCAGCTCCTCGCCGATGGCGGAAATGGAGCGGTTGGTGGTGCGCAGGAGATTTTTTGCATATTCGATGCGCAGAGAGCGGCAGTACAGGATGACACTCTGGTGATAATGCCGCCGGAAGTTGCGGGTGAGGGTGTACTTGTTGACATGGAACTGCCCTGACAGGGAGTCGAGGGTGATGGGCTGGAGAAAGTTTGCGTCGATGAAGCTTTTGACGGCGGCGATCTCACTGCATCGCGTGTCTTTCTCGGCGGGATGGGACTGTTCAAACTGTTCGAGAATGAGCGTGACAAGCTCGATGAGCCGCGCCTTGTAGAGAAGCTCGTAATGGGGTGGCTTTTTGACATAGAGATGGATCACATCAAAGAACAGCCGCTGAAACCGATCCGCATCCATGGGGCGGAAAACGGTGGGGATCGGGACGCCGGCAAGGATGTCATCGCTGATGAGAGAAAGCTCCTCGGTGGACATATCGCCGCGATTTTTGAAGGATACGGTGCGTTTCTCACTCTGATCAGAGTAGATCAGATCGAAATGTATGTGGGGCTGGACAAAATCCTGTCCCGCGCCGCATTGAAAGGAGTGAGGAACGCCGGGACGGATGAGCACCACATCGTTTTTTCTGCAGTGATGCGCCGTTCCGTCAACGGTGATGGTACAGCTGCCGCCGCGCACATAGATCAGCTCATAGTCGAACAGCACCCGCGTCTTTATGACATACTGTGCGGCGATGGTGGAGTGCATGGCGGTGTGAATGTAAGGAGAGATGGCGTTTCGGTTCATATTCATCGTCAATAACTGTTAAATATTTTGCCAAGTCCTGCAATTGCACGGAAAGGGCGATTATGCTATAATTATATCACAAAGAAAGGAGGATTGCAATATTATGAGCAATTATTTTACGGATTTATCCGGACTTGCCCGTGCAAGCCATTTTGAGTCCCGATCAATTTCTGCGGAAAACTTCAAGGGTGAAAAGGGTAAGGGCGGCATGGCCGAGACCGGAACCGGTGCCGGATGCGCCAGAGATCTCGGACGCGGCTGGAAAATCTCCCCCTCTGTGAATATTCCCGCAGGCCAGACCTTCGAGGTGGCTGACATCGAAGGCCCGGGCATCATCCGCCACATCTGGATGACGGACAGCTGCAAGGCAAACCGCCGCATGATTATCCGCTTCTATTGGGATGGCAGCGACACGCCGTCCGTGGAGGTGCCGCTGGGTGATTTCTTCGCCGCCGCGAATTACATGAGCTTCGCGCAGGTCACGTCTCTGCCGGTCTGTGTCAATCCCGGCCGCGGCATGAACTGCTACTGGGAGATGCCCTTCCGCAAGCACTGCCGCATCACCGTGGAGAATATGCACGCGGAGACGGTGACGCTGTACTATCAGGTGGACTATGTGCTGGGCGAGATCCCGGCGGACAGCTGCTATTTCCATGCACAGTTCCGCCGCGTAAATCCGCTGCCGTATAAGGAAGTTTATACCATCGTTGACAATGTTGAGGGCTGCGGACAGTACGTGGGCACGTATATGTACTGGGGTCTGAACAATAACGCATGGTGGGGCGAAGGCGAGATCAAGTTCTATCTTGACGGCGACGCGGAGTTCCCGACCATCTGCGGCACGGGCACTGAGGACTATTTCTGCGGCGCGTACAACTTTGACGTGGGTGGGCAGTACCGCGAATTCTGCACGCCTTATGCCGGTGTACCCAAGATCACACGGCCGGACGGCACATACGGAGCAAATCACCGTTTCTCCATGTACCGCTGGCACATCACCGATCCCATCTATTTCAAGAAGGATCTGCGCGTGACCATTCAGGCGCTGGGCTGGCGGAGCGAAGGCCGGTATCTGCCGCGGCAGGACGATATTTCCTCCGTCTGCTACTGGTATCAGGACACCATCTGCAAGACCTTCCCCAAATTCCCGTCCCGGGACGAGCTGGAGATTATTTAATGAAAAGAACTGCGCTGTCCGTTCCCGGCAGCGCAGTTTTTCATTTGAATTTTTTTGTTATATGCCGTAAGCTGATCCATTGGGCGATCAGCTGGAGTGCGAGGCAGATGGCGAGAATGAGAATGGTGATGCCCGCATCCTGGATGATCTTAAGCTGGTCGAGAATATCGGCGATGAAGATGGCCGCGCAGAGAGCATAGACACCCACTTCATTGGCGATCCGTCCGGCCTGATCCCGGATCCGGACCTGCAGTTCATCGTTTTGCTCGATGTTCTCATAATACAGAATCTTCTCGCGCGCCGCACGGTTTTTCGGCAGATTCCAGTAGAGATACCGTCCAATGGACAGAATGCCGAACATGGAGCAGTATCCCGTCAGATGGTACATCACATCGTCAAGTGCAGGTGCGGCGATCAGCGCGGCGATGAGACTGCCGATGCCGATGGACAGCATGACGATACCTTCGATCAGATTACGCGTTCTCATTCTCCGCGCCTCCTTCATAAATGAAAATTTCCTCGATGGGAATCCCGAAATATGCTGCGATGGCAAATGCCAGCTCGAGGGATGGGTTGTACTTGCCCGTTTCAATGGAGCTGACGGTCTGCCGGGACACACGGATGGCCAGCGCGAACTCATATTGTGTGATTCCGCGTTTTCGCCGGAGCTCTTCGATTCTGTTTTTCACGCATCCACCGCCCTCTCGTGTCAAGTTTCCTTTACATTTTTATTATAGCATAACAGCGCGGATTTGTCAAGCTTCCTTTACAAAAAATATCGCAGGGTGAAAAACTATCCGTAAAGTTGAGCTTGGCACAAATGAGCGGTTATTGATTCTTTCGGTGATTTATGGTACAATAGAGTCAGACAAGAGCTCATGTCAATCCAAATTATAAAGGAGAACCAAATGGAACTGAACTTTGGTGAAAACATCCGCCGCCTGCGCCGTGTGCGGGAGCTGACGCAGGAACAGCTTGCGACTGCTCTCGGCGTTACCGCTCAGTCTGTGTCAAAATGGGAGTGTGCCTACGGCTATCCAGACATCACGCAGCTGCCTGCCATCGCCAACTTCTTTGGTGTGAGCATCGACGAGCTGCTTGCTAACGATGCCGCGTCAAGAGAAGCAGAGAGGGAGAAGTTTGAGAAGGAATTGAACACCTATGATTGGTACAGCACGGATAAGCTCGAATTTGCCGCGGCGTATTATCGGCGCTATCCCGATGATCTCTATTATGCGTATTGTCTGGGCGCGGAAATCAGCGGTCATATCGTGGAAAATCCGGAGAATCGCGCAAAGTATATGCCGCTGCTCCGTGAGGCGGCAGACAGGATGCTGGACAATGCCGAATACCGCAATATGGCGATCGAGCAGATGGTGGCAGCCTGCGAGGAAGATGAGGTCGGGGCGTGGCTGAAGCTTGTGCCGAATACTGCAAACTATACCCGCCGCAGTCTGATGATCAACCGCTTCATCCGGTATGACGATGACAAAAACACACTGATCTATCAGGGGTTGGAATCCATTGAAAATATGGCAAAACAGCTGGAGAGTCGGTATCCGGATCGGCTTGGTCCGGTTCGGAAGGTTGAGTATCACAAAAGCGTGCTGGCGGTTATTGATTCTTTCGGCAAGGATGGGAGTGTCCCCGACGGATGGCTGGCGTTTTACGCCTACAAGCAGCTGGTGCTTGCCGCCTGCCTGTTCGGAAGCGGGAATGTGGACGGCGGCAGGGCAGAATTCCTGTCCGCCATGGAAAAGCTCCGCCGCTTCCAGAGTCTGACCGACGAATATCTTGACATGGGCGGAATGCTGTTTGGCAATCTGCGCGTGAACAAGACTTGGGATGCTGCTATGGATACAGACGGAAATATTCACCGCCTTTACGCCACTGTGCCATGCCGTTACTATGGCAATATGGCGTACATCCGTGATCTGCTGACCAATCCCCGCTGGTCATGGTTCAACAGCGCAAGAAATGAGCCGTATTTTGCAGATGCCCTCGCTTGGCTTGAGAGCATCGATGAAGGCTGAAAATGGCTGAGCCTTCCGGCTCAGCCATTATTTGATCAAACCATAGCAAAATCGCAGTAGATGGGAGAATGGTCGGTGGGATCAAGGGCATCCTGATCCTCGATGACGACGAATCGCTCGGGCATGATATTGCCGCGGTATGCGATGTGGTCGATGGAATGCTCCCATGTGAGTGTGGTGCGGCGGCCGTGATACAGTCCGTCCTCGCCGCGCTGGGGATCGCCGTGATGGGTGCTGACATCGCTGGTGTACTTCGCATGATCGCGTGCCAACCGCCAGCCGGTTTTTCTCAGATACTGGATCGCCGGTGCATTGGGGAAGCTGTTCATATCGCCGAGAGCGACGGTGGCTATGTCGTATTTGGTGCAAAGCTCATCCGCGCATTTTGTGATGAGATGGGCATTGGATACGCGGAGTGCGTCATGCTCCGGATCGCCGAATTTCTGATACCAGAAGTGCGTGCCGAACACGGCCAGAAGCTTGCCGGTCTGAATGTGCTTGAGCACTGCCCATGTTGCGCCCTTGGATTTGTCGGGCGTGTCGGGGAACTTGACGAAGCCGCTCTCCAGCTCCTCGAACATACCGGTGCGGTAGACCAGCGGAACATAGTTGTTGTCGGGAGCATCGGGGGAGGTGACGAAGGTGTACTTGTCCTTCAGTGCCGCGTACAGCTTGGAATTGTTCCATGCGGGAGTCGCTTCCTGCATGGCGAGAATGTCAGGATCGTATTTTTCGTAGATTTTGCCCAGCTGCTCCTCACGGATGTCAACGGGATTGCCAAAATAATCGCCCCAGATGTTGGATGCCATGATGCGAACAAAAATCATAATGATGCCTCCATTTTGGATGGAATTTTTAAAAAAAGCCGCCACGAATGTGACGGCTTTTGATTGTCAATTAACCGAGCTTTGCGGAGTTTACCTTTACGCCGGGGCCCATGGTAGCGGCTACGACGCAGCTCTTGATATACTGACCCTTTGCTGCAGCGGGCTTTGCCTTGATGATAGCGCCGAGAAGAGTGTTGAAGTTCTCGGTGAGCTTTTCCTGACCGAAGGAAGCCTTGCCGATGGGGCAGTGGATGATGTTGGTCTTGTCGAGACGGTACTCGATCTTACCGGCCTTAGCTTCCTTAACAGCCTTGGCAACATCCATGGTAACAGTACCAGCCTTGGGGTTCGGCATGAGACCCTTCGGACCGAGGATCTTACCGAGACGGCCGATAACGCCCATCATATCGGGGGTAGCGATGATGATGTCGAACTCGAACCAGTTTTCCTGCTGGATCTTAGCGACATAATCCTCAGCACCTACATAGTCAGCGCCTGCTTCTTCAGCAGCCTTTGCTCTGTCGCCCTTCGCGAAAACGAGGGTGCGGACGGTCTTACCGGTACCGTTGGGAAGAACAACTGCACCGCGGACCTGCTGGTCAGCGTGGCGAGAGTCAACGCCCAGACGGACATGAACCTCTACGGTCTCGTCGAACTTTGCCTTAGCGGTCTGGCAAACCAGCTCGAGAGCCTCTGCAGGATCATACAGCTTGGTTTTTTCGATGAGCTTTACGCTCTCGACATATTTCTTTCCTGTGCTCATTGTTAACTCCTCCTTATTCCTCGACGGTGATACCCATAGAGCGTGCAGTACCTGCGATCATGCTCATAGCAGCCTCGATGGAGCCTGCGTTCAGGTCGGGCATCTTGGTTTCTGCGATCTGCTTTACCTGATCCTTGGTCAGCTTTGCAACCTTGGTCTTGTTGGGGGTAGCGGATGCAGTCTCGATACCTGCTGCCTTCTTGATGAGAACGGGAGCGGGCGGAGTCTTGGTGATGAAGGAGAAGGAACGGTCAGCATAAACCGTGATAACGACCGGGATGATGAGGCCGATATCCTTCTTGGTTCTCTCGTTGAATTCCTTGGTGAATACCGGAATTGCAACACCGTAAGCACCGAGTGCAGGACCTACGGGCGGAGCGGGAGTAGCCTTTCCTGCCGGCAGCTGCAGCTTGATGTAGCCTGTAATTTTCTTTGCCATGATAAATACACCTCCGTATTGTGGTAGAAGGAGCGGATTTCGCTCCAGTTAAAATTTTCGGGAGAATTTTTAGTGGTTTTCTCCCTCCCACGTTATGAGGGGAATGATACCTCTCACTCGTTCGCAAGGGTGATCGCGTCCGAATCAAGCTCGAACGGCGTATCTCTTCCGAACATATTGGCGATGACCGTGACTTTCTTTTTGTCGTCGGAGATCTCGCTGAGTGTGCCGCGCATACCCTTGAGTGCTCCGTCGATAATTTCCACGGTGTCACCGATGCTGTAATTGACAACGACCTTGGGAGCAGCAGCTTCGATGCCCATAGAGGCAACCTCTGCGTCCGTCAGTGCGGTGGGCTTGGATCCGGGGCCTACAAAGCCTGTAACGCCGCTGATATTTCTGACGACGTGCCATGTTTCGTCAGTCATAACCATTTTTACAAGCACATAGCTCGGGTAGATCTTTTCCTCCACCTGCTTTTTGGTTCCGTTGTCAGAAACCATTTCAACCGTTTCGACCGGAATCCGGATATCCACGATGACATCCTGAAGTCCGCGGTTTTCGACGATTTTTTCAAGGTTCGTCTTTACCTTGTTCTCGTAGCCGGAGTAGGTATGGGCCACATACCATCTTTTTTCCCCGGTTGCATCATACAGATCACTCATTTACGATTCTCCGTGACAGCTTATCAGCCGACAAGCTTGCCGAGTGCAAGAATGCCGTTGGAGAACGCAAAGTCGAGAAGACCGATGCACGCGCCGACGATGATGACTGCGACTGCTACGAGGAGCGTGTTCTTGATCGTGGACTCGCGGGTCGCCCAAACGACCTTCTTCAGTTCACTTCTGTACTCACGCCAGAACTTGCCGATTTTGGAACCGAGAGAGGGCTTGTCCTTCTTCGCGGGCTTCTTTTCGGCAGTCTTCGCTTCCAGCTTTTCGTTTTCCGCCATGTTGATCCTCCAATCAGTGGCAGGCAGATGCCTGTTTATTTGGTTTCCTTGTGAAGGGTATGCTTGCGGCAGAATTTGCAGTACTTGTTCATTTCAAGTCTGTCGGGGTCATTTTTCTTGTTTTTCTTTGTGTCGTAGTTTCTCTGCTTGCATTCGCTGCACGCCAGTGTGATCTTGACTCTCATTTCGGCACCTCCCGATAAAATTATGCGTCGGATGAATTTCATTCGCCGCTTGATTGTGACCGCCGCTCCGTCTGCATGGCCGGGCGAAGCACCGATCTGTACCTCCCTCGTGGAGAGCGGTATCCCGATTGTGACCCATCCGCGGCGGAATGCGCACAAAAAAAGAACCCTCTCACAGAGGTAATATTATTCTACCACAATTCTTGCGATTTGTCAAGGGTTTTTGCGGATTTTTTCAGGAATTTTTCGAGGTTCTCCGGCATTTTTCAAAAGACGGCGGCCGTCGGGGATCCCGACGGCCGGAAAAAAGTCTACAGCTCGCCCCGGCGCAGCTTTTCCGCCGTCAGCTGAATGAATGCGCCCGTTCTCAGCGGACGGTGGTTGCTGTCGAAATAATCGCTGTGGGCATCCAGACCGTGCTTTTCGTAGGCACTCAGGATGCATTCGCGGCACAGAGACTGAACACGCTCCGAGCGGGTGCGGAAGATCTTTGCCGTGTTGGGGTAAAGGGTTTTCGTGACCTTCAGCGCGGTGAAGGGATCGCTGTATGCGGTTCTGACCATATGATGCAGATAGCGGAAGCCGTATACGGCGGGGGAGATGCCGAAGATCAGGAGAACGCGCGTGATGCGCTCGTCAAGATCGTCGCTCTGACCGGGAATGATGAATTTCATGTGAATCACCTCATTTCAAATTAATACCCGAATATTATACCATAACCGACAGCGGGATTCAATTGACATCGTTTATGAAGAATTCCGTCGGATTTTGCCGGAGGTGCGAAGGAATTTCAGGATTCTGTCAGAAAATGTCGCAGGCCCGGCCGGACATCGGCATTTTCTGAATATTGCACATGATTTTCTGAATATGACCGCTTGACGATGGAGCGGTTGTGTGTTATAATTAACAGGTAGATTATTTAATTTATGAATGGAATTACTATGAATACAGAATTTTTACCGATCTGCCGTGGAGATATGGAGAAAAGAGGGTGGGATCGTCCCGATTTCGTCTATGTCACCGGCGATGCTTATGTGGATCACCCCAGCTTCGGTGTGGCCATTATTTCCCGGGTACTGGAGGCGGAGGGCTTCCGTGTGGCCATCCTTTCCCAGCCCGATTATAAATCCTGCGATGCGTTTCGCGAATACGGACGGCCGCGCCTCGGATTTCTCGTCACGGCGGGCAACATCGACTCCATGGTGGCCCACTATACCGTGTCCAAAAAACGCCGCAATTACGACTACTATTCTCCCGGCGGAAAGATGGGACACCGCCCCGACCGTGCTGTCATCGTATACTGCAACCGCATCCGTGAGGCATACGGCGACGTGCCGATCATCCTCGGCGGCCTGGAGGCATCCCTCCGCAGGCTGGCCCATTACGATTACTGGGACGATAAGGTGCGCCGCAGTGTGCTTGTCGATTCCCGTGCGGACATCCTCACCTACGGCATGGGCGAAAATATCCTCCGCCGCATTGCAAAGCTGCTGGACAAGGGAGTGCCGGTGAAGAAGATCCGGGATGTGCGCGGCACGGTCTATGCGGCACAGAAGGGCGATCCGGTGCATTTTGACGTTGCCGGCGAGTGGGATTACGATGAGGTAAAGACCGACAAGCGCCGCTATGCGGAAGCGTTCGGCATTCAGTACCGCAATACCGATGCCGTCACCGGCAAGGCGATGATCGAATATTACGACAACAAGCAGGTTGTACAGAATCCGCCCATGCCGCCGCTGGAGCGGGAGGAGCTGGATGCGGTGTACGCACTGCCCTACACCCGCCGTGTGCATCCCTGTTACGATGCGGCGGGAGGTGTGCCGGCCATCGCGGAGGTGGAGATGTCCATCACTCACAACCGTGGCTGCTTCGGCGCTTGCAATTTCTGTGCCATCGCCTTCCATCAGGGACGCACGGTGCGCTCCCGCTCCATCGAATCGGTGGTCGCGGAGGCGAAAATTATCACCGAATCGCCGAATTTCAAGGGCTACATCAACGATATCGG
>SVSO01000322.1 GCA_015064195.1 Oscillospiraceae bacterium
TATCGGCGGTAAATTTGAGCGTTTTGAGTCGCCCGAGGACTGCATTCTCCGCGAAGTCCGCGAGGAAACCGGCCTGACGCTGACCGATTACCGCTTCCGCGGCATCGTAACCTTCGTCTGCGATACCTGGGAGGATGCAGAGTATATGCATCTCTTCACAGCAACGGGCTTCACCGGCACGCTGCGCGACTGTGATGAAGGTGTTCTGGAATGGATTCCCCGTGATATGCTGTACAATCTGCCCATGTGGGAGGGCGACCGGATTTTCCTCGATCTGCTGGCCGAGAATGCTCCGTTTTTCTCGCTGAAGCTCGTCTATTCCGGCGACAGACTCACGGGCGCATGGCTTGACGGGAGGCGAATCCGATGAATAAACGGCAATCGCCTAAAGCAAAGCAGACGAACTGCGACAGCTGCGTTCACTACGATTACAACGAAGCGGATGACATCTATGAATGCGGGGTCGATCTGGACGAGGATGAATTTCTCTCATTCCTGACCAAGAAGACGCAGGGCTGTCCTTACTACAAATTTTACGACGAGTACAAAAGCGTTCGCCGTCAAAATTAAAATTTTATGCATTCTGCACAGAAAGGGACTCATCATGGCTAATCTGAAAACCGGTTTTGCACGCATCGACATCACGCCCCCGCTGGGCACTACGCTCGCAGGCTATTTCAATGTCCGCCACGCAGACGGCATCCTCGATCCGCTGTACGCCACTGCCGTCGCGTTCGACGACGGGCAGAAGCGCATCGTTGTCATGAGCCTGGATCTCATCGGCTTCAACATGAAGATGATGGACGATGTTCGTCCGCGCGTAGCCAAGGCCGCCGAAACCGCCACGGAGGCCGTCTTCATCGCATGCACCCATACGCATCTCGGCCCCTGCACCGCCAACGCGGGCGGCTCAAGGGAAAACGACGAATACATCGAATACCTGACGCGCAAGCTGTGCGACACTGCTTATTTGGCGGTTGCCGATCTTGCGCCGACGGAGATGTCCTACACCCGCGGCAAGGTAGAGGACGTTGCGTTCATCCGCCGCTACCGCATGAAAGACGGCACCGGCCGCACGAATCCCGGCCGGCTGAACCCCGATATTCTCCATCCCATCGGCGAGCCGGACGAGAACTCTTCCCTGCTGATCCTGAAGCGCGAAGGCAAGCCGGAAATCGGCATCGTCAACTTCCAGGTGCATCCCGACGTAATCGGCGGAACGAAGATTTCCGCCGACTATCCGAAGTTTGTCCGCGATACTTACGAGGCCCTGATCCCCAACTCCCGCTGCATGTACATCAACGGCGCACAGGGCGACACGAACCATATCGACGTGCGCCTCGGTGCGGATCAGTGCCGCCACGGCTACGAGCGTTCCCGCTACATGGGCCGCCGCATCGCCATGTCCGTGCTGGAGCGCTATGAGCTGGCCACGCCGCTGGCGGACGGCGCTGTGAATTTCGGCGAGAAATACATCACCACCCTCTTCAACAAGGGTCTGCCCGAGGAAATTCCCATGGCGCTGGAGATATACAAGGTCTACACCGAGCAGGGCAACGACGCCGCCAAGGAGTTTATTTCCAAATTCGAGACCGTCGGGGGCATGAAAATCACCGCTGTCCTCGCAAAAGCCTGCCGCATTGCGCGGCTGATGGACGCGCCGGATGAGAAGGTGCTCCGGCTGACCGCCGTTTCCGTGGGCGACGTGGCTCTTGCCGGCTTCCCGGGCGAGCCGTTCACCGATATCGGCCGCCAGGTGAAAGAGAACTCCAAGTTTGAGCTGACGCTCACCGCCTGCTGTGCCAACGGCTACGAGGGCTATTATCCGATGCAGTCGGCCTACGACGAGGGCGGCTACGAGGCATCCACCGCGCGCTACGTCGCCGGCACCGCCGAAAAGATCATCGAAAACTCCACCGAGCTGGTCAACTCACTCTGAGTTCCGCGGGGCAAACGAAAAAGTCCACCGTAATGGCGGGTGGCCATAAAACAGTTTCAGTCCCGGTAGATCATCCTGCCGGGACTGTTCTTGTATAGTTTGCTGTCATATGATAAAATAACTCATATAGACAAATAAATAGGAATTTGGCAAATACGGGAGGTAGGAAGATGGAAGCTATTGAACTTAAAAAAGTGGATAAAGGCACTCCTTTGGCAGATGACTTGCTGAACTTTGTAAAGAACTTCTCTTGGGAGGATGTCAAAGAGCATACGGTGAACATGCTTGAAAATTGGAAATTTGAAGAATGGGAAACTCCATTCGCAGCAATTGTGAATGGGAAAATTGTTGGAATGGCGACCATCATGAAGTCTGACTATTATCCTTTGCCGGAGATATTTCCTTGGATATCGACCATTTTTGTGAGTGAGAAATATCGCGGCAATCGAATAAGTGGAAAGCTCATCGGGTTTGCCAACCAATATGCCAAAGACATTGGATTTAATAATACCTATATTCCAACAGAATATATTGGTTTGTATGAAAAATTTGGTTATCGCTATGTGAAAGACATAGTAAATTACGGAAACGGAATTGACCGTTTATATGTGAAAGAATTATATTGATCTGGCGCACTTCCATACACCTTTCGGTGCAGTGCGTTGACCGCGCATTTGTCTCTCCCTTTGGGAAAGCCACGGCTGCCTGCAATCAAATATATGGACACAAAAACGGAGCGTATCGGTTCAGATACGCTCCGTTAACTGTTTTACGAGCACCCGCCTCACGGCGGACTTTTTTCACATTCAAAAATTACTGCGCGTAGTTATCGAAATAGCCCTGGATGAATACGATGGGCGTACCCTTATCACCGCTGCCGGAGGTAAGGTCGCACAGCGAGCCGATCAGATCGGTCAGGCGGCGCGGCGTGGTACCCTGCGATTCCATGGAGCCAACCAGATTATCGCCCTTCGCTTTGATATACTCGGAGATGGCCTTCTTCAGCTCATCGCCCTGCAGATGCGCGAAGTTATTGTCGGCGAGGTATTTCAGCTTGACCTCGTTGGGCTGGCCTGCCAGACCGGAGGTGTACGCGGGAGAAACGACCGGATCGGCCAGCTCCCAG
>SVSO01000323.1 GCA_015064195.1 Oscillospiraceae bacterium
CCCCGATTCACACATGAAATTCGAGGTCGGTACGCGATTCGCCGCTTCTGTTTCATTTTTTGTCGTTGAATCGCAAATTCTAATACTGGAACCTAAATTTTCGAGGTTTCCTTTAATCTCGGCGGTGATCATCAGCGTGTTGTCGTAATCGTATGCGCGGACGATCAGGTTGTATTCGTTGTTCGGCAGCGTGAAGGTGGTACGGATGGAATCGGCGTTTGAAAATTTTCCGACAGGCACGAGACTCACCGCTGACGGGGCTTTCATGCGGATTTTCTGCCCCTTTGTCAACGCACCGCCCCACGGCTCATCTGGTTTGTCCAGATTGTACCCCATCCACAGCCGCTCATCCTCCGGGCCAGCCTTTTCCACCTCAATAAAGCCGTCAAAATCAAACCACAGATTCAGATTATGGTTGAAATGATGCCCCAGCGGTGCGGATACGCGCGGCACGCCTACCTCCAGCCGTTCAAGGCTGAAAACTTCGTCGCCCGCAAGCACCGTGCCATCATCCATCACCCAGTCGCCATTCATAAAGCGGCCGGGATCGTATTCCAGATGTCCCGTTTCCCACAGACCGTCCTCCAGTACCCATGCACGGATTTTCAGTGCATCCACCATCATCGGTTCGGCTTCCTCCGCTCCGCATCCGAACAGCAGCATTGCCGCAAACAGCAGGAAAAGCAGCTTTTTCATTCCGGCATCTCCCATCCAATCATATTTTGTACTTCAATTATACCATGAACGTACTATATTTGTCAACTGATTGGCAAAAAAATTAGAGGGATCTTTTTGATCCCTCTTTGTTTTACTGATTCTTTTCCGCCCAATCCCGCACCATACCGACGAATGTATCGGCGGCTTTCTTGGAAAAATGGTCGGGCAGGAGGGAAACGCAGGGATAGCCGCCGTCAAGCTTCATTAAGATGCGGCAGTGCTCGAGAAATTCCTCCTCGCCGCAGCTCTGGGAATTGGTGCCCAGATGGTCGAGGTTGAGGATCTTGTCCGGCGACGAATACCGGCAGATCTTGTAATGCTCCAGCGTGATGCCGCGCCACGGCGGACGGTCAAAATTCGCGTCGTTGGTGCGAACGGTGTCGCAGCAGCGTGAGACGAAAATATCCGGAATGTGCGCTTCCACCTCAACCGTGGGATCGATGGATTTCACCACCTCATACATGAGCTTCAGCAGAGCTTTCATCTCCGCTTTGTTGCCGTAGGACATATCGAACTTGAACTTTTTGAAGCCCATGTCGATGTAATAGCCGAAAATGTCGCGGTAGTATTTTGTGAGCACCGGGTCAGGCTTTATGAACATGAGCCGGCGGACAGCTTCGCCCTCCGCACTGCCGCTCCACGGATCACCCAGCAGCTCCGGATGGGCCGCTGCCAGCTCGCAGTTTGGCGTCATGGAGAAGGGCGCGAACCAGAGTCCGGGGATGTAGCCCTCGTCGGTCATATCCTTCACCAGCCGCTCCATGTGGGGGAATTTTTCCCGGTCGATCTGCCAGTTGCCATAGCACAGCCTGCCGTCGGAGGCGTATCGGATGTCCCAGCCGTCGTCGATGGTCAGCTTGCCCTTCGGCAGTCCAAGCTTCCCGGCGCGCTTCATGTAGTCGTACACATACTGCTCGTTAAGTTTTGACCACATATCATCGCTTCCCGCATCCACCGCCATGCGCTTCTGATCCACCCACGTGCAAAGCTCCAGCTTGCCGTGGAACGGCGCATTCGGCAGGCTCTTGTACAGCGTTTCATCCGCCAGCACAGCGGCATTGTAAGCCCGCCATGCGTCGTAGGGATTGCAGGCCTCGTCATAGTACAGCGTCTGTCCGGCGGGGCAGTGAACGGTCAGCGTGCAGCAGCCGTCATAGGAAAAGCTGCCGCCGGATTCGTTCATGAAGCCGAAGAATTTTTCGCCGGCGATGACCACCGGCGAGCCGGAGGTGCTGACCGCGCGGAGGTTGAAGGGATCATAGTCGAAGGGATCGTAGGTGTAATACTGATTGGCGCACCACTGATTGTAGAAGGGCAGATACAGGGGCGGCATCACCTCAAAGGTGAGGGTTTCCGGGGAGGAAAAATGCTGGATCATGCCTGAACCTTTCCGGCGTAAGCGACAACGCGCTCACGGATGTCGGGCATTGCCGCCGCGGTCTTTTCGGAGAACATGGCGTCATCGAGGGATGCCGTTGCCGCCGTCTCGTGACCGATGAGCGCATAGGTGGCATTGGACAGATGGGCGAACATGGGATCCGCCATGGCCTTGCAGATGAAGGACTGGCGGGGAGAGTTGATGTCCTCGCCGGAGATCTGGAAGAAGCCGTTCTCCTCGCACAGACCGATGATGCGGGTGAGCTGTGCGGTGGTGTTGCGGGAGGGCATATAGGTGATGGCATTGAAGCCGAGACGCTTCAGCTCGGAGATGAGCAGATCGAGGTAATCATCCTCGAATTTCTGCGTCTTTTTGTCACCGGTGACGGAATCGCCCACGTCGCCGAGATAGGCATATGCGGAGATCGCGCCGCACTCCCGGCAGATGTCGATGTATTCGGTCACGTCGGGGCATTCGTCGGCGGCGGGGATGTAGAATTTCTCCACAAGATCGCTCTTTAATGCGCCGAGGATGTCGTATTCGTAGAATTCGGGCGTATCCGCACCGCCGGCGATCTGACCGCGCACCTTGGCGGAGAGCTTCAGGCCCATGTCGCCCTCAAGGAAGCCCAGCACAGCTTCGGGCGTGGTGTAACGCGCCGTCAGCTTCTTTGCCAGCGCGAAGAGAATGTGGCGTTCGGTGACGGAGCCGCCCTCCCAGTTGTTCGACAGGGGCAGCACATCGGCGAAAAAGTCCAGCTCCACGCCGTAGGGTTCCATGATCTCGGAAATGCGGCGGCACATTCTGATGTTGCGCTCATTGCGTGCGCGGCGGTATTTTTCAAAGAATGCGTCCATCTTCGCGATGCTCTGATGGGGGATGCCGTGAACTGCCACATAAGCCACGGAGATCTGGTCGGGATTGTTGATGCGCTTTCCGACGAGAGCGGTGTTTGCCATGT
>SVSO01000018.1 GCA_015064195.1 Oscillospiraceae bacterium
ATGCTCACAGATGACCGCCCACTTTTTGAAATCCTTCGGCGGCCAGATGCCGTACTTCTTGGTGCCGTGCTCGATCTTCTGTCCCAGACGGAAGAAAACCTTCGTGCCGGCCATCATGATCTTTTCGCAGTATTCGGCGGTGTAATGGAAGTCGTAGGATGCGGGATCGTTTTCATCGGCGTCGAAATTCGGGAATACCGCGGTGATGTCCACCGTATGCTCGCCGCCGTAGCTTGAACAGAATGCGGCATCGTGGGTGCGCGCGTATGGGATCTTCGCGGCGGTGTAGGTGTCAAGATTGCCGGAATTCTGATCGGCATTCTTGGTGAAGATCGGGCCGTTGTTGACCGCGTTCATTGGCTTGATTTTGCCCGCGGATTCGCTGAAATTGATGGTAAGCTTCATGGAAGGGTCTCCTTTGATTGTTTATTCCTGTCCGACTGCTAAAATATCCTCGACCATTTTTTCCATATCCGAAAAAGCTTTCGATTCGATGGAAGCATATTTGCTGGAGAAGTTGTTTTCCTTTGCTTTCATGACATCGTAAACGATGGTCTTGAGGCCGGAGATACCGTAGATCAGCGCGGTTTCGTAGTAAATATTGCCGAAGATGATGTCCAGCATATCGGCGCTGTCTTCATCATAGGTGTACTTGGTCTTGCAGGATACCTCAATGTAGGCGGGCAGGGAGGTGTTATACGCCTCTGCGCCGAGTGCTTCCAGCATGAAGGCGGAGAAGTCCGGCGTTGCGGAAGTGGACGGAATGCCTACCAGCATTGCATAGCGGTCTGCGAGATTGATGTAGCCATCCTGCGCCTCGTCATACTTCGGGAAGGGGAGAATGCCGTAGTCGTCGATGGAGTTGGCAGAGCGGCTGGAAAGGGAGTGCGGGAAGCAGCCGGTAAACAGTGCGCGGCCTGCATTGAAGACCTGACCGGAGAAGCTCCAATAGCTGGACCATGTTTCCGGAAGCTTCTTGCCGTTCCACTCATCGCAGGAGGAGCCGACATAGTCAACTGCGGTAATGGAGAGGACCTTATCGAGAACATCAATGGTGCGCTCGGAGTTGATGACGATCTGATAGCCCGCGTCGGTGCTCTTGAGAGTCTGGATGCCGCCGCCGGTGGCCAGTGCCCAGCCGCCGTTGTAGGAGTCCAGCGTGATGCCGAATACGTCATCGGTGTCCACTTCACCGTTGCTGTTGATGTCGTTGGCGACTGCCATGCAGCCTTCCTTCATCATATCCAGCGTCCATTTGCCGTCGCGAACAGCATCGAAATAGTTCGGCAGCTTGTATTCGTCAACCAGACGCTTGTTGAAGTTGAGGATGTAGGCGCGGTTCTTATCGCGGAGGGTGAAATCGTTGTTGGTGAAGAACAGGCGGCCCTCCACCTCCATGCGCTCGTTGACCTCGGGATTCCACCAAGCCTTGGAGAAATCGATGTAGTCCAGCTCGTTGAGATCGTAGAAGATGCCCTCACGTGCCAGCGTGCCGATGCCGTCAATGGCGCAGAATGCCAGATCATAGAGATCCTCGCCGGCCATGGCATACTTGCGGATCGCGCTGACCATGGCATCGCCGCCGGTATTTGCGTTATGCTTCGTTTCGACAATTTTCACATTGTAGCGGTCTTCGATGGCCACATTGCGGCGGAAGATGGCATCGTTGACAACCTCGCCGTTCTCCGATTCAACGGCCACTTCAAAGGTGGAGAACTGGGTGTTGACATCGTTCTGCATTCCGAAAACGTGGAATTCCTCGCCGCCCCAGTCCTTGTCGGGAAGGTCGCTGATCTCTGCGGGATCGATCGCTTCGGTGGTTTCTGCGGGATCGGTGGATGCGGTCGTATCGGTCGTGCCTGTGTCACCGCCGCAGGCTGCAAGGGAAGTCATCATCGCCGCTGCAAGCAGGGCTGCTATGGTTCTGCTGGTATTGCGAGTGTCTTTCATGATATTACTCCTTTGCGATTGTAATGTTGCGAAATTCTTTCGGGAATTTTGCCTTTCACACCTCTTATTATACACGATTTCCTTACTTATGTCAAGGGGAACTTGGCAATTTCGTCCGAATAAACATAAGAGTGGATTTATTTTATGTGAAAATGACCAAACAAAATTGGAGAATAGTGGAAAAAGCAGATGCCGCACTTGGATGCAGCATCTGCTTACGATATGATAATTATGGTAAGATTATTCCTTGTGATAGCGTTTGTTCAGAAGGGCATTGCGTGTATCGGCGATCATGGCGTATTTGTGGGGCGGGCATCCGACGGCGGCGGAAAAGCAGTGGGCGAAGTGGCTGGGGCTTGAAAATCCGCACAGCTCTGCCGTCTCCTGCACCGTATGCCCCATGCGCAGACAGCGACGGGCATTGGTCAGCCGCGCATTTTTCAGATATTCGCCCACGGTCAGCCCCGTCACCTTGTGAAAGATGCGCACTAACTTGGCGCGGCTGATGAAAAATCGGTCGGCAAGCTCATCGAGGGTGAACTGCTGGGGATAATTTTCGTTCAGATATACGCAGATCCGGTAGACCAGCTCCTTCGTGCCCGTGGACGGCGGATTGCGGTCTGCCTGCTCATCCGGCGCGTGGATGCTCTGCAGATGTGCCAGCTCAAACAGCCCGGCTGACAGCAGCATCCGGAGCTGAGACTGGCGGTGATCGGTGTCCGGCACATTCATGAGCAGCTCCACATAGGGCTTCAGCTGTTCATATTCTGCTCCGGTCAGCTCCAGAACGGCAAATTCCGCCGGAAAAGGCGGTGTGTCAGCCGCAAGGAGCTCCAGATCCTCCGGCGAAAAATGGATGCGGTAATAGGGCTGGGACTGATGGTTGAGGTGGAAATGCGGGACATTGACGGGATAGAACACCACAAAAGGCGCGGCGGCTTTGACGATGCTGTTTTCGCATAGGATGGTGGCAGTGCCGCTCTCCAGAATCATGATCTGATAATAGCTGTGTCGATGCTCCACATACAGACGGTCAAGCTCCCCGAGATTGTTAGGAAAATCGCTTAGTGTGTATCTGTAATCCGCCGTCAGGGTCTGATCGATGCTGATCAAGCCGTGCTCACCTCCGTTTGAAATCACTTCATTCATTATAGCACATCCCGGGAAAGCTGTCAAGGGAATGAGCCGATTTCGACGATTTTTGAGCTGTACAGGCATTGTATTATGTCCGCAAATCGTGTATAATGTTAATACCATTATTGAGAGGAGCTTTCACAATGTCAAAGAAAATCGTAACATTTCTGCTGCTTGCATCCATGCTGACCGCGCTTTCCTGCGGAGAGTCCGCATCGGGACAGACGGACACGTCGGCTGATACGGAAACGACGACCGCGCCCGAAACTGCGGAATATACCGCACCCGAAGTCAACTATGACGGCGCGGAGTTTTTCATCATGGATCAGGACTCCACCAGCAATACAAACTGGCTCTGTTTGCAGTATCATACCATTTCGGCTGAGGAGGAAAACGGTGAGCCCATCAACGATGCGCAGTACCGCTCTCTGCGGAAAGCGGAGGAAGATCTGAACATCAAGATCAACTGCGTCATGCCGGGCAGCCGCCTGAAGACCCTCCGCAATACGGTCATGGCGCAGGATGACGAATATGATATCGTCACAACGACTTCCGCCGGCACACTTGCATCCGAAGCCGGCCTTGTTACCGACCTCGCGGCCATCGATTCGCTGGATCTGTCCGCCAGCTGGTGGCAGCAGAATGCCATCGAGTCCTTCACGCTGAACGGCAAGCTGAAGGTGCTTATTGGCGACATCACGCCCTATACTTACTTCTCGCCCATCATTTTCTACTTCAACAAGCAGGTCGTGGATGAGTTCAAGCTGGAGAATCCCTATGATCTCGTGCGCTCCGGCGACTGGACGCTGGCGAAGGTGTATGAAATGAGCCGTGCAGTGGCATATGACCTCAACGGCGATAACAAAATGGATGTGGAGGACCGCTTCGGTACGGCTGAGCAGTCGGTGCTGGTATCGGATCTGCTGTTGGCTTCCGGTGAGCGGTATGCGGTTCAGAACAGCGACGGCGATGTTGAGCTTGTGCTGAACAATGAGCGCGCGGCAAGCGTTATCTCCGACGCGGTGAAATTCCTGCGGGACGATGAGGTCAACAACCGCGCTGACCGGTTTACTGGAAAATACACGAACGTATACTCCCATCTCCATGTGCCCATGTTCAAGAACAATCAGCTTCTGTTCAACTTCCAGCAGCTGCTTGTAACCTTCGAGCTGCGCAGTATGGAAGCGGATTTCGGCGTGCTTCCCGTGCCGAAATATGATAAGGAGCAGAAGGAATACTATACGCCGATGAGCACCACATGGGCAGAATTCGTGGCAGTTCCCACCACCAATCAGGAGCTTGAGCTGGCCGGTCATGTGCTGAATGCGCTGGGCTACTATGGTCAGCAGTACATCAAGCCCGCGTTCATCGATACCACCGTCGTTGCGAAATCCCTGCGCGATGAGGATTCGGTGGAAATGCTGGAGCTTATCATGAATTCCATCGTTTACGATATCGGCATCTACTTTGACTGGGGCGGACTGGCATCCAAGGTCAACGCCCTCGGATCAGGCAACAAGCCCGACGGCTTTGCATCCATGTACGCCGGCGCAGAATCCGCGGCAAAGGAAGCGATGAACAAGACGCTGGAGCTTCTTGCGGAAGAATAAACAAAAACGAGCTGTCCGTCCGGGCAGCTCGTTTTAAAATGGAAGATTGCATTTTATAGATGTGATTTACTTGACAAATTGATGAAAATATGCTATAATTTAAGATAGCAATATATTAATTTTGATTAATATCACAAGGAGACAATGCAATGTACACACGCAAGCTTACAGCAATTCTTCTGTTTGCCGCGATGCTGGCAACGCTTTCCTGCGGGGAAGCCGCACCGGTTCAGACGGACACATCCGCCGCCGATACGGACACGACGACTGCGGCCGAAACCGGCGAATACACCGTGCCTGATGTGGATTATGGCGGCGCGGAGTTTGTCATTCTGGAGCAGGATACCAATCAGTACAACAACTGGATCTGTCAGAAATATTATTCCATCGTCGCGGAGGAAGAAAACGGCGACCCCATCAACGATGCCATGTACCGCACGGTTCGTCAGACCGAGGAAGAGCTGAATGTGGACATCACCTATCAGATCTCGCAGAAGCGGCTGGAGGAAATGCGGAAGATGGTCTTGGCGCAGGACGATGAGTACGACCTCATCACCCATAACAACGCAGGTACGATCTCAGCAGAGGAAGGCCTCGCGGTCGATTTCGGCTCCATCGACACCATTGATCTGTCCGCCAGCTGGTGGCAGCAGAATGCGGTGGAATCCTTCACGCTGAACGGTCAGGTGAAAGCGCTCATCGGCGATATTACGCCCCAAACCTATTTCGCGCCCATCATGTTTTTCTTCAACAAAGCTGTGGCGGAGGAGTTCAAGCTGGGCAATCTCTATGACCTTGTGCGCTCCGGCGACTGGACGCTGGCGAAGGCCTATGAAATGAGCCGCACGGTGGCGGCGGATCTCAACGGCGACAACAAAATGGACGAAAACGACCGGTACGGCACGGCATTGCAGGATACGCTGGTGACGGATCTGCTCATCGGCGGCGGCGGACGGTTCGCGGTTCAGAATAACGACGGCGGCATCGATCTGGTGCTGAACAATGAGCGGAATGCCAGCATTATTGCCGATGCGGTCACATTCATCCGCGACGACAATGTGAACTGCCGCGCTCAGCTCTATACGAACAAGAGCTGGAAAAACGTGTTCGCGCATCTGCATATTCCCATGTTCAAGAACAATCAGCTGCTGTTCAACTTCAACCAGCTGCTGATCACCTTCGAGCTTCGCAGCATGGATGCGGATTTCGGTGTGATCCCCATGCCGAAATATGATAAGGAGCAGGCAGAATATTTCACGCCCATCAGCTTGTCGTGGGCGGAATTCATCAGCATTCCTACCACCAATCAGGAGCTGGACATGGCGGGTCATGTGCTGGATTCCCTCGGCTATTACGGCCAGCAGTATGTCACCCCCGCGTTCATCGACATCACTGTCAAGGACAAATCGCTCCGTGACGAGGATTCGGTGGAAATGCTGGAGCTTATCATGGGCAATGTGGTATACGACCTTGGCGTTGTGTACGACTGGGGCAGCCTGAGATCCGGTGTGAACGGTCTCGGCGGCAGCAACAAGCCGAACGGCTTTGCATCCATGTATGCATCCAAAGAAAAGTCAGCTCTGGCCGGCATCGAACAAACGCTGGAGCTTCTTGCGGAAGAATAAAAATCATGACCACCGGATTCGCCGGTGGTCATGATTTTATACGACTTTTTTTCCGCCAACATAGGCGTGCTTTACGTTGATGCCCTCGTCGAATACGATCACATCGGCATCGTAACCGGCGGCGAGATTGCCCTTGTTCACGCCCATGATGCGGGCGGGAACGGCGGTGATCATCTTCACTGCGTCAACGATGGAGAATCCGGCTTCTCCGGTGACAACGCGCACCAGCCGGTCGGTGGTGGCGATGCTTCCGGCAAAGGCGGAGCGGTCGAGGAGCCGGCATACGCCTTCCTCGATGATGAATTCCGTGGCCATCATTTTTCCGCGGGTCACATTCGTACCGGCGAGATGGAGACTGTCCGTGACCAGTGCCACGTGATCCGTACCCTTCGCCTTGACGATGAGGCGGATCAGCTCCGGCGGCAGATGCTTGCCGTCCGCGATGATCTCCGCATCGATGTCATCCCGCAGGAGCGCGGTTTCGATGACACCGGGGCGGCGGAAGCCCTGATCGCGGGTGACGGTGGAGGTGGCGGAATAGAGATGGGTTACGAGCGAGCATCCGTTTTCGATGGCGGCCACCATGTCTGAATAGATGGCATCCGTGTGGCCGGCGGAGACGACGATGCCGTGCCCTGCGAGATAACGGCAAAGCTCACCGTCCGTATCGTTTTCCGGCGCATAGGTCCAGCGCGCGATGACGTCACCGAACCGCTCCACCAGCGGCTTGTATTCCGCGGGATTGGGCGGCGTGATGAAATCGGGGGATTGGGCACCGCACTGCTTGGCGGACAGATAGGGACCTTCCATGTGCGCGCCGAGGATGTTGGAGAGCAGACGCTCATCCTTCTGTGCCGCGGCGATGGATTCCACTGCGCTCTCCATGACGCTCATGGGAGCGGCGGAGATGGTGGGGCAGATGGAGGTCGTGCCGTGGGAGAGATGGAAGTTGCAGGCGTTGATCACATCCTCCGGCGTACCGGAGAAGTCATAGCCCGCGCCTCCGTGGGTGTGAATGTCGATGAAGCCGGGGGAGACGTAATCGTTGCCCGCATCAAGCTCGGAGTCGAAGGGCAGATCCTCCGCCGTGACTGCGGTGATCCTGCCGTCGTTCATGTAAACATAACCGTCAAAAATTCCGTCCGTCAGCAGAATTCTGCGGCTTTTGATGCGCGCCGTCATAACTGTGCGGAGCTGTCGCCGTCAAGATAGAGAACGGCGGCAGGACGGGTGCGGAGGATGGTTGCCGGGCAGTCCTCATTTACCTCGCCGGTCAGCGTGCGCTTGACAGCGTTCGCCTTGGTCTTGGCGGGAACGATGCAGAACTGATAGGGCGCATTTGCGAGGGTGGGGCAGGTGAGGGTGATGGCCTGCTTCGGAACGCAGTCGATGCTCGGGAAGCAGCCGTCGTTGACCTGCTGCTGTCTGCACACCTCGTCCAGCGTGACCACCTTCATCGCCTTGGCATCGTCAAATTCTGCGACCCACGGATCGTTGAATGCGATGTGGCCGTTCTCACCGATGCCCATGACCACGATGTCGGTGGGATTTGCGGCGAGGAGCGCGGCATACCGTGCGCATTCCGCCTCCGGATCGGCGGCCTTGCAGTCGATGTAGTTCACCGATTTGAAGGGAACTTTGCCGAAAATGGCATCGTTCAGGAATTTGCCGAAGCTCTGGGCGAGAAATTCACCGGAGAGACCGATGTATTCGTCCATGTGATAGGCATTGATGCGCGACCAGTCGATGTCGGTGCAGGCGATGAGAGATGCCAGCACGTCGTTCTGACTGGGAGCGGCGGCGAAGATCATGTTGATCTCCGGCTTTTTTTCGAGAAGCGCAAGGATGCAGTCGTGGATATCGTCTGCCGCCACCTTGCCCATCTCATCCCGCGTCGGCATGATCTTGACGCGGAGGGAATCTACAGAATATTCTTTCATTTGATCAATTCCTTTAAATCGTGGATCGCCGTGACAAATGCGATCTCTTTGCTCTCGAATTTGTACGGATTTTCAAAGGCGCGTCCCACCAGTGAATTGAGGCCGTCGAAGGTCTCCAGATGCGGCTCAAGGGTGACGATCACGTCTTTTTCTGCGGCGAACGCTTTGATGATCTCGCCGATCTGAGCCTCGCCCCGTCCGGGCGGCACAATAGCACCCGCATACAGCGCGTCCTTGATGTGGAAATATTCGATGTGATCCCGCAGCAGCTTGTAAGCATCCATGGGATTGTATCCGCCGAGGACGAAGTTGCCCATGTCGAACACACAGCGAAGCTTTGGCAGAGCGGTGAGCAGATCGAGGCAGGCTTCGGGGGATTCGCCGTAGATCTCCGCCTCATTCTCGTGGCAGAGAGTCACGCCGGCCTCCGATGCGATGTCCAGCATCTGCGACAGCTTGTCAAGCACCTCATCGCGGCAGTCAGCGATCATTTTGCCGTCCGCCGGATAAAAGCTGAACATCCGCACATTTTTTGTGCCGAGAATATTCGCCGTTTCGCAGACACGGCGGGTCAGATCCAGATGCGCCGCGAAATCGTCGGACAGCTTGATCTTACCCAGCGGTGAGCCGATGGCGGAGACGCGAATCCCCGCCATAGCCAGCTTTTCTTTTACCTCACGCGCTTCCGCTTCGGTGAGCGCGGCCACATTTTTGCCGAGGAGAAACCGCGGCTCAATGTGGGTGAACCCGTGCTCGCACAGCATGGACAGCTGTACGTCAAACTCGGGGGAGTATTCATCCGCAAAAGCGGAGAGAGTGATCGTTTTCATCAGATCTCACCAATGGGGTTGACCGGTTCTTCCTTGCCGCCGAGGTATGCACGGTACATGGCGTTGAGGATATACACCGGTGCGATGACCTCAGGATAATCGACGGGCTGCTCACCGCCGGTGAGCAGGTGATGGAACTCCATGAACTCCGATTCGTAGCAGTTGTCTAAGGTGTAGGTGTCGCCCACAAAACGCTTTTTGCAGCTTGCGGCCACGCTGTAGACATAGTTGCCCTCAAGGAAGGAGGCCATCACGTCAAAGCCCTCATAGCGCACGACAAAATTGAATACGCCGCTCTCGCTGGGATAGGAAACCACCGACTTCGGGAAGAAGCCGAAGATCTCGCACATGACCTGCACAAGATGCTGGGAGTAGAAGAAGAATCCGCCGTACTCATTTTCCATGGAAACAGGCGCACGGACGTATCCGCCGAGGATCTCGCCGTGGGTGTTTTCCGCAAGCTCGCCCTTCAGCTTTTTCACATAGGGCGCATGGATGCAGGACGAGCCGCCGCACATCTTCACGCCCGCCGCCTTCAGCTCACGCATGAATTCGATGGCGTCGGATTCGGAGACGGTGATGGGCTTGTCGATGAACATGGGGATGCCCGATGCGATGTAGGGCTTTGCGAATTTGTAGTGATTGTCGCCGTGACGTGCGGTTACGATGAGGCCGTCGACCTTTCCCACAAATTCATCGTAGGTCTTGGCGGCGTACACACCGAATTTTTCCGTCAGCTTTTCTGCTGCGGCGGTATCATCGCTGTAAACGCCCACGAATTCGATGTCATCCACGATCTTCTTGTTTAAAACCAGATCGAGAAATGCATCCGCGTGGGAATTTTCACAGCCGAGGATGGCTACTTTAAACATGATTTACCTCAATTAAAACTTAACAGGCAGGGGATTCTGGGCGTGAACGGTTTCGATGACCTGAACGACCTTGGCGATCTGCTGGGGTTTGATCTTCAGCTCGGCACCGTTTGCGATGGTGTTGTACATCATCTCATAGAACTGGCAGACTGCGGAGCTGAATACGCCGCCGGTAAATGTGCCTTCTTCTTCATGGGTGACGAGCTTTTCGCCGCAGTAGATGGGCAGACCGTTCTCATCCTTGAGAGAGGGCAGCACTGCGGGACGCTCGGGGTTTTCGCCATCTACGATGTACTTCATCTTGTAGCCGTTGGTGGTGGCGACGTAAGTACCCTTGGTGCCGACGATCTTGATGGTGTAGGGGCAGTATGCATCGCTGGAGTTGATTTCAATATCAACGAAGGGCTTGTTCGGTGCGGTGAGGATGATCTTTACCAGGTCATCTGCGTCGCCGCTGGTGAGTGCAAGGCCGAGGCTCGAGAATGCAACGCGGAAGTTGTCATCCCAGTCCAGCATATTCAGTGCTGCACCGATGGGATGAGGGCCGGTGTTGTATACGCTGCCGGCCAGCTTCTTCTGGAAGGTCTGCCAGTCCCAACGGCGGGCAAAGCCGTTGTTTCTCAGGTTGACCTGCTTGATCTCGCCGAGAATGCCGCTGTCTGCGATCTTCTTGGATTCTGCATAGTAGGGAGCGAACAGGCTCTGCTGGAAGACTGCGAGGGTAACGCCCTTGTCTTCTGCCAGCTTGATCAGCTCCATGCACTGATAGTAGTTGGCACCGAAGGGCTTTTCAACGAGAACGTTGAGGCCATGCTCCAGCAGATCCTTGGTGATGGGATAGTGCATCTCGGAGTAGGAAGCGTTGACCACGAGATCGATGTCATCACGGCCGTAGAGGTCGCGGTAATCCTCGATGGCGGTGCAGCCGGGATATTCGGCCAGCGCACGTTCGCGGCGCTCCGGATCCAGCTCGACGACGGTGACAACATCAAACCAGATATTAGCTTCGGTTTTGAGGAAAGCACCGTGAATGTTGCGGCCGCTGCGACCCTGACCGATGATGGCAAGTCTTAATTTTTTCATGATGATAATCTCCTTATCCATATATTTTGGTAACTACATTATAATACATTTTGATGGGAATGTAAATTGCATAAAGTAAAAAAATTGCTTTGAAATATTGCAAAAAGTGTAGTTTTGTGGTATAATAGAATCAGATGATCGACCTGTATACCGGGGCGCGCAGGAGGTGCATATATGGAAATGATTCATTATTACAGTTACCGTAACGAATTCATTATTTTTGACCATTCCGTCAATCCCAGCCCGAGACCGGAGGAGTATTATCCCCATTCTCACGACATCTGCGAGCTGATCTTTTTCAAGACCGGCGATATTTCCTATACCGTGGACGGACGCCGCTATAAGCTCAGCCGCAACAATGTGGTGCTGACCCGCCCGTTTGATATTCACTCCATCGACGTTGACGGCTCGGAGGATTACGAGCGCTACAACGTCTGCTTCGACATCAAAAAGCTGCCCTTTGACATTTTCTCGAAAATTCCCATAGGTCTCGACGTGCTCAATTTCGACGGCAATCAGTCGGTGGTCAATTTGTTTGAGAAGATGGACTTCTACTGCGACCGTCTGCAGGGCGATGATCTTTCCCGGATGCTGACCCATCTTATCGAGGAGATTTTCATCAATATTATATTGGAGGCGGAATCGGCGGGGGCGAATACCTTCACCCAGACCAACACCATCGTCTGCGCCGCCATCGCATATATCGAAAAAAATCTGCTGACACTGCGCAGCGTGGAGGAGATCAGCCGTGAGCTTTACATCACCAAAAGCCATCTCCACCACCTGTTCATCAAGCATCTGCAGATCAGTCCGAAACGGTATATCACCGCCAAGCGGCTTGCGCTGGCTCAGCGGGAGATCTGCTCCGGCGGCAAGCCGACGGAGGTTTGTCTGGAGTGCGGATTTGCGGATTATTCCGCATTTTATCGGGCATATGTGGCGCATTTCGGTAAAAAACCGTCGGACAAATCCATCGTGGATTTAAACCAGCTCCCCCGGGATCTGCTCCCCATGCGTCTGACGCGGGCGTGATCACCAACCCGTGAGCGGATCCGTGCATTCGTACATCCCGGCGTTGATGTCATAAATATGCTCCACACTGCCCCAGAATGCGTAGCAGGTGCGCCACCGAAGGAGATCGTCCGTATGCTCCGTGACGATGGCCGCCATGGGAAAGATCGGGACGTTCGCGGAGTAGATGCCGCGGCTCACATAGCGGATGGCGGCTTTGTCGTCCGCGCTCAGTGCTTCCCGCGGCGCGGCGGCATTGATAATCGGCGGACGAAGTGTCATGGCCGCCGCTGAAATGAGCATGACAGCCAGCAATACCAGCGAAAGAACGGCGGCGCGTTTCCGTCGTTCTTTCTGTTTGCCGATAAGGACAAACAAAATCAGGGGCGGCATAAGAAAACCGAGGATCTGCACTGCCCAGAAAAATGTCCGAAGGGAAAGCTCCAAAAAATCGCCTCCTTTTCTTTTTTGACGAAGATTTCTGTGAAAAAGTTCCCGGGATAAGCGAAATCAACGCCGCACCATCCGGTGCGGCGTTGATTGTTATTTGCCCGAGAAAATCCGGATCGCGCCAAGCACATCCTCCGTCATCGCGCGGACAGCTTCCGTTTCGATGTCGTGGAAATAAGCGGGCTGCTTCATGGCGGCAACGGCTGCAGCACCGGCTTTTGCCATGTAGGTGTAATAGTTCACCTTGCGGATGCCGAGGGAGATGACGCGATGGAAATCCTCCACGCTTACGCCCGAACCGCCGTGCATGACCAGCGGCACGCTGACGAGATCGCGGATCTTGCCGAGGCGGTCAAAGTCCAGCTTCGGCTCACTGCGGTAGATGCCGTGTACCGTGCCGAATGCACAGGTCAGCGCATCCACCCCCGAATTTTCGGCGAACCATTTTGCCGTTTCCGGCTCGGTGAATACGGATTCGCCCTCGCCTTCCTTGACCGGCGTGCCGTCCTCCCGTGCGCCCATGGAGCCGACCTCCGCCTCCAGCGATGCGCCGTATTTGAGGGAAAGCTCACGGGCGATACAGGTATTGGCCAGATTCAGCTTGGCATCCAGCGCAGAGCCGTCGTACATGACGGAATTAAAGCCAAGCTCCAGCGCGCGCTTGATATAATCAAGATCGGTGCCGTGGTCAAGATGAACGCACACCGGTACGGATGCTTTATCGGCGAAATACAGCATCAGCGGCGCGATCTCGTCCATTTTGCAGATGCCCAGATCCTCGTGAAGCTGGGCGTGCATGATGACCACCGGCTCGCCGGCTTCTTCTGCCGCCGCGATGACGGCACGAAGGCTGGCAGTGTTGGGAGTGTTGAATGCTCCGACGGCAGTTTCCTTCGCCATCGGCAGCTTGAGCAGTTCTTTTAAAGTAACAAGCATGATTACATCTCCATAAATGTGAATTTGATGGTGTGGGATTTTTCATCGCCCGGCTGGAGGATGGTGAGGGCATTCTGCGCCCGCATCACATCGCGGCCGTCGGGATGGGCATTGCCCGGTTCAACACCGAGGACATAATCCTGCTCGCCCATCATCTTCCATTCGGTGAAATAGGGCAGTGCGGCGGTGTCATAGGTCATGGTGAAGCCCTTGCCGATGGCGGGATTGCGCACGGTGATGTTCGCTTTGCCGGTGAGCTTGTGGTAGAAGCACATCTCCTCATATCCGCGGGTGGGCGGCTGCATCTTCAGGCAGTCGGACAGGCCCTCCGCCGCATGAGCGTTGCGGGGCGTTGTGGATTCTGCGGGGATGATAAGCTCCGTCATCTCCGAAAGAAGCGGATAGCCCACGTTGAAATGATAGAGCAGCTGAAGCGGCGATGGGGCAGAGCCGATGTTTTTCACCGTGTCGGTGATGCTGAGGGAGTTTCCGAGAAGCGGCACGGCGATCTCGCGGATGAGAAGCAGCTTGCGGGCGAACAGTGCCGCATCCCGTACAACCGCGCGGATGCGGATGGTATCGCCGTCGATGAAGTGATAAATCTGCTCGCAGGGCGTGTTTGCGATGGTGCCGTGGAGGGGAAGCGTCTCGCCGTCGTCCACGCTGGGACTGCCGACGGTGGTAAGACCGCAGGTGGTGAGAAATCCGGCGGTGAAGGATTTGAGGAAGCCGTCGCCAACGCCGTCGTAATAAGCGGGCGCGACATAGCCGCAGGGGGCGAAATAGCCGAAGTTATCGCCCTTGTAGGTGAGGCGGGAAATGTCTGCGCAACGGTCGGCGGAGACGGTGAAGGCAAGTCCTGCGCCGTTTCGCACTTCAAGCAGGCGCATTCCGTCGCCTTTTCCGCCCACAAGCCGCATCTCTTCCACACCGTACAGCTGGCTTTCGTGTCCGAGGTATCTGTTCATGTTAAACCTCCTTGATAATGGGCCGTACCGCGTCGTAAACCTTGCGGTAGGCTTGATAATAATTCTGATAGATTGCCGCACGCGCCGGATCGGGATAGAAGGTGCGCCCCTCGCGGATGAAGCATTCCTTGGCCGCATGAAGATCGGGATAGCGGCCGATGCCCGTTCCCACCAGCATACACGTTCCGCACGTGCCGGCTTCCATGGCGTCGAGGGCGGTGATGGGACGATTCAGAATGTCCGCCTTGATCTGCAGCCAGACTGCGGATCTTGCACCGCCGCCGGTGGCGTACAGCTTCTCCGGCAGGATGCCGAAGGAGGCGAGATGCTCTAAATTCAGCATGATCTCATAGGTCACGCCTTCCATCAGCGCTTTGTAAATGTCCGCCGAGGTGTGCTCCAGCGTCAGACCGAGAATCGCCGCCTTGGAGCCGTTGTCCATGTAAGGATTGGCCGCGCCTGCAAAATGGGGCAGAACCAGCAGTCCCGTGGGCGCATCCGGCACTTCACGGTCAAGGGCTGCGTAAATGTTCCCCTCGCCTGCATAGCGGCCCGCCAGATTGTCGCGATACCATTTGAGTGCCGCGCCGCCGGTGAAGGACAGCGCATAGCAGACATAGGTGCCGTCGAATACATAGGGCACGACGGAATAGCCCTCCGCATAAAGAGAGGGATGCTCCGGCACATGGTCAAACATGGGCGTGACGCATTCCACCGTGCCCGTGCCGTCAACGGCAAGCCCCGGCGAGAGAATGCCCGCACCAACGGCGGCCGCGGTCTGATCGTGGGCACCGTTTGCCACGATAAAATCACCAAGCCCGAGGGACGGCTTCACACGACCGGCCGCCGTTCCGGAGGGCACAGGCTTCGATAAAAGCGAAGCGTCAATGCCCGCCGCAGAAAGGATCTTGGCAGACCAGCATTTATCGCGAATGTCAAGCGCCATCGTCCGCGCGGCAAGCGAGTAGTCGATCTGCGCCGCGCCGGTCAGCTTGTAGACGATAAAATCTTCCATTAATAATATGCGCCGGACACGCGACCAGATCTCCGGATGATGACGGCGCACCCACATGAGCTTCGGAAGGGAGTACATGGAGTGCGGCTTCACACCGGAAATGCGGGTGAGCGTGTCTTCGCCCAGCACACCGCACAGCTCCGCACATTCATCAGCACCGCGCGGATCGGTGTAAAGCATGGACGGGAGAAGAACATCGTCGTTCTCGTCAAGAAGAACAAAGGATTCGCCGAAAGAGGTGACACCGACAGCGGCAAGATCATGAATGCCGGCACTCTGGAAAAGAGCAAAAACGGCATCCCAGATCATAGAAGCATCGATTTCATGAGCACCGTTGCAGCGGCTCACATCGTATTCGCGATAAAAATTCTCAATAAAAGAGCCATCATCGCGATAAACAGACAGCTTGCAGCCGGAAGTACCAACATCAAGACCACCAAGCAGCATACATCATACCTCCAAACAAATTACAAATAGCGCACCATGTTCGCACAAACTCTGCAAACAAGTTTGCAGAGACAGTTGCCGGGGTAGGGGACCAGCAAAGCCCTGTGGGCTTTGCATGGAAGAATTTCGCAAGCTTGCGAAATTCTTCTAAGCAGACCGCACTGCGGTCTGCTGGCTGCCTCTGTAGTTATTCCGCGCAGAGACTAACCGTCTGTTAGCGATAGCGTTGAATAAAGTTCTTTGCGGAGCTTTCTTACAAGAAAGCGACCGTATCCCCTACCGAACAAGTCTGAATTCCTAAATCTCCATCACATCATAGCCAAGATAATACAGGAACGCCTCACGAAGGATCAGCTCGAGATGGCCAACACCGACAACGGTGTGGTGGCGGAAACCTTCGCGGCCCAGCTTGAGGAGCTTTTTCTGGAGATTTTCGATCTTGGCAACACCGCCGCAGCCGAAGAAGGCTTCTTCGATGGGCTCGCCGGTGAATGCGCCTTCGCCGATGTAGAAGGTCAGCTTGCCGTCTTCCGTCTTGCAGTTGGAGTAGGTCATGTCGAATGCACGGATGCGGCCTTCGTTGGAGCCCCAGCCGCAGCCCGGATTGCCCTTGGCGAACATCTTGTGGTCGGTCACACAACCCTTGCCCTCCATCAGCGACTGCGCAGTGGAGCCGCAGTGGAACAGGATCACCTTGTCGGGATCGTCGCCGTAGTTGTTGTTCCAGTCAACGCAGGCGGTGGGCTGTTCGGCGGCAAGCTGCATGGAGTACATATTGATGGCGGAGCAGAGATCGATTTCGCAGGAGGCAACAATGCCGCGATCGTTCAGCTCAGATAACAGTACACAGGGCGCAATGCCGAGAATGTCATGCATTTCATCCCAGCAGCGGAGGGTCACACAGTCGAGACGGTATTCCTTGATGTAGCGGTCGATGATGACGGAAACTTTCGCAAGCATGGTCAGCTTGTCGTCCGGCACAAAGGAGCAGTCCGTGTATTCGCAGAGACGGATCTTCTTCAGCAGAACGTCCGCATCCTTGTCGGAAAGTGCCTGAACCTTGAAGATCAGCTCCGACAGATCGAAGGTGTCAACGGTGATGCCGTATTTCTGGAGCGTGATTTCATCGTAGCGAACCGTCTTGAACTTGGATGTGCGCGCACCGATGGCACCGATGGTGAAACGGCGCATTCCGTTCACAACGCGGCAGATGGCGGCAAAATCGCGGAGATTCTGCGCAAAGGCTTCGCTGTACGGATGCACAACGTGAGGCTCAAGGGCGGTGTAGGGAATGCCGTACTGATGGAAGCAGTCCTCAATGGAGAATTTGCCGCAGTAGGAGTCGCGGCGATGCTCGAAGTCCATCTTGCCGATCTCGTCCGGATAAGCCTGCAGAAGAATGGGCTTGCCCGCATCGCGGAGTGCGGCAACTGCACCGTTTTCATCGGAGAAGTTGGGCATGGAGAGGATCACGCCGTCGTATTCGCCCTCGTGGGATTTCAGCCACTCGGCATAGGCCCAGCCTTCCTCGCGGGTCTCAACGGCACCGTAGCGCGTCATGTCAGCCGGCGGCATCAGATAAGCATAGCCCGCATCGGTGACAGCCTTGGCTACCTCCTCCCGTGCCGATTCGATGAGCGTTTCCGGGAAAAATCCCCGGTTTCCGAAGTAAAGCGCAAAGGTCATCTGTTTCATGGTACATTCCTCCTGAAATTTTAAAGATTGTACTTGTATTTTATCACAATCTGTGGTATAATGATAGGCAATAATATACCGAAATCTGCGAAAACGTACGGAAAGTTGGGATATTTATGGCATTATCATTTCAGAATGCGGAGCTTATGGAGCTGATGCGGGATTTCAATATTCTTACCGGAATGCGGCTGGTGCTGTTCGATGAAAATTACAACGAGCTGCTGTCTTATCCGGATGCCGATGCTATGTTTTGCTCCTGTATGCGGGCGTATCCGGCTTTCGACGGCAAATGCCGCATGAGCGACCGGACGGCGTTCGAGCAGTGCCGCAAAACCCGCGCGCTTCATATTTACCGCTGTCATGCGGGTTTTATGGAGGCCACTGCGCCGATTCTCGAAGGCGGACGTATCATCGGCTACCTGATGTTCGGGCAGATCACCGACAATCCCGACCGAAAGGCGCTGGAGGAGCAGATCGGGGCGATCTGTCAGGCGTACGGCATGGCGGAATCGGTGAGACGGGAGATGAGCCGCATCCGGTATCGCAGTGAGGAGCAGATCCGCGCCGCCGCCAAGATCCTCGATGCCTGCACCGGATACGTGCGCCTGCGGGAGATGGTGCAGCCCTCCGGCCGACAGCTCATCGATGCCATCGGACAGTATATCGACGACCATCTCTCCGAGGAGATCACCGTGGCACGGCTGTGCGCGGAGTTTTTCATCAGCCGCACGCGCCTGTATGAGCTGATGCGGCCGCATATCGACGGCGGGATCGCCGCCTTTGTGCGCACACGGCGGCTTGATAAGGCAAAAACGCTCATCCGAACGACGAAAATGTCCATTCCGGAAATCGCCGATGCGGTGGGATTCTCCGATTACAACTATTTTCTGCGGGTATTCCGTCAGCGGTTCGGCATTTCTCCGCGCAAGCTGGCATCGGAGCGGGCGGAGGATTAGCTCGTTTGGCGGATGATGAGCTTTTGTGAGATGGAAATGCGGCGGGGCGGCGCGGTGGGATCGTTGATGCTGCGCAGGAGCATTTCCGTGATCAGCTCCGCATATTGATCGTGATCCACGTCCATGGTGGAAAGTCCCAGCCGATAGGCTCCGGCGGCGCGCACATCATCCGAGCCGATGACCGCCAGCTCGTCCGGCACGTCAATGCCCGCCGCATCTGCCGCATTCAGAACGCCGAGGGCGATGTAATCATAGCTGCAGAGGATGGCATCCGGCGGCTCGGGCAGGGAAAAGAGGGTGGAAAATCCGTCCGCGCCCGCCTGTGCAAAGCGGAAGCCGGATATGCACACATACCGCTCATCATAATCCGGGACATATTCGCGGATGAGACAGCGGAAGGCCTGCGTCTTACTGCCGGTGTTCCTCTCGCCGATGTAGGCAATGCGGCGGCGTTTTTTCGAGAGCAGATATTCGATCTTGTCCCGGATACCGCTGACAAAATCGATGCTGACCCAGCTGTGCCCGGAGATGGAGGGGATATATGAGCCGATGTGGATGACAGGCAGATGCCGGATTTCGAGGGGACTTTCGATGTCCGAGACGATGATGCCGCATATGCCGCGCAGGGAGCGGACGATGCGGTGAATGCCCTCGTAATCCCGGGCGAATTCTGTGGTGGCGCTCACCATGTCAAGCCCGCGCGCCTGAAGTGCATGAAAGAGACAGCTGAGTGTGCGGCCGTAGTATTCGCTGTGATATTCCGGCACAATGACCAGCACGGTGCGCCCATCGCATCGCCGCTCCCGTTCGATCTTCATACCGTGCTCCCGCATGGCGGCGAGAACGCGCTCTTTTGTCGCCTGACTGATGTCGGGCGCATTTTTGATTGCTTTGGAAACGGTTGCCGGCGTGATGCCCAGCAGAGCCGCCAGTTCCTTTTGTGTGATGATGATCGCCTCCTTTCTTTTATTTTATCACAGAATTTGTTCATTGTCAAGACGCGAAATTTCGTAAATCTCTTTGTGGAATCCGTGAATATATGCTTTGGCTGTTTGTGTAAGCATACGAAAATGCTGACTTAGGCTTGACAAAGCGGCGATTTTCCTGTATAATTGCCATACGGGATATGAAAATATTTCGCAAATAATAAGAAAGAGGTAAAACTATGAAAAAACAAGCAATTTCCACCGTTCTTCTGATGGCGATGCTGGCTTCCCTCGCAGCCTGCGGCACAGAAGCATCCACGGACACCACCGCAGCCGACACCACTGCCGAAACAACGGTTGCCGAAACCTCCTATATCGATACACTGGAGCAGCGTGACATGGGCGGCCGTGAGATCGTTTTCTACGGTCAGCATTATGAAGCCAGACAGAATTTTTATATGGAAGAAAAAGACGGCGAGGTCGCCAACGATTCGATGCATGAGCGCGATCTGGCGGTTGAAGATCGGCTGAATGTGAAGCTGACCTTCCTTGGCGAGCAGGATCGCGCAGTTGTCAAGAAAACCGCACAGACCTCCATTCTGGCAGGTGATGAGGAGTACAATGTCATCATGACCTCCATTTCGGACGGTATGAACACCCTCACCACCGCCGGCGTGCTCTACGACCTGCGCAAGATCCCTCATCTGACGCTGGATTCCGTTTACTGGAACAAGTCCATGTATGAGCGGCTTGAGATCAACGGCGCGCAGTATTTCACCACCGGCCCGATCTCCTACTGCTTCTATCTCACGCCCATCAATATGCGCGCCAATTTGCGTCTCATCGACGAATATCAGATGGAGGATCCCTATGAGCTGGTGCTTTCGGGCAAATGGACGACGGATAAGCTCTCTGAAATGGCAAAGGATAAGTATCAGGACCTCAATCAGAACACGAAGCCCGATGTCGGCGACTTCTTCGGCCTCATCATGGACGGTACCTTCGGCAATGCGCTTTATACCGGCGCCGGTCTTGACACGGTTTCACGTGAGGGCGGCGAATGCAAGCTGACTCTGGACAGTGAGCCGTCGGTGAACCTGATCGAAAAATATGCATCCCTGTTCGGCGACCGCAATCAGTATTTGAACGACCTCAACGGCAGCCAGTCGTGGGGAACCGATATCTTCAAGGCCGGCAACTGCATCTTCCAGCCGATGACGATACTCGGTACGCTGAGCCTGCGCGATATGGTTGACGATTTCGCTATCCTGCCGATTCCGAAGTGGGACGAGGCGCAGAAAGAATACTACACCTCCTGCAACACATGGCTGGCCAGCGGTGTGGCTGTTCCGATGAATTGCTCCATCGTTGACGATCTCGGTCTGGTGCTGGAAACCATGGCATACTACTCCTATGAGCTGGTGACACCGGCAGTCTATGAAATCACACTTCAGGGCAAGGTCAGCCGCGACGACAATTCCGCGAAGATGCTGGACATCATCTTTGAAACTGCGGCATTCGACTTTGTAACCGCGTTCAACTTTGCCAACGTGGGCAATATGCTCCGTGAGATGGTTACGGGCGACCAGTCGAACTTCATGTCCAAGTATGCGTCTACCAAGGAAAGAGCGCAGAAGGAACTGGATGCAGTTATCAAGTTCGGAGAAGAATAAGCATGAAGTTTGACTACATGGCGCATCTTGGGGATACGGCGTATCTTCAAAGGCAGATCAACGACAATGCGGAGATCGTCATCCCCCGCGTTGTCACCGATGCTCCCATGGCCATCAAGCTTCACGGCAATCCTGCGAATTTTGTGTACGAGGATATCGACAACAAAAACGGCGAAATTTTAGGCAGAATCTGAGCGACACCCCCGGCATCCGGGCTTCCGGATGCCGGGGATTTTTGTGCGAAATTCGTCAACTTTCACCGATAATCATGTTCAAAATAAGCTTGTTTGCGGAAGGGGATTGACAAAACAATCATTTTGCTTTATAATTTTTTTTGTACTATAATTATACTTATGAAAGAGGTTTCAAATGAAAAAGAAAGCAATTTCCATGATTCTTCTGATGGCGATGCTGGTATCTCTCGCGGCCTGCGGCGGTGATGCAGGCGGGGCTGATACCACTGCGGCCGACACTTCAGCAGATACGACAGCAGTGGAAACTGCCTATGTGGATACGCTGGAGAAGCGTGACCTGGGCGGCGAGGAGTTTGTCATCTATGGTCAGAGCTATACGAGCAGACAGAACTTTTATCTGGAAGAAAAGGACGGCGATGTCTGCAACGATGCGATCTTCAAACGCGACCTCGCGGTGGAGGAGCGTCTTAACGTGGATCTCGTTTTTATCGGAGAACAGGATCGTGCGGATGTTACATCAAAAATGCAGGCCTCCGTGCTGGCAGGCAGTGAGGAATATCACCTGTTTTTCAATGCCATGACCCATGGCTGCAATCAATTGACCACCGCAGGTGTACTGTATGATCTGCGCAAGATCCCGCATCTTACGCTGGAGTCTACCTATTGGAGCAGATGGGCCAGCGACTGTCTGGATATCAACGGCGCACTCTATTTCACCAGCGGCCCGATCTCCTATCAGTTCTATCTGACTCCCATCGTTATGTTCTTCAATCAGCGTCTCATCGACGAGTATCAGCTGGAGGATCCCTATGAGCTGGTGCTGTCCGGCAAGTGGACGGCGGAGAAGATGTATGAGATGATCAAGGATAAGGGACAGGACGTGAACGGCGACAACAAGATGGATACATCGGATTTCTACGGCTTTGCCACCGACAGCTCCATCGGAAGCGCACTCTATACGGCTGCCGGCATCGATACCGTATTGCGTGAGGACGGACGGCTGCTGCTGACCCTGGACAGCCCGGAATCCATCGATCTGATCCAGACCTACACCACATATTTCGGCGACCGTACACAGGTCATCAATGATGTCGGCGGCAAGTTCAACCCCAGAGTAGAGGTTTTTGAACCGGGCCGCGCCATTTTCCTCTCCACCTGTATGATCAATGCGATCGCGCTGCGTGAGATGAAGGATGATTTCGGCATTCTTCCGCTTCCGAAATACACGGAGGAGCAGGAGCATTATTACAGCACCTGCAATACCTTCCTGCCCAGTGGTGTCGCAGTTCCCAAATACTGCTCCGATCCTGACCGTACCGGCCTTGTGATGGAGACGATGGCGGCATATTCCTATGATTTCATCCGGCCGGCAACCTATGAGGTCACACTGCAGGGAAAGGTTTCGCGTGATGACGAGACTATCCAGATGCTGGATATCATATTTGAAGGTGCATCCTACAATTTCATTGGAACCTTCAATCTTTCCAATGTCGGTACGATCCTGACGGAAGCCGTCACCGGTGATGAAAAGCACTTTGCGTCCAAGTATGCATCCTACAGCAAGAAAGCGCAGGCACAGCTTGACGAGATCAGCGGCTTTGCAAATAAATAATCAAAAAGCTCCCGGTAACTGAACTGCCCCAAATTGTGCGGACAGTGCAAAAAAGCCTCGTTTGGTAGAAAATATTAAATTCAAGCAACGAACTGACATCGCATTTCGAGTGGTGTCAGTTTTGTTTTGAGTT
>SVSO01000019.1 GCA_015064195.1 Oscillospiraceae bacterium
CACCGCCCATGCCAACGTCTGGCCCATCTTCGGCGGCAAGGCGACCGTTGAGCTTGACGGAACCGCCACCGATCCCGACGGCGACGAGCTGACCTATTCCATCGACGATACCGCATTCCGTGAGGGGGACTGGGAGCTTGACGGCGACAAGCTGACCGTGAAAAAGTACAGCATCCGCAAAGGCTCCTTCACTGTCCGCGCAACCGATGAAAAGGGCGCATACTGCACCTTCCAGGTGCTGTTCACCTCCACCAATATCGGCATCATCATGCTGATCGCCATCGCAGTGGGCATTATTCTCGTGGTGTCCCTCATTTCCATCAAGATCTACCGCGATTATCTGCGCACCTTCAACGGCGAGATCACCGTGAGAACCGTGGGCGACGGCTATCCCCAGGAGGTCGTGTTCAGCCCCGCCAATTATCCCAGAATGCGCGGCCGCATCTATCTGACCGAGGCGGGATTTGGCCGGTGCGGATTCCACAAAAAGAGCTATTTCCAGGCCTGCGGCAAGAAAAAGCAAGTCTATTTTGTCAGCGCAAAGCCGGTCTACGGCAGCTACAGCGGCAACGGTAAGAAGAAGATCCTGATCACCAGCGATCTCGGCGATGTGGAGATCTTTGCTCAGCCCGACTGCAAGGAAGGCATCACCGCCGCATTCCACAGCTATATGGCAGATTCCTACGATTATCAATAAGTTCCGATTCGGAGAAAGGGTAGAATAACATGAATTACAAGCGTTTGTTACTGAGCACCGGCGGCGGCATCATCAGCGAGAATCAGATGGATGAGCAGGCCAACTGCGCCACCATTGCCATCGGTCTCGGCGGCACGGGCATTGCCTGCCTGCGCAACTTCAAGAGCCAGATCTATTCCCACGTCAGACCGGACAATGACAACACCATTGTGCCGAAATATTCCCACATCAAGTTCCTCGCGGTGGATTCCGATGCCACCTCGCTGAACAATGACGGCGACATCAACGGACAGCTGGACCCCAACGACGAATTTTTCCCCATTTCCTGCGATGACATCAACGGCCTTATCTCCAACAGCGCCCGCATCGCAAACTCCCCCGAATGCAAATGGCTGCAGACGTTGGATCCCGAAAAGGGCAAGCAGGGCCTGTCCATTTTCAGCACTACCGCAGGTGCGGGCGGCGTCCGTCAGATCGGCCGTCTGCTGCTGCTTCAGAAATCCGACCTGTTCGTTCAGCGCGTGGAGCAGATGATCGATGCCGCCACCGCCAATCTGACCGGCGGCTACAGCATCGTCGTCCACATTTTCACCGGTATCGGCGGCGGAACCGGATCCGGCACCTTCCTTGATGTGTGCTACCTTGTCCGCCATGCACTGGAGCGCAAGACCGTGCTTGGAAAAGCGGCTCTCCTCGGCTATTTCTTCCTGCCCGACGTGAACCTGAGCCGCCCCAATCTGCCCGATCCGACGCGCCGCTACATCATGGAAAACGGCTTCTCCGCCATGAAGGAGCTGGACTACTGCATGAGCTTTGCCGAGAATCACGGCGAGTGGAATCAGACCTATCGCGGCTTCTCGCTGGATCACGTCAAGGATTCGCCGGTGAAGATCGCGCATCTCATCTCCGCCAATACCATCAAGGGCGTTCACATCGACGGCAGCAGTGCCTTTGATTACGCCATGAATGTGGTGTCCGATTACGCCATGATGTTCCTCGTCAAGAACAACGCTTCCTTCGACATCAACTCCCACATCGGCAACTATTTTGCAAATGTGGCGAAGATCCAGAAGCCCAGCGGCGCGAACTATCACTACTGTCTGCTGGGTGCGGCAAAGGCCGTCGTGCCGATCCGCGAGATCACCACGTACCTCGGCAGCGCACTCTTTGAGCGGATGTCCTACCTCAAGACCCGTCAGCCCGACGATCTGGAGACGGAAGCCATCGCCAAGGAGCTGGGACTCACCGGCGATCTCATCCTTGCCGCGCTGAAGCAGGGAAGCCAGCAGATCGGCATGAGCCCCGAGCTGTTCAACCCCAACGATTACAAGCATATCGCCATCACCGCCGAGGTGGAGGAGGAAGACAACACCGCCCCCGCCGAGCTGCTGGCACCGCTTCGCAAGGGCCGCGAAAAGCTGCTTGGCAAGGTGCGCGAGAACGGTGCGGCCATGACCAACGACTGGTCGGTGAAGATGCTGAACGGCGATCAGGGCGAAACCTCCAAGGTCTGCGCAGTTTACAACAAGCTGAAATCCATCGTTGTCGATTCCGCCACCGGCCCGATCTATGCGGCACTGGTGCTCAACGGCGCGGGCAATAAGAACCTGATCAATATGCTTCAGGGCACGATCCGCGAGTATGATGTGAAGCTGGATCATCTCCGCTCGGATATGGAGCTTCGCTATAAGGCAGTGTACGGTGCAAAGCGTGCGCTGGCGGACAGCAATATGTTCAACCGCAAGACCAATTTCGCCAATTATGTGGGTGCGCTGGTGCGTTATTTCCGCGATGCCACCGACATCACCATCATTGAAGAAGCGAGAAAGGTCACTGTCAAGATCATCGATCAGCTGAAGGAGCTGTACACCCACTTCTACGTCTATTCCGGCGTGGTGGAAAACCTCATCGACACCTTCAACGAGAACAAGCGTTACCTCGATTCCGTGGAAAACGGCGCCATCACCGATCCCTTCGTTCAGCAGCTCATCAAGCTGGAGGACGTGCGCGATTCCATTGCGGCGACCATCGAAGGCATGGATCTGGCCGGCGAAATGAGCAGCTTCAACGACGAGCTGTTCCGCGACTTTGAGTGCTGGATCAACGGCGATGAGAGAAAGATCGCAAAGAAGGTGTCCGAATATCTGCTGGCGCGGTTCAGCGGCTATACCAACAAGACCCTCACCGATTATCTGGAGATCAAATTCCAGACAAACGATCCCACGATCCTCACCCAGCGTGTGCAGAATGAGATCCTCGAGCCGCTGAGCAGCATGGCGGATCCCATGTTCTGGATGGGCTCCCTCATCTCCTCCTCTGTGGTTCAGCCGGTGGGCTATGCATGGGTGCCCAACTCTGCTGCGGTCATCCAGAATGCCATGACCAATCTGGTGGGCACGGCTACTCATAAGCATTATCAGATCAACAGCTGTGACATCAGCGACCGCGTATCGCTGGTACTGTGCAGCTGCGGTATGCCCATGTTCGGCTACGCTGGCATCGCCAACTACAAGAATGAGTATGACAACGCCGTTTCCGTCGGCCGTCACCTCTACGAAGGCACGGACGCCGATCCCCGCGACTGGCGCACACTCAGCGACCTGCTCCCCTACAGCACCCAGTCCTATCCCACGGAGATCATGAAACAGCGTTCCGCCGCATATGACCGCGCCATCGAGCTTGGCATCATCATCAATGCCCCCGGCACCGCTGATTGGCGTGCGGCATTCTGGCCGGACATCACCGCGGATCTGGATGCGGCGAAAGCGGCCATTGCAACCGGCGACGTGAATACCATCAATTCCGCAAAGGCGGCATTTGAAGCGAAGATGGCATCCATTGCCCCCGAACGCTTCACTCTGCTGGTCAATGACGGCGCCATGGGTCACGAGGAGGCAGTACGCCGCGACCATGTGGTGAATTCCGCCGCACTCAGCGCCAATCTCGCGAAGGAGATCGCAGTCCGGGAATCCGTGCCTGCCATGATCGCGGCACTGGATGAGGCAGTCAAGAGCATCAGCATCGGCTTCAATCTCAAGGCGGACTTCAACAATGCCATGATGACCGGTGTGTTCGACTACAAGCATCCGAAGATCACCTACGAGTACAAGAACGAATTCGGCGTGCCCACCGTGATCACCCTGAGCGAGCCGGCCATGACTCCCTACGGCGCAGTATGCCCCATCTATCAGGCATACAAGACCTTCGCCGCACTGGATGAAGCAAAGCGCACCTATGCCGGCAATCTGGCAAACGAGCGTCTTGCACTGGCGGATGAGCAGATGAAGGCAAGCTGTGAACAGCTGTCCCGCATCTTCAACGACAACTATCTGCGTGCAGTGGGCGGCCTTCTGGAAAGCCGCATTGCCGATTCCGACGAGCGAATGGAGATCCAGAAGTTCGTCTACCAGTTCCGTCAGCTTCTGGCGGACACCAGCGCAACCTATTTCCTGTCCTGATAAGCCATACCGAAACCGCGTATTCGCTGCCCCCATATGGGAGCGGCGAATACGCAATTCATAAGAAGGAGAACCGGCCTTGGAAACCATCAAAGAGCTTCTGCAGACCTTGCAGAATGAGCTGGAAAACCGCATCAGCATCGCCGCCGCCGCCAACAATCGGCCCTATCGCCCCATGGCGATATTTTACGGCGGCAGATGGGCGCATTCCGCCTATCCCCATGTCATGCACGCCATGCAGTTCTATTTCAAAAACCGCGCGGGCATCATCTGTCAGTATCTGATGGAGCGCGATGCCATCACGCGGGCGGATGCACCGGATGCGCCGGCCATGTCCGACGACGCGCTGTGTGAGGATATGAGCCGTATGTTCAACAGCGCGGAAAATTTCGCGAATCTGAAAAAGCTCCAGCTGTGTACCCTGCTTGCGACCCAGGATTATCCCGATCTGGACAGCTTTATCGCCGCCTTCGGGAAAATGGCGGAGCTGCGGCGAAAGGTGGAAATCCTCTGCGCCAATCCCGACTGTATGACCATCGTTCTGCTGAATGAGATCGGCATGAACAGCCGGACGGCGGCAGAGATCCGCAGATGGCTGACCGAGCTGTACCGGGAGGAGAATCCCCTCCGCGTACCGCTGATCCTCCTCTCAAACAAGCTCTCCAACGGCCTCATGATGACCTCACCCGAGCAGGTTCGCGAGAATTATGAGCTGGCGGGCAATCTTCTTGTGCTGGCAAATGAGAGCGAAGCCTGCAATCTTACCCGCTTTTTCCCCATCGGCTCGGTGAAGCCGGAGCGGTCGGAGATCCTCACCGCGTCCTATCAGCGCATGGAACGCCCCAACCGGCAGATCTGTCAGGCGGCGGTGCATGAGCTGGCGGGATGGCTGGAGAAGGCGAAGCTGCAGCATCGCGTACTGGATGCTGCACAGCTGCGGGAACGGCTGAATCTGGGCAGCGGAAAATTTTCCCTGTTAGAGGATTACATCACCGAGACCATGCCGGACAATCTGTTCCGGCCGGAGGAGCTGGATGCCATGCCCCGCCGTGCGGCGGCGATGGGACTCAATCTGTCCGCGCTTCGGGCGGATGAGGTGCAGAAGCATACCTTCGGCGCACTGGAGCTGCTGTACACCCAGTTCTGGAACCGGTTCGTGGAGAGCGGCGAGCTGCATCGGCTCAAGGCGGGATTTGAAAGCCGGCTGGCGGCGTATTTCTGTCAGCAGCTCGGCTTTGATTCCACCGCGTCGGACATTTCAACCGCCGATCTGTTCACCTACACCCGCGCAGAGCTTCCCGGAATGGGCGAGGTCGTCAGCACCTATCTGCCAAAACGCCTCCATGCGGACATCATAAACGAGATCCTTTCCGATTATCGCTCCGGAAAACACGATCCCCTGCGCGCATACCTCATGAGCGTGGATGAGCGGATGCGCAGCATTTCCGCTGTCATTTCCGACTTCAACAATACCTACATCGAAAACGAGATCAGCGAATATTATGAGCAGAAGATCGATGTCCAGCTGGGAAGCGGCGACGGTCAGCGTCTGCTCGCCGAATGCACGTCCATGCAGAACGGCACGTTTGGCGTCCCCGAAATTCTCGCCGCGCTCCGCCGATGCGGTGCCCACCTGTTCGCATCCGATTCCGTTTATCGGCTCACGCTGGTGGATGAGATGAAGGTGCGCCTCGGCTACGATGAGGTGTCTCTGCTGGACTATATGAAGCACACCATGATCGATACGGTGCTGGATCGCCTGCGCCTCCACGGAACGCTCAATCACACGAAGATCTTCTCGGCGATCCTCTACGATCAGAGCGACCGGAGCTTCTGCGATTTCATCGAATCTCACGTGGGCGGCTGTACGTTCCTCAACACCGGCGACAAAAATGTCATCAAAAGCGTCCATCTCTACGCGGTCAACCTGATCTGAATATCGGGCGGACAGCCATCATATAAATAAGGAAGAACGATATGTCAATCATTTTCGATAAGCTGAGCGCAGAGCACTGCGCTGTGTTCAACAGTCTGAGCCGGACGAAGGAAAACTGCACCGCCCGTATCGATCAGAACGGCTGCACCCATCTGCTCCTCCTGCGCTATGACAGCACAAGAGAGCTGGAGCTATGCTCCGAGCAGGTGACAAATGCGCTGTTTTCCATGGGCGAGCGGCTGTATGAGAATCGGTTCATCCCCCTGGAGGGCTGCGAAATGTCCGTCAAATGCGTGCCGCTGACGGTGGGAACGGGAAGCTGTGTCTCCCTGACACTGCCGCCCACACCGGCAAAATACGGCGTGTTCGGCATGATGGCACAGGGCGGCAATTGCGTGATCTATCGCCCCGCACCCGGCAGCAACATCACCGTGACCTTCACCGTTATCATGGAGATCACCTACACCATCACCCGCTTTATGAAGGAAAAACGCTCGCTGTTCCGCAAAACGAAGGAGCCGACGCCCTTCTGGGAGGTGCGCATCACGCCCAACGAATATTACACCGACGGCACCATTTATTATCAGCTGAACGGCGGCACGATGAAATATCCCGTCTCTGCCGAAATGATGCAGTATCCCTTCTACATCCGCTCCGCCGATCCCATGGAGCCGACCTTTTCCGCCGATACTGCCGCAGTCATCATCAACAAACAATAACTCAGGAAGGATGTCAAAATGAAAATCACCTGTCCCTACTGTTTTGAAGAATTCGAGGATCATCAGGTTCATTTCCGCATGGAGACCTGCTTCGGTGAGGGCGAGCTGAACGATCTCGGTCTTCCGCTGGACGAAATTGAGCACATGGACAATTCTCCTGAAAAGGAGGCACTGCTGGCACAGATGGCGGAGCGTCAGCCCTTTGAAACGGGTCAGAGCAGCCGATATCAGCAGTTCTGGTCCGTCTACGGTGCGACCAGCGAAAAATATACGGATTTCGATCGGCGCGTCTATCGCTGTGCATCCTATGAGCTGCCGGTCATCGATCCGCTGAATGCGCCGGAGCATTCTTTACGCGCACCGGACGGAAGCCGGGATGTGCTCATCCGCGACCGGAAATCCGGCATGGTCACGGCGGTCATCGACCGGTTCGGCCATGAGACGAAGCGCCGTGTCTGCCCCCATTGCCACAATCCGCTCCCCCAGAGCTACGGCCAGCATGAGGTGAAATTCATCTCGGTTATCGGCGTGTCCGGCTCGGGCAAGACCATCTACATCTCGCAGATGCTCAAATATATGCAGAAATACGCTTCCTACGCGGGCATGGCGGCCTTCCCGCTCAGCCACGCGGAGAGCGATTTCGTCAACGATAACCCGGTCATTCAGGGCCATCCCCTCGCGCCGTCCAATATGTCCGGCCGCCTGTCTCAGCCCATGTTCTACGATCTCATGTACAAGGATGAGAAAAAGGGCAATGTGACCAACACCATCGTGCTGTTCGACATCGCAGGCGAGGACTGCATCACGCCGGAAGGTATGCAGCGGTTCGGACGGTTCGTGCGCAATTCCCACGGCATCATTTTCCTGGTCGATCCCCGACAGCTGGGACTTATCGGCATGACTGGTCAGGTGGATGCGCCGCCCACACAGGTCATCGATGCCATCCACCACATCTGGAACAGCGCCGTGACCATCCCCATGGCAGTCTGCGTGCCGAAAAGCGATATGTTCTCCCTGCCGGAGACCCATCCCAACGACATCATCCATTCCGACATCACCGTGGAGGATGGGATGCGTTTCAATGCCACCCAGTACAACCACATCGTCATGCCGCTGAAGAATCTCATTCAGAATGCGGACGGTCTGCCCCTGCTCAACGCGCTCAAGATGAATTTCCCCAACCACAACCTGTTCGCGTTCTCCTCCATCGGCTGTTCGGTGGAAAAGCGGGACATCGACGGTCTGGAGCGAAGCGTTCCTGTCGGCCCGACCTTCCCGCGCCGCATCGCTGAGCCGCTTCTGTGGATGTTCTTCAAATTCGGCTACATCCGCTCGGATGTGAAGATCCGCCTGCCCTTCCGCCGGGAATTCCCCGAAATGATCACGGATTACGAAAATGCAAGCTTCTTCCAGAAGCTGACGAAAAAATATCCCAAGCGTCCGCTGAACGAATCGGAAAAGCAGGTCTACGATTACGAACAGCGATGCTTCACGATCCCCGCCGATTCCGCGCAGTAGTGCCGAAAGGAGACAAAGATTATGGCAGAATTCAGATTCTATCAGGGATGCTGTTCCCGCTGCGGTGACACCAGCGTCATCGGCGGCTGGCAGATGTTCAATCTGTCCCCCGATATGCCGAAATCCACCGGCGAATTCTTCGAGCAGGCGGCAAAACAGCATGAACCCACCAATAAAATGATCCTCGACGTTGACGGCCAGCCCTTCTGGGCGCTGGATCTCTATGCGTCGGGCGACAATGTGATCCTTTCGCGCACCCGCTACGCCATGAACGACAGCCTTGGCCGCGCCAATCTGTTCACCCATTGCTTCTGCTTCCCCGAAGGCTACGAGCTGCTCAAGGATCCCAATCGCATTCTCACCGTGACCCGGGAGAATTTCGGTGATACCGCGGAGAAAACTGCCGTTATCCCCACGGAGCTTGTCCGATCCGCGCCCATGACCCGGGACGCCATCCTCGCCGAGCTGCAGATGGATTCGGAAAAATACAAAACGCTACTCTGGGCGGCATATGCGGTGCTGGATGCCAATAAATCCTCCAATTCTCTCTACATCGTCACCGACGGCCGCGAATCCACGGCCATCAAGCTGCTTTACCTCATCCTGTCCGCCATCCCCTACTCCCTGCGCACCCGCATCAGCGCGTCCACCTATCCGGACACCGTTCCCGGCCGCGCCATGTTTGTGCTGTGCCAGCGGGAAGCGGTGCGCGATCAGTTCCACTTCATCGACCCTATCACCGGCGAGAACAACGTGGTGAACCAGAATCTCATCAACCGGTTCGCCAAGTTCCCGTTCATCACGGCGGCGGCTGATGGCATGGACGAGGCGCAGACGGCGGAGCTTCATGAAAAAATGGAATATTGGAGCGATGAGATGGGTGACCGGCAGTATGACAAGCTCTTAAAGCAGTCCCTCATCTGGGAAATGGCACAGGGAACCACCCGCAGTGCCGCCGGACTGTTCCACGACTGGCTCACCCTGTCCGTAAGAAGCACCGAACGCTATGAACGCCACCTGACTGAGCTGCTTTCCCGTGTGATGGCGGAGGGGCTGACCCTCGATGCCTCCACCGAGCAGGCACTGAACGACCGCGTTTCCCGGGCTGTGACGGATGCATTCCGCGAAACGGCGTTTGATTATCGCTGTCATGCCATCGCCGGCATGGATACGGATGCGGGCTGTGCCTATCTCGCAAGCCTGCCCATCGAAGCAGAGACGCAGAAGCCGCTGCGGGATGCGCTGATGGCCATGGAGTCCGGAAAGGCTCTGCTCACCGAATATTTTGACCGCCGCGCCGCAAAGCTGGCGGAATCCGGCAATACCACCTACGCCGCCATCTGCGCCATGTACGATGAATCGGCGGCATACGGCAGTGAAAAGCTGACCGGAACGCTTGTCGGAATGGCGGAAAAGACGGCAATGACCGAGCTTTCTGGTGAGCATAATTTTGACAAGGCGGGCAAAGCCTTTGTGGAATGCATGGAGCATCTTGGTGCAAACGGCGATGCGGAGACCTGTGAAGCCATCTTCCAGCGCCTGTGTGATCACTACGATTCGCTGTTCCTCCATTCCTTCCGCGAGGAAAAGATGGCGGAATACAAGCATTTTTACGAGAATCATGCCAAGCGGTATCCCGTTTCCGCAGGAATGTGCCGCGTCATGGACATGATCCGCGAGAAGCAGTATCCGGCGGTGCTGGATTATCTCGACAACGAGCTGGATGCGCAGATCCTGCTCATGCCCGATGCCAAAGCAGACGGCGATGCGCTTGTCGAAATCATCGCGTCCCAGATGGTGAAGCACGGCAGTGACTGCGAGCTGTCCGCACTGTGGATGCGCATTGCGGAGCTGAAAAAGAAAAATCTCGCCGATTTTATGGTGGACAATCACATCGCCATGGTTTACGATGCGCAGAAAATGCGCACGGCGGTGACAAATGATCCCGCGTGGACATCGGAAAAGCTGACGGCATTCCAGTCGCGGCTGGGTGCGGCGGTTCTGACCATGCCGAATCCCGCGCTTCAGGCGACGGTGAACGAGCTGACATCGCTCATCAAGGAGATGGATAAAGCGGAGAAAAAAGCGGCGGCACTTGCCCGTAAGCAGGAACGCCGGCAGTCCAATCCCGTGCTGCTCTTTGCCTCCAATCTGAAGGAGCGTCTGGGCAAAAAGAAGGATGACGCAGACGAGGATGACCGGTAATGGCTGACATTGTGCGCGCGTACAGTCTTATCGCCGGCCGCGGACGGTATCATCTGCAGATGGAGAACGGCAGATTCACCGCCCGCCACTGCGAGACGGGGGAAACCTTCCGCCTGATGCCATTTGAGCGGACGTTTGACAGCTCTGTGCGCTATGACCGGCTGTCGGAGGATGCAGCGTCCAATGCGTGGAGCGAATTCTTCACCCGCGTGATCCTCCATCCCGTCTGCACGCCGGGCATCGAATGGCCGGTGGATGCGGTGGAGTATGCGGATATCACCCGCAAGACTGCGGTGGGCTGGCTGTTCCCGGAAAAGCAGGCCTTTCCCGGATTTCGTCCCATCCGTGAGCTGCTCTATCAGCCGAAAACCAGCGTGATCCCCGATTGGCGGCAGGGCAATACCCTGACCGTCTGCATCGGACTTGCCCGGCTGCTGACCGCACTGGATGCACAGGGCTGGGCCTATCACGATTTCAATCCGGAGACGATCCTTTATCGCCCGGATACGGGGGAAACCGCCCTCCGCTTCACCGGCAGAGTGCGCACCTTCGATCCCCATGCTATCCCGAACGAACTGGATTCGGCGCGGCTGGCCATCGATTTTCTTCCGCCGTGGCTGGGACGGATCTACGGTCAGACCGCCTATCTTTCCCGCTCGGACGATTCCTATTCGGCGAGCGCACTGCTGTTTTGCCTGATGATCGGCCGCCTGCCCTATGAAGGCTCCGAGCTGGAGCGGTTCGGCACGGTGTACGATCCCATGCGCGACACCGATGCGGAAAATCACCGGTATTATTTCACCCAGTATCACCGGTACGCAAACTTTATTTTTTCCGAACAGAACGACTACAACAGCTTAAGTCCGGCGCAGGTCAACGATCTGCCCCGTGAGCGCTGGGCGGCACTTCCCGTGACCGTGCGATCGCTGTTTCTCCATCAGTTTACCGCCGATGGGGAAGGGCGCATCCGACACGACTGCGCGGTGGAGCCGGAGCGGTGGATGCGGGTGCTGACCTCGCTCAAAGAGCTGGAAGTAGACGGATAGGAGACTCGACATGGAACTTACACAAATCAAAGATCTGCCGCGCCTCCTTGCCGGCAAGCGGAGGACAGCATATCCGCCCTTCGCCCTGAAAATGCGGGAGCTGATGGCAGGCAATGGCTGGGTGCTCATCTCCGATCCCGCCACATTTGCAGAGCGGATGGCGGCGGCGGGCATTCCCGAATCGGAGCGGCGCTGCATTCTGTTCGTTCTGCAAAGCGATGTCTGGCAGTCCATGGAGGAGCGTCTGCGCACGAATTACTGCTCGCTGGATCTCAGCCATGTGGTGACGGGCGTGACGCGGGACGGACTGCAGGCAGAAGCGGCACTTCGCGCGGTGCAGACGCTGGCCTATGGCCTCGGACTGCCGCTGACCGTATTCGACCACGAGAATCTGCCGCCGGAATCGGAGAGCGGCGGAAAATCCGAGCTGTTCATCCCGCCCGCTGTCTATGAGGAGGAGCTTGACGAGATCGAACGCCTGCTCCGGGACGGCGATGCACCGGATGAAGCGCAGACGGAATTCACGGCACAGCTCTACCGTGCCAAGGTGCCGAGAGCCGCCCGGCTCATGGGCATGATGTACGGCGCGGGGCTTGGCGTGGAGAAAAATGAAAAATCCGCCATGAAATGTCTCTATCAGGCGGCAAAACAGGGCGACTGCGAGGCCGCCGGACTGCTGGGCGACGCTTACATGGCGGCGAAGGATTACGAAAAAGCGCGCAAATATTATCTGTTCCCCGGCGCGATGGCACTGAATGCCAAGCGCGCGGAAAATCTCGATGAGATCGACCGGATGCGGACGCGCATTGCAAAGGAATTTCTCCTGCTGTGTGTCATGTTCGCCCTGAGCGCGATCCTGATGCTGGTATTTCTGCGGGAATCGGCCATCACCGGCCCGCATACGCTGTCGGCCATCATCTGCACGGTCATCGGCGGCGTGCTGACGGCGGGACTGGGACTTGTCCACTGGGTGATGCCCTATCAGAGCCTTATCCGGAGCGGCATCGTCTATCTGGTGCTGTTTTTCGTGCATTCCCTGATCTTTATTCTGTAGGAGGGCGGCGAAATGAAATCCAAAGAAAAAAATCTCGCCGCGTTTCTGGGATGCGTCGTGTTCATCTTTGCAGGCCTCATCGGACATTTCACCATCCCCGGCCTTATCTCCTCCGTGATCATCTGCGGCATTCTCTATCTGCGCACCGTCCATTCGGCGGCGGTGGCGGAGCGTGAGGTCAGCGAGGATCTGGGCGTGCTGTTCGGATGGCTCGTCACCGCACAGCTGATGATCCACGTGGGCGCGGAGGTCATCACCGGCGTGCTCCTGCCGAATCTGACAAGCCTCCCCGCATTTTTCCTGTCGCGGGTACAGAATGTGCTGTTCTTCATGGAATCGGTGCATTTCGCGGTCATTATCGCGGTTGTTGTGCTGACGCTGGTGCGCATTTTCGTCGTCCTCGGCACAGCCAGCCCCTATGTGAGCCTGTGGATGCGCTATCTCTATCTGACGGCGATGATGAGCCTGTTTCTCATCCTGACCGATTGTTCCGGTCTCATCGGCACCATGCTGCTTGTGATGATGGTGTCGGCAGGCTGTTCGGTGCTGTCTGTGCGATGCACCGGAAAGCTGGTGAAATCCGCCAACCGGATGTATCTTGTCAATATCCTTCTGATCCTGCTGTTTCTCATCCTCTCCGAGCCGCTGACGGTGGAGATTCAATTCACCAACATAAATGACCGGCTGATGGATGTGATCTTCGGCGTGCCGAGCCTGATTCTGGCAGCGGCAGGCACGGCGGCACTCACCGTCTGCGCCGTCGTCTGGCGCAAGGAGGATTCCTACACCGGCCGGCTTGACCCGTGCAGCTTCCTCTGGGGCGGCGCATTTTATCTGACGCTCTGGTTCATGCATCGGTTTCCCTTCGGCTGGCAGGCGATCCTGCTTGTGATCTTCCTGTTTCTGGCGAACTTCGGCCTGTCCCATCATACGCCGAATAAGCGGTACAACAAGGATTTTCTGCGCATGAACCAAAATGCGCAGAAAAGCAGCATGATCTACGCCATGTCGTGGCCGCTGGTACTGGCCGCGGCAACGGTGGGACTGAATCTCATCTGCAATCGCGGCGGCCTCATTCCGGCCATGGCGTTGCTGGTGTTCGGACTGCCGCTCATCGGCGTCATTCGCTATGCGCGCAAAAAAGGTGCAGTTCGGGCAAAAACCATCATCTGCACCTACACGGCGGTGCTGATCGGCATCACAGCGGCGGCATTTGCGGCGGTTTATCGGAGCATACCGCAGAATTTCGTCATCATCCTCGCATCCACTCTGCTGGCGGCGGTATTCATCGTCATGCTGGGCGTGGGTGAAGCGAAGAAATGGTATGTGGAAGGCGCATCGCTTGGCGTTCTCGCGCTCATCTGCCTTCTCGCCCTCAGCCGGTACGGCACGGCGTTGACGGCGGAAACAGACGACGAGGGTCAGCTGACTGCCATCTCTGTGGAAGCGCGGGGGGATGGAAATGCCGTGGAGGAAGCGATCTATTACTGGCAGCCCAGTCTGCGGGATGCCATGCGGCTGGCGCTGGACGAGAATCTGATGGCGGAATTTGAAGCTTCGCCGGAGGAACTGCCTGCACTGGCGGCTGAACTTCGGTACGGCGGAAAAATCCGGGTGGAGACGGTGGATTCCTTCGGCATCCGCACCAGCCTTACCTGGTGGATCCCGGAAAAATGGTCGCCGGACAGCTATATTATCCCTGTGGATTCTGAATAATAAGAAAGCCTGATTGAAAAATCAGGCTTTCTTTTATTCCCGGTCAGAGAAGCATCCGTCCCAGACGATGGCGCGGTAGTTGGCACGGTCGGTTGCGCCCTCGGTGCTGAAAAAGAGCAGGCGGGAGGATGCGTCCAGCTCCAGCGCGTCCCGGATCGGCGCATTTGCGGGATTTGTCATGATCTCCGCCGCGCATCCGAAGGCGGCCGCACCGCTTTCGCCGGAGATCACCCGGTCATCCCCGCCCCACGGATTGCCAAGCATCCGCATTCCCTTGGCCGCCGCATGATCGGGGCAGGAGAGGAAATGATCGGCGTGGCGGGACAGCACATCCCACGCCAGACTGCACGGTTCACCGCAGGCGAGACCCGCCATGATGGTGTCAAGCGAACCGCCCACAAAATGCAGCTTTCCGTCATTTGCCGCGGCGGTGCGGTAGATGCAGTTGGCGCGATGCGGCTCAACGATGACGATCTTCGGTCGGTTTTCGCCGTAAATGGAAGCGAACAGCCCGGTCATCGCTCCCGCCATCGCACCGACGCCCGCCTGCAGAAAAATGTGCGTGGGCGTATCAGGCAGCTGTTCATATGCTTCAAGGCCTATGGTTCCGTAGCCCTGCATGATGCGGGCGGGGATGTCCTCGTAGCCGTCGAGGGTGGTATCCTGCACCAGAATCCATCCGTTTGCATCCGCATCCGCCCGCGCCATCCGCACGGTGTCGTCATAATTTTTGTCCGTGATGATGGCATCCGCACCCAGCGCACGGATGTTGTCAAGCCGCTCTTTTGCAGTCCCGTGGGGCATATATACCACCGCCCGCGCACCGAATTCTGCGGCAGTCCATGCAACACCGCGGCCGTGATTGCCGTCGGTGGCGGTGATAAAAGTGAGCGTTTTGGCAAATTCCCGCGCATCCGGCGTGGTGAGGGATGAAAAATCCATGGGCCGCCCCAGCTTTTGTGCCAGCAGACTTCCGATGGCATAGCTTCCGCCAAGCGCTTTGAACGCATTCAGCCCGAAGCGGTGGGATTCATCCTTCACATAAATGCCGCCAAGTCCCAGCAGAGCGGCGGTTTCCGGCAGCTTTGCCAGCGGTGTGGGCGAATATCCGGGCAAACTACGGTGAAAATCGCGCACGGATGCCAGCGTATCCGCCGACAGAAATGCCGGCGCTTTTTCGGAATGCGTATGGGTGAGACTGGCAAGCAGGATCGATTTGTCCATATAGACCTCCGCGTGATAAAAATGAGCTGCCGCACGGTCATGCAGCAGCTCAGCTATGTTGCGATTATTTCTTGGTGATCTTGGTGATGTGGGGGTTAGCGCCCTGATACCAGTACAGGAAAGCTTCAACATCAACGGTGTCGCCAACTGCCAGTGCGCCGACAGTCTTGTAAACATCGCTCTCAGTGCCGGTGAGGTAAACTTCAACGCAGAAGCTGTAGGAAGCGCCGTTCAGACCGAGGGTGACATAGATGTCATCGCCGGGCTCGCCGTTCTTGTACTCAACTGCTTCAACGGTCAGGCCCTTGAATGCGCACAGCTTGTTCTGATGCTTGATCAGATCGTCAGTGCCGAGGAGTGCGGTAGCGTCCATAGCATCAGCAACCCAAGTGCCCTCGAGGATTTCAAAGGACTCAACGTCTGCGATCTCAATTTCTCCATTGAACTCAGCCTTGAAGCCCTTTACGCGGATCTTCGTGCCGGGAACGAGCTTGTTGTACTCTTCTTCGGTGCAGGGCATTTCATAGATGAAATAGCCGCCTTCGCCATCCTGCGTGTAGAATGTACCCTTGTTGTCCCACCAGCTCTGCTTACCCTGAACGTAAGTCTCAACGACTACTTCAGCCTGAAGCTCAGCTGCATCGTACTCAGCGTAGGTCATAACGCCCTCGCCCTTGGTGGTGTCAGGTCCCTTGCTTCCGCCGCAAGCAACGAGTGCAAGTGCGAGCACGAGAGCCATGGCAACTGCAAGAATTCTCTTCATTTTTCAAACTCTCCTTGTTTGTAATCGGTGTAAACACCTAAATTTTGTACAAAAATCTGTACATCTTATATTATACTAAATTATTTCCAAAATGTCAATATCCTGAGACTATTTTCTTAATTTTTTACGAAAACTCAGCCCAACATATGTCAGAATCAGTACCCATGCACAGATAAGTGCGCCGATCAGCACCACAGCCGTGGTCGGAAGCGGGCCAAGCTCCGCTTTTCCGGCGGTCGATCCGCTGCCTGTATCGATCTGATCCAGCCGATAGAGGGAGATCATGTCGCTGTACAGCGTGTCGTAGAATGCATCGTCCACCGTCTGACCGCGCATCACCGCCTTGGTGGTGTTCTCGATCATCTGTCCCGCCGCATTGCGCAGGGATGCCGAGCCGTTGAATACCGGCGTGACAAAGGTGTTCTCCACGTTGTCAAGCAGAAGTCTCGTGGCGAGGATCTTGATGTTGTAGTGGAGATCGCCGTCCGTGCCGATCTTTGCGAGATAATCCTTGTATTCCGCCGATTCCAGCGCCTTGGTCGTCACCGGTGCATAGCCCTCTGTGCCGGAGTAGGCCAGCTGTACGCTGTTGGTCAGCAGAAACTGGGTGAACAGCCACGATGCCATGACCTCCTGCGGATCTTCCTTGTTGAACACGCAGACGGACGGGCCTTGGGAGATCATCTCCGGATGCTTGGGGTCAAACTGGGGGATCATCATGACCTCCGTCTCAAACTGCACGATGGCATCCTCGGCAATGTCGCAGAGGGGCGCATCACTGCCCATCCACGTCGCACCCGCTGTGGAGTCGATGGCGAAGATGCACTGTCCGGCGTTTAAGTAGTTTGCCGGATAGCCGTTGATCTTGAAGGTGTCAAAGGCATCCTTGCCCACATATCCGGCGATGGTTTTGAGCAGCTCCTTCGTTTCATCGTTGAAAATGAGGATGTCGCCCCCATCGGTGGAATAGCCGGCATCCAGCTGGGCCAGCATCTGGATCATCATATTGTCCGTGGATTTGTAGATGAAGGGCAGCAGCACCTTCTGACCGTTGATGCGGTAAGTGCCGTCCGCATCCTTGGCGGAAGAAGCGGCGGCGGAAACTTCAAAGACGAAATCCCACGTCAGCACCTCGGGCAGGGTATAGCCCAGCGCCTCCACATAGGTTTTGTTCACATAGCAGGCCTCCGTGGAGCGCATGAAGGGCAGAGCGTAGGTGGAGCCGCCGAATGCGCATTCCCCGAGGAATTTCGGCACGATCTCATCTGCAGTCGGCCCGTCAAACTTCACCTCACTGCCGCCGAGTCCCCACCGCTCATCCGCCATCAGCTCATCCAGCGGGATCACGATGTTGGTGCCGGTGAGATAGGTGGCGATGTGGTCGGGATAGGTGATGCAGACATTGGGCGTGGTCTGGGTGGCGATGTTGGTGATGACATCGTTGTAGATCTTGCCGTAGTCGGTGTACAGCCGCAGATTGACGGTGATGTTGGGATACACCGCCTCAAAATCGGCGATGGCTTTCTTGTAGATCTCCACCTGCGTCAGATTGGTGTCGTTTTTCGCCCAGAAGGTGATCTCATAGTCCCGCGTCATGTCGAATTCGGCGGGAATGGCGAAGGGTTCGAGTCCTCTCGCGCCGTGACAGCCTGCGAGAGCCGTAAGAAGCAGGAGCGCGAGGAACAGTGACAGCAGCTTTTTCATCCCTTTGTACCTCCTCTTGCGACGCCCTCCATGATCTTCTTGCGGAAGATTAAGAACAGCACGATCAGCGGCACGGAGATGACCACCACCGCCGCCATCATCGCGGGGATATTTTCCCGTCCGAAGCCGTTTTCGCGGATTTCCTGAATGCCGTTGGACACGAGGAAATAGGCGGGATCGTCGGTGATGAGACGCGGCCAGACGTAGGAGTTCCAGCATTCGATGACCTTCAGGATGGTGACGGTGATGACCGTCGGGCGGCAGATGGGAAGCATGACCTTCCACAGATACTTGAAGTCGGATGTGCCGTCCACCTTGGCGGCGAGATACAGCTCATCGGGGATCTGCGCGAAATTCTCCTTCAGCAGATAGATGTAGAAAACCGACGTGACCGACGGGAGAATCAGACCGAGGAAGGTGTTGCGCAGGTCGAGATTTGTGATGGTGACGAAATTTGTGATGATAACCAGCTCATTGGGGATCATCATCAGGGAAAGAAAGAGGGTGAACACGAGATTTTTGCCCTTGAAATCGAGGCGGGCAAATGCGAATGCGGCGGGAATGATGACCACCAGCATGATGGCCGTCGTCGCCACGGTGAAGATCAGCGTGTTGAGGAAATAATCCGCCAGCGGAACCGCAGTGAACGCATCCGCATAGTTCTGGAAGGTGGGCGATGTGGGGATAAACTGCGGCACATATTCCGCATTATAGGAGGCATAGCTCTTGATGGAGGTGACGACCATCCAGTAAAAGGGAAAGAGCACTATGATGCCCCAGAAAACCAGCAGGATGTAGATGAGCGTCTTGCCGATGGTTGCCCGGAGCTTGGCATTTTTTTCGATTTTGTCGAAGTCCTGATTTGTCATGCGCTCACCTCCTTAATAATGAACGTGCTTTTTGCTGACCAGCAGATTGATGACCGTGATGGTCAGCACGATGGCGAACAGGATGATGGCCGCCGCCGATGCGTAGGACGGATAACCGCCGCCGTCGCCGTAGAGCATATCGTAGATGTAGCCCACGATGGTATTCATCTCCGCCGCGTTCAGGTTTGTGCCGAACAGCGCGACCGCATCGCTGTACGCCTTGAATGCGCCGATGAAGCCGGTGATGACCAGATAAAAGAGCATGGGGGAGATCATGGGCAGGGTGATTTTTGTGAAGATGCGCCATTTCGGTGTGCCGTCCACCTTGGCGGCATTGTAGTAGTTCTCATTGACCGACGCCAGCGCACTGGTCAGAATGAGGATCTTGAAGGGCATGACCACCCAGATGGTGTAAATACACAGCACCAGCATCTTCGCCCAGTAGGGGCCTTCGATGAAATCCACCGTAGAGCCGCCGAAAAAGTTGATGATGAGGTTGACAAGACCATCAGTGTACGCCGTGGGCTTAAACAGGATCATGAACACCAGTCCCACCGCCAGCGTATTTGTGACATAGGGGAGAAAATACACGGTCTGGAACAGATCGCGCAGCTTTTTGATGGACGAGAGTGCCACAGAAATGGCAAGCGCGATGCCGGTGGACAGGGGCACGGTGATGATAACGAGGATGAAGGTATTCTTCACCGCCTGCAGAAAATAGGGATCGTGGAGCACATAGGAATAATTGTAGCCGCCGATGCCGAAGAAGGTCTGGGAGGCGGAGTTGTAGCCCTCCTCGAAGGAATAGATGAGCACGTCGATGAGGGGATAGACCATGAACACGCCGAGGAAGATCATGGCCGGCAGCAGATAGAGCCACGCTTTGAGATTACTTTTCATGTCACACCTCAAACAGAATCCGCGCGCCGGTGGCATTGTCGAACAGATACACCTTGCTTGGCTTGAGCCTGAATTTCACCGTCTCTGCGTCTCCATCCACCGCATCGTCACCGCTGATGATGGCGCGGATGTCGTCATTTTCGGCGCAGTCGTGGGTGGAAACGATGGAAATGTCCCGTCCCATCACCTCAATGCCGGAGAGCTTCAGCGTGAGCGATCCGTCATCCGCCGGCACAAAGCCTTCGGGCCGGATGCCGACGGTGACATCACCGTCCGGCGCACCGGACACGGCCATCACAGCCTCCGCGCCGATGTACAGCATTCCGCCTTCCACACGGCCCGCAAACACGTTGATTGGCGGTGTGCCGAGGAATTTCGCGACGAACAGATTGATGGGATTGTTGTAGACCTCCTGCGGCGCACCGATCTGCTGGATCACGCCGTCCTTCATGACCACGATCTGGTCGGAGATGCTCATGGCTTCCTCCTGATCGTGGGTGACGAAAATGGTGGTGATGCCGGTGCTTTTCTGAATGCGGCGGATCTCCTCGCGGGTGGCGAGACGCAGACGCGCATCCAGATTGGACAGCGGCTCATCGAGAAGCAGAACCCGGGGCATCTTCACAAGAGCGCGGGCAATGGCGACGCGCTGCTGCTGACCGCCGGACAGCTCGCCCGGCTTTCTGTCCATCAGCTCGTCCAGCTGCACCAGCTTTGCGATCTCCAGTGCCTTTTCGTTCATGGCCTCCCGGGTCATTTTGTCCTTGCCCCGCAGATTTTCCAGCGGGAACGTGATGTTCTGGCGCACGGTGAGATGGGGATAGAGGGCGTAATTCTGGAACACCATGCCGACGCCCCGATTTTCCGGCGGGAGCTTTGTCACATCGTCATCGCCGAAAAAGATCTGGCCGGAGGTGGGCTTCTGCAGGCCGCAGATCAGGGAGAGGGTGGTGGATTTGCCGCATCCGGATGGGCCAAGCAGACCGATCAGCTTGCCGTCGGGAATGGTAAAGGTGAAATCGTTCACCGCCACCACCTCCGCCGGATTTTTTTTGTTGCGGCTGGGGAATTTTTTTGTCAGATTTTGCAGTACGACTTTCATGTTATCCGTCCTTCCGAGGATTTATTTACCTTTAATTATATCACAACCCGGCGGACAAATCAAGAGAATCCGGCAAGTTTTTGCATCTTTGGAGCGGCAAAAAAATAATCCGTAAAAATGCAACAATATTCCGAAAAAATGGCAGGACAAATCGGGCAATATGCGATATAATAACAGTAGCAAAAAAATCACAGGAGGATTATCAAATGCTGCACAATCAACGGATTTCCCTCGACGGCGACTGGAAGCTGACCTATGTGGAAAACAAACGCTTCAAGACCGAAGGGCGGGACATTTCCACCATCGCCAAGGTGAACGCCGCCGGATGGAATTCGGTGGATGCCAAGGTGCCGGGCAATTTTGAGCTGGATTTCCAGCGCGCCGGCATGATCGACGACCCCTATTACGGCACGAATTTCATCGACAACTACAAGTTTGAATACCTGCATCTCATCTACACCCGCACGGTGGAGCTGGAGTATGAGCCGGATGAGAACACCATCCTGCATTTCGACGGTATCGACACCATCGCCGAGATCTTCGTCAACGGACGGCTGATCGGCGAGGCGGACAATATGCTCATCCCCTTCGATTTCGCAAACGCCAACCTCCACAAGGGCTTAAACGAGATTGTCATCCACATCACACCCGCCCGCATTGCTGCCAGACGCTATCCCATGGCGCCCACCAGCACGGGCGGCGGATCGCTGCTTTCCATCCGCAAAGCCCCCCACATGATCGGCTGGGACATTCTCCCCCGCGTCATGACCGGCGGTATCTGGCGTCCGTGCTGGATCGAGCAGAAAAAGGCTGACCGCATCGATGACATTTTCTGCTATGTCAAGGGCATGGATGTGGAAAAAGCCACCGCAAATCTGGCCTTCGTCTATAATGTGACCCTCGCCGAGGATGAAGCCTTCGACTACAAGCTGATCATCGAGGGCGAATGCGGCGACAGCAAGTTCCGCACCGGCGGAATGCTGTGGGATCCTTATGGCTGCATGGGCGCGGGCGTGTCCAATGCCAAGTTCTGGTGGCCGAGAAACTACGGCGATCCCAATCTCTACAACATCACCGCCACCCTCTATTACAAGGACGAGCCGGTGTACGAATACAAAATGCGTCAGGGCATCCGCACCGTCCGTCTGGAGCGCACCTCCACCACCAATGAGGCAGGTGAGGGCGAGTTCTGCTTCTATATCAACGGCAGAAAGATCTTCTGGCAGGGCACGAACTGGGTGCCGGTGGATGCCTTCCACTCCCGCGATGCCGAGCGACTGCCGGAAATTCTGCCCATGCTCACCGACATCGGCTGCAATTGCGTCAGATGCTGGGGCGGCAATGTTTACGAGGACGATATTTTCTACGATTTCTGCGATGAAAACGGCATCATGATCTGGCAGGATTTCGCACACGCCTGCGCCGTCAATCCGCAGGATGACGAATACTGCGCGCGCTTCTACAAGGAAGTGGAGAAGATCGTGCTTCGTCTGAGAGGCCACACGTCCATCGTGCTGTGGGCCGGCGACAACGAGGTGGATGCCTGCTACTGCTGGAACTGGGGCAATATGCGCAATCCCAACATCAATCGCCTCACCCGCCGCGTGATCCCGGATGTGCTGGAGATCCACGATTTCACCCGCCCCTATCTGCCAAGCTCGCCCTATTATGACGAGAAAAAATTCACCACCGGCGCATCTTCCTCCGAGGAGCATCTGTGGGGCCCCCGCGACTACTTCAAGGGCCGCTTCTACGGCCATTCCGTCTGCCATTTCGCATCGGAGACAGGCTATCACGGCTGTCCGTCGCCCGTATCGCTGAAGCGGTACATCCATCCCGAGCAGCTGTGGCATTGGCGCAGTGCGCCCGACAGCGACCTGCCGAAGCCGGACTGGGCGGCGCATTCCGCGGCACGCATGGTGGACGGCAGTGACGGCAATGTTTACCGCATCCGCCTGATGAGCAATCAGGTCAAGACCCTGTTCCCCGCCTTCCGCGAGGATGAAGCGGCCATGGGACTGGACAAATTCGCCCGCGCAAGCCAGATCTCCCAGGCTGAGGCGAAAAAATATTTCATCGAGCGCTTCCGCATCACCAAATGGCGGCGCACCGGCATCATCTGGTGGAATCTCATCG
>SVSO01000324.1 GCA_015064195.1 Oscillospiraceae bacterium
GCTTTGTACTTTCCTTATCTCTTGTTGTTCAATTTTCAAGGACCATCGCTGCCGCTCTCGTTGCGACCTTTATATTATATCACATCTTTGCGGCTTTGTCAAGTGGTTTCGCAAAAGTTTTTTGAAAAAATTTGCTTGCTGATTTTTATCAGCTTGTCTCTCTTTGCGACCTATATATTATATCATACTCAGGATCGTTTGTCAAGAGGTTTTGCAGAAGTTTTTTAAAAAGTTTTTCGCTCGCCGGTGCGCTTTGTGCGCTCTCCTTGACAGCTTTATTATTATATCACATCCCTTCACGTTTGTCAACTCCTTTTTGGAAATTTTCCTCGATTCGTCACTAAAGTCTACAATTCGTTCACATAATATGAAAAATGTGTACATTTTCTACACAATCCGTTAATTCTGAAGAATTTCACGAAAACCTATTTATTTTATCGGAATTATCTGCTATAATAATACTATTGAAAGGATGAGACTATGACCTATCACCAGCTTTTAGCGGAGCTGACGGCGATCGGTGCCGGCGATCCGGCAGGCGAGGCTGTTGCGCTCAGCGGTATGACCCGCGAATGGTGCCTGCTCAACCGTCACGCGCCGCTCCCCGATTCTGCGGAGGAAGGTCTGCGGCGCCGGAAATGCGGTGAGCCGCTCCAATATATCACCGGCGAAGCGTGGTTTTACGGGCATCGCTTCCATGTCACGCCCGACTGCCTGATCCCGCAGCCCGACTCGGAGCACGCAGTTTATCACGCCCTCCGCCATCTTCCCGACGACGGCATCCTCTGCGATCTTTGCACCGGAAGCGGCTGCATCGCCATTTCCGCCCTTCTGGAAAAACCCGGCGCATCTGCGGTGGCCGTGGATATTTCGCCACCCGCTCTTGCTATCGCCCGCGAAAATGCCGGAACGCATCATGTATCCAACCGTCTGCGCTTTCTTGAAGCCGATGTGATGGATGCAGATGTCATGCTTCCTCTCATCAGAACCGCCGATGTGATCGTATCCAATCCTCCTTATATTAATACGGACATCATCTGCGGACTTTCCATCGAGGTGCTGTTCGAGCCGCTTCTCGCGCTGGACGGCGGAGCTGACGGCATGGAATTCTACCGCCGGTTTATCCTCGATTACGCGCCGCGCATGAAAAAAGATGCGGTGATGATCCTTGAGCTCGGCTATGATCAATCCGAACGCATTGCTGAACTCTGCATAGAAGCGAATCTTTCCTGCACGCTTCACCGCGATTTCGGCGGAAACATCCGGGTCGCCGAGATTTCCCGCACCATTCTTTCCAAAACCGAATAAAATATTATTACATTACTTATATAGGAGATTTTCATCATGGAAAAAATCAAGCTTCTCTGCCTGTTCGGCGGAAAATCCGGTGAGCACGAGGTTTCTCTCGTCTCCGCGCATTCCATTCTCGAAAACATCGACCGCGAAAAGTACGATGTGGAGATGGTGGGCATCACCAAAGCCGGCGACTGGTATTATTACACCGGCGACATCGCGGCCATCAAGGACGGCAGCTGGTGCGCTGACGGGGCATCCCTTCCCCGCGCGGCCATTTCTCCCTCCGTTTCCGATTCCGCACTGCTGGTGATGGACGGCGATCAGATCAAGCGCATCCATATCGATGTTGTATTCCCTGTCATGCACGGCGCAAATGCCGAAGACGGCACGCTTCAGGGTCTCCTCGCCATCAGCGGCATTCCCTATGTGGGATGCGGATGCCTTACCTCCGCTGTTGCCATGGACAAGAGCGTCACCAAGCTCATTCTGAAAAACCTCAACATTCCCCAGGCACGCTCCATTTTCATCCGCGCCGAGGCATTTGCGGCCAACGAAACGGTCATCATCGAGCGTTGTGAGCAGATCTCGCCCTATCCCCTGTTTGTCAAGCCCGCCAACGCCGGCTCATCTGTGGGCGCATCCAAGGCCATCGACCGCAAGTCGCTGAAGGCCGCCATTGAAACCGCCGCCGCTGTGGACAACAAGATCCTCATTGAAGAATATGTGAGCGGCAAGGAGATCGAAGTCGCGGTCATCGGCAAGAAGCGTTTTATCGCTTCCACCTGCGGTCAGGTCATTCCCGGCAGTGAATTCTACGATTACGACACCAAGTACAGCGCCGACAGCCCCGCATCCTACAAGATCCCCGCCTCCATCAAGCCGGAAACTGCTCAGCAGATCCGCACCTATGCACAGCAGATCTGCGCAGTCCTCGGCGTGGTCGGTCTGTCCCGGGTGGACTTCTTCGTACGCCGCCACGGTGCGCGCGAGGAGATCATCTTCAATGAGATCAACACCCTCCCCGGCTTCACCTCCATCAGTATGTATCCGAAGCTGCTCATGCACGACGGCATGACCTATTCCCAGATCATCGACCATCTGATCGCCATTGCCATGGGCAAGGAAGAATAAGCCTTGATCGGTATTTTTGACAGCGGACTCGGCGGACTGAGCGCACTCCGTGAGGTGCGCCGTCTGCTGCCCGCTGAGGATATCGTCTATTTCGGCGACACCGGCCGCGTACCCTACGGTTCGCGCTCCCGGGAGACCATCATCAAATATTCCATTCAGGACATGAATTTTCTCATGTCCCACCGTGTGGATGCGGTGATGGTGGCCTGCGGAACGGCCAGCTCCAACGCGATTCACATTCTGCGGGAGCAATTCCCCCATGTGCCCATTGTGGGCGTCATCGATGCAGGCGCACGTGCCGCCGCAAAAGCGACAAAATCCGGCATCATCGGCATCGCCGGCACACGCTCCACCATCGCAAGCCACGCATACGAGGGCGCGCTGAATGCCATCGATCCCTCTCTCCGCACGCTCTCCATGGCCTGCCCGCTGTTCGTGCCGCTGGTGGAAAACGGCTTCATCTCGCCGGATGACGAGATCACCCGCCTTGCCGCCGAGCATTATCTGGGCAGCTTCCGGGAAGCCGGTGCGGATACGGTCATCCTCGGATGCACCCACTATCCCATCATCGCGCCGTCCATCGC
>SVSO01000325.1 GCA_015064195.1 Oscillospiraceae bacterium
GTCACGCGCTGCCTTGTTCGCATAAACAAGCTCGTATGCCTTCGGACGGATGTCGCGGTAGCCGATGTACGCCATCGCCTCCATCATCGTGCCGACGAAATCAAGGTCAGCGGTCTTCGGGACGCCGACATAGCAGTCACACCAGCCGGAGAAGCCGGAGACGTAGCTTTCCTGAGATTCGTCTGCCTTGGGCAGGGGAAGAATGATGTAGTCATCCTTCATATCGCGCAGCTTATTGATCGCCGTTTCTGTCTGATGCGTAACAAATATCGCCCGGCCGTTTTTGAACATATTGATCGGGCCGTCATTTCCTTCGCTGTTGGTGTACGGAACGCAATATGCGGAAATCTTTTCGAGCAGGTTGACGGTCATTTCGTCGCTGAAATTCAGTTCAAGATTTGTCTTGTCCTTATTCAGCACAACCGTGCGGCGGTTGGTCGGAAATGAATGATTCGGCAAACTGCTTACGTTCGTTACGCCCATGAAGTCAGTCTGATAGCTGAGCTTGCCGTCGTTGTCAACGTCGATATCCTTGTCTTTGAGGATCGCCAGATACGCATCAACCGTCCATTTTCCTGCGAGTGCCTGATCGAGAAGAGCTTCTTTGTCGATCTTATACTCGTCGAGAAGGCGTGCGTTTCCGTAAATCACCGTAGAAGCCTGATAGGTGGTTGTGGAGATATCGCCGCTGATGAAATACATTTTGTCTTTCAGACGGAGCGTATTGTACATATGCGCACTCCACCACGGCTCGGTGAGACTCAGCTGTTCAATATCGACGAGATTTGCCAGCGTGCCGGAGGTTGCGCTGTTTGCCAGTGCGCCGCCCAGCAGACAGGAGATGACATAGTCGTAAGCGTCATCGCCGGAAAGCACCGCCTGATTCATCTGTTCGCAGCCGGCCTTCGCGCCGGAAACCTGCGTATACTTCACCGTGATGCCGAACTTTTCCTCCATCATGCGGTCGCGCTGATAGAGTGCGTCGTTGGTGATATCGCCGTTCTGCTCCTCTCCGGGAATATTGATGTGCATATTCACATAGTCATTGGCATCGAGAATGCGCAGGGTCTTGCCCTTGTAAGCGTCATTCACCAGCGTGTCCACATAGTCCGTCTCCGGCGCGGACGTTGTGGTGTCGGCGGTCGTGTCATCGCCGGTATCGGTGGATGCCGCATCGCCGCAGGATGCCGCAGATGCGAGAAGAAGAAGTGCCAGAATAAGGGATAATTTTCGTTTCATTTTATACCTCCAAAACATTAGACTGTATTAATATTATAGCGTAAAACCTGAAAAATATCAACTGTCAATGTTTTGGTCATATAGGACTGGATTTGTTTTTTCTTGACAAGAGCCGTGTTTTGTGGTATAATGAACACGAAAGGAGGCGATGCTATGCTGTTTGATATCGAGCTGGCGCGATATGACCGTATGCCGGTGAGCTGTGACCGGTTCGTCATCAACGATCCGGAAATTCCGGACCCGTACTGGATCAGGGAGAATGAGCGGCGGATTTCACAGATGATTGTGGCTTTCCAGGACCATTCTCACGAGGAGATCGAGATCATAACCGTTTTGCGCGGGACGCTTTTCGGCGAAGTTGACGGCGAGCCGGTCATTATCACCCCCGGCGACATCATGATCGCAAATCCGTATGAGCTGCACAATGCGTCGATTATCAGGCATGAGATCACGGACTATATTCACGTCACGTTTGACATCGGCTATTTCGCCGGATGCTGCGGAACAGCGGTCAGCGATACCATCCGCCGTCTGTGTTCAGGTGAGCTTCGCTTCCCGTCAAGGCTCGATGCGGTGCATCCGGCGGCTGAAAAGATCAACGGGCTGGCAAACGGCATTCTCGAAGCCTTTGATCTCGCCGTCCAAACGCCCGGTGCATCCGAATGTCAGCTGAGTATGCAGCTTGTGTCGCTTCTCGGCATTCTGATCGGCGAGGTGAAGCTGAGCGAGGGCGGAACGAGCCATGCGCGAAGCGTGCATTTCACCCAGCGTTGTCACAGATACATCGGCCTGAACTTCCGGCAGAATATCAACACCGAGCTGGCGGCGGCGGAGCTTGGCTACAACAAAAGCTATTTCTGCACCCGATTCAAGCAGAATTTCGGCATGACGTTCATGAATTACCTGAGCGAACGGCGGATCCAATACGCCATGACATGGTTTCGCGATAAGGACGTGCCCCTTCGTGAGATCGCCGAGGCCTGCGGATTTCAGGATTACAGCTATTTCGCCCGCGTTTTCCGCAAGCATACCGGCATGACGCCCCGGGAATATTTCTTAAAATAACCAAGACAGCATTTGCCAGCCGCCCGTCTGCATAACCATCCGCCGGGCGCGGCAATACTTCATATTGTAAAAACGAAAACGGCGATCTGCCGGAGGTTACAATATGAAGTCACACGCCTACAGCCGCAAGGTGGAAATCTGCGGCGTCAATACTGCCAAGCTGAAAAATCTGAGCGCGGAGGAAAAGCAAGAACTGCTCATCCGCACAAAAGCGGGGGATATGGCCGCCAGAGATGAGCTTGTGGCGGGCAATCTGCGTCTGGTGCTGTCCATCGTCCAGCGATTCACCGGCCGCGGCGAGAATCTGGACGATCTCTTTCAGGTGGGCTGCATCGGGCTGATCAAAGCCATCGACAACTTCGATCTGTCGCTGGACGTGAAATTTTCCACCTACGCCGTGCCCATGATCATCGGCGAGATCCGGCGGTATCTGCGGGACAACAACACCATCCGCGTCAGCCGATCGGTGCGGGATCTGGCGTACCGTGCGCTTCAGACCCGCGAGGAGCTGGCCCGGGAGAAGGGAGAAGAGCCGACTCTCGCGGACATTGCGGCACGGATGGGCGCAAAAAAGGAGGATGTCGGCGCGGCGCTGGAAGCCATCGTTGAGCCGGTGAGCCTGTATGAGCCGGTATTTTCCGACGGCGGCGATTCCATTTATATCATGGATCAGATCCGC
>SVSO01000326.1 GCA_015064195.1 Oscillospiraceae bacterium
GGATTTCCTCCTAAATATATAAAAAATTTTTGACATAACGATATGGGCGCCCAGGCACCGCAAAAAACGGCGCACAAAAACACCACACTAATATAATACCACTTTTCCGGCAAAAAGTAAAGATGTATTTTGAATAAAAGTTGTAAAAATTATAATAATTTTTGTTTGAGGTCGATAAATAATACTTATGGCAGGCACTTTTTGGGTGCCTGCCATTTCCGGTGGAATATACGGGTATGTAGAAATCTATCTCATCTCCTGCGCGAGGAACTCTTCCACGGTCATGCCCCAGATGATGTATTCGGGGGAAGCGATGCCCAACTTGATGGCCGCGCCGTCGAAATTGCCGTCGACCAGGAGAAACATGCCGAGTATTCTTCGTTGTGAGCCGAGATAATCTGCGAAGATTGGTGTTTTACGACGAAGATCCAGCGAGCATTCGATCTGCTGCCTGTCGATGGTGAGGATTCCTTCGAATTCCTTTCTGCCGTTCAGCTGTCTTGTGATGGTTCCTGTCATGCGGATCTCTTCGCTGACTGCCTGCTCGGGATGGCTTTCCGTAAAACGAAGTGCGTCAACCTGAAGGTCTACTTCGGTTTTTATGCCGATCATGCCGATCAGGACGAGCGCAAGACCGATCGCTATGGCAATAAGCGGTGAATTTTTCAGGCGATTCACTTCAATTCCTCCTTAACCATTCAGAATTCAAATTTCAGCGTCACTGCGCAGTCCTTTCCTTCCACCTCATACAGCTTATACTCGCCGATGCGGTTTGCCGCAGTCTCGCCGGTATCGCGGACGGTACCGCTCGTTTTGAGCTGCCAGCCATATCCGCCGAAGCGTACGTCCATGCCGGAATCGGTCAGCGTCGCCTCGGAGGTGCTCGCCTTGCCGGGCATATCGCCGTTGCGCGTGATGACGGGCAGCATGCAGGCGAGAGATACCGCGCCGGTGCAGGACATTTCCACGGTCACGCTGTCGTCGCAGACGGTATAGCGCTCGCGGACGGTGGCGCAGCGAAGCGCGTCGCCGGAATATTCCAGCGTGAATACGACCTTGCCCGCAGCTGCTTCCTCGACCTTCAGCGTGTGGTAAAGCTCCGTGCAGTCGCAGAGCTTTACCGTTTCGCCGTCCGTGAACGTGAGAATCGGGGAGATGGAGGCATTCTTCGGCTCGAAGCCGTCGGGCAGGCGATAATGCGGACTTCTGCAGCAGGGCATGGATGCGATCATTTCCGCGGGAAGTCCCACGCGGTGAATGCGCGCGAAGCCGGTGCTGTCGTAATCCTCGCTTGCTCTTGTGTGGATCTGGACGGAGGTTTTGCCGCTTGAGGCGATGATGTTGTTGAACTCCTCGCTTTCCTCCCAGACGTAGCCGCCGATCTCCGAGGGGCAGAGCTGCTCGGGCACATCGTCGCTCTGCGATTCCGTTTCCCAGAGACAGCCGATGGCGAGGAAGGATGCCATGGTTACCATGTACTTGTCGTAGTTGCCGTAGGGATCGGTGCCGATCTTGTGATCGCTGTAGAAATTGCGGATGTGCTTGCCGCTCTCAAGGAAGCGCCGCACCGAATCGATGGCGAGATGCGCCGCGCGCTTGAATACGCCGGCGAGGAAGAGATCGCCCTTCTTTTTGTACATCGCCGCCGCATATTCGCAGTCGGAGGAGATGAGCATTTCGTTGAACAGGTAGCCGTTGGAGCGGCCCGCATAGGCGAGCTGCCCCAGCGCAGACTGGGCAAACAGCGTCACAAATGCGCCCTTTTCGAGGATTTCGTCCACCTCGGTGCGATGGGCACCTTCGTAGCCGAACAGCGGGAGCAGGCTGAGCTGGACACGGGTGGTCAGGTCGTACAGCGTCGGGTTGTGATTGGTGCCGTAGTTGTCGAGATACATGCCCTGACGATTGAAGTGCGACATCTGCTTCTGCATGGATGTCTCGATGTATTCCGCCGCGTCGCAGATGCCGTAGTGCATGCGGATCTGCTCACCTGCTGCGGCGTAGATGTTGATGTTATGTGTGCTGGTGCCGATGGGGAGCGCACCGCCGGGGAGTGTGGAAAGCTGCGCTTTCCAGCGGGATGCCATCTCTTCGCCCACGAGACGATGCGTCAGGTGATAAGCCAGCATGATCTCCTTGACGGCGAAGCTGTTGGTGTTCGGCTTCGAATATTTGCCGGTGGACTGTTCGCAGGCCTCCGTCATCATCGTGACGAACAGTGCGCGGAATGCTGCATTATCACTGAATAAGCCGCAGGGATAGCGGTCGCGGTAGCGATCGATGCTTCCGGCCGCAAACAGCACCGCCATGGAGCTGACGATGCGGGAGAAGGCCTGAATGTTGTCCGCCACCGTCTCCACATGCAGGGAGGCGATGTTGTGGAATTTATCGTATTCGCACAGGCAGTGGGCGATGATATCGCGGTAGGTGTCTGCGGTGACGCCGGTTGGCGTGGGTACGGGAAGGCTGCGCAGCCGCGGCAGATATGCGGCGGCGAAATCGAGAATTTCCATGATTACTGCTCGTCCCCGGAAATCTCTTTTTCCATTTCCTCGCGGATCTCGCGGAGCTTGGCGCTGTCGATCTTGCCCTTGGTCTTTTCATAATAAGCCACGCTGTTGCGTGCCATCAGCAGGAACTGATTGTTGAGCGAGCGACCCTCACTCTTTGCGACATAATAGAGCTTTTCCAGCAGATCATCGCCGATGCGGAGGGTTACGTTTTTCTGATTTTTCATGAGAATGATATCCTTTCATGGTGAAAACTTTATTTTACTAATATTATCCGATAAAATTTCAAATTACATATTGAAAAATTGTTGCGGATGTGTTAAAATTAGAGTAAGAGAAAATTTGTTTAGGAAGGAACATCGAACATGCTGTCAATCGTTTACTCGGCGGGACTTGCGGGAATCGACGGATTTCCCGTCTCGGTCGAGTGCAATGCTCAGGAAAAAATACCGCAGTTTG
>SVSO01000327.1 GCA_015064195.1 Oscillospiraceae bacterium
GCGCATGGGAATGGTACAGAAGCCGCCCATGGATCCGCGGCTGCAACTTTATGGGCAGCGACTGTGTCAACCGCATCGACCAATGGCAGGAATACAAATTCGAAGAGAAGCTGGTTACTGCCGAGCGAGAATTTGCGCTGATGGAGAAAATCGGCTACAACTCCGTCCGGCTCATCCTCGAATTCGAGGTGTGGGATCGTCAGCACGACGGCTTCATGGAGCGGCTCGACCGTTACCTCGCCGCCGCATGGAAGCACGGCATCTCGGCGATGCTCTGCCTTGCCAACGAGTGTGCCGTCCGCACGCCCACCTTCCAGCCGGCGGTATTCGGCGAGCAGCTCTGGCAGCCCGGCTTCCACGGCGGCCGTGAATTTGGCACATGGTACGCCCACGGCACCGACTGCCGCTACAACATCCTCGACGATTCGGAGGCAGCCCCCCGCTATTACAACATGGTGCGCGAGCTGATCTCCACCTACGCCCGCGACGAGCGCGTCTGCGTGTGGAATCTCATGAACGAGCCTGGCAACGGCCGCGGCACAAAAAGCCTGCCGCATCTTGCAAAATTCTTCGAGATCGGCCGTGAGATCGATCCCGACCAGCCGCTCTGCGCCGATGTCTGGCGCGGCTTCAAAAACTGCCGCGCGACGACGGAGATCGAGCAGTTCGCGCTGGAGCAGTCGGATGTGATCAGCTTCCACAGCTACACCAGCTACGATGACAACATCCGCATCATCCATCAGCTGCGAAGGCTCGGCCGCCCCGCACTCAATACCGAATGGCTTCATCGCTGCGGCGGGCAGCGGGTACAGGATCTGTTCCCGCTCTATTTCCTTGAAGGCATCGGTTGCTACAACTGGGGCTTTGTCGCGGGAAAATACGGCACAAACGAGCCTGCGCAGGGAGTCTGGCAGAATTACGAGAAGAACGGCTATGCGGCGGTGAAGGGCTTCGACTTCACGAAGTGGCAGCACGATCTCTTCCGCCCGGGCGGACGCTTCCCGTATGATCCGGCGGAGATCGAGGTCATCAAGCGATACACGACCCTTGCAGATGAGGACTTCCGTGGACGCACCCAAAGTGAAAGCATCGTCACAGACGATACGTTATAATGGAGGATTTACCATGAAAAAAGTAAGCTATCTGCTGCTCATCGCCATGCTGGCTGGCCTTGCATCCTGCGGCGGCGATGCGCCGGCTGCGGAGACGACGGCGGCGGATGATACCACGGACGCAGTGACCACGGCCGCCGCGCCGATTCTGCCCGAGCGTGATCTCGGCGGCAAGGCCTTCCGCTTTGCCACTTATGAATCCAATCTGCCGTTCTTCTGGGCAGAGGAGGAGATCGGTGACATCATCAACGATGCGGTATATAAGGCAGTCAGCCAGACCGAGGAAAAATACAACTTCAAATATGAAACGATCATCTACGGAACCTCGAACGGCGAAGTAGAGAGCTATGTCAACACCACGATCCTTGCGGGCGATGATGCTTATGAGATGGTCAGCGGTCATGACGGCATTATGTGGCAGCTGTCGCTGAACGATTATTTTGTCAATATGCGGGAGAATGAGTATCACCATTTTGATGAGGCGTGGTGGATGACCTACGCCAATGAGGAGCTGATGGTCAACGGCCGCCAGCATGTGTTCTCATCCTACATGTCCTACAAGAGCCTGTCTGCCGCCCGCTGTCTGTACATGAATACAAAGCTGGCCAAGGAAAACAAGATCGATGTGCCCTACGAGTCCGTGTACGACGGCAAATGGACGATAGATCAGTATCTGGGCATCGTGAAGGATTTCTATCAGGATGCCAACGGCAACAGCGAGCGCGACGCGGAGGATGTTTACGGCTGGGCGGCCAATAAAAAGCTATACTGCATGCAGGCAACCTATGTCAACTGCTACAAGGAAGGAAAAAACGGAACCGTTTCGCTGGATTTTGACCGTGAAAAGCTGATCGATCTCACGGCAAAGATCGGAGAGGTTCTGCTGTCCTCGCCCGGCGGCTATCTGACCGGCAACGAGCCGGATCCCAAGATGTTCCTCGACGGCAAGTCGCTGTTCTACTGCGATGTATTGAACCGGATGACGACAGAGGAATTCCGCAAGGGCGACGTCGAGTACACGGTGCTTCCGCTGCCAAAATATGACGAAAATCAGGCGGAATACATCACCGGCACCGTTGACCCGCACTGCGGCATCCCGATCACCTGCGCCGATACGGACATGGCACATTTCGTTGTGGAGGCGCTGTCCATCTCCGGCTATGACATCGTGCGCCCGGCGTATTTCGATGTGGCGCTGTCGGTCAAGTTTGCGCAGAACGATGACATGCCGAAGATGCTGCAGATCATCGGCGACGGTCTGACGCTGGATATGGCGTATCTCAATTCCTCCTCCAGTGGTGAGAGCCTCGGCAGATTCATCATGAATGCGCTTCTCAATGGCTCCACCGACGGGCTTGCCTCCACGATCGAATCGCTCATTCCCGCCGAGCAGGCGAAGATTGACGCGATCAACGAATATTTCGGATAAAGCGGGATAGATGTGATGTGCACAACAAAAACCGGAACAGGTCACCCTGTTCCGGTTTCGCATCGCAGGCGAATGACTGCGATGCGAGATCATCCTCGCCGTTCGTCTCGCAAAAAATCTTGAAATTTTTTCAATAAGCGCACACCCTATGAAAGAAGGTGCAGGATCCTTATGAATACGTATGGATGATCTCTTCGGCGATCTCACGCTTGGAGATGCAGCGGTCCATCGCCTGCTTTTCGATGTATCGGTGCGCGTCTGATTCCGTCATTTTCAGGCTGTCGATCAGGATCCATTTTGCGCGGTTGACGATGCGGATCTCCTGCATCTTTTCCTCGGTCGACATGGTTTTCTTTTCAAACTTCTTCAGCCGCTCCCTCGTGGCGATCATCCAGTCGATGGCCTGCGATACGATGGGCTTGGAGGTG
>SVSO01000020.1 GCA_015064195.1 Oscillospiraceae bacterium
CCTTCACCTCAAGAAACGTCACCCGCTCCGCCGATCCGATGCAAAAATCGAACCGGGACGCGCCGTGTTTCACCTCCCGCCGAATGTCTGCGCCGGGCAGCTTTTCCCGCAGCCATTCCTCCGCCGCATCGTTGACGATCTGCGAATCCAGATTGACCAGCCCCAGCGACGGCGTTTCCACGGCGATGAGATCATATTTGGTTTTTCGCGCCAGATTCTGCGACCGGCTCAGGATCACGCGCCGTCCGGGAATGAGCAGTTCCCTGCACCGCCCGGTATTTTTCACATGGACGCTCTCCTCCGCTCCATCCAGCATCACCCGCGCAATAAATCGGTTGGGCCGCTCGATAAACACTGCCCATACTGTTTCAAGATACCGCATAATACGCCTCCTTTTCTTCCATTATAGCGAATTTTTTGAAAAAAATCAAGAGGCATCTTGACAAACGGCGGATTTTGTGGTATAATAAGTATAACAAATCATACTTTTTGGAGGAATCACACCATGCATCAGAATCCCATGAATCCGAATCAGTTCGCGTGGACAGTCACAGTGGGCGAGAAGGGACAGATCGTCATCCCGAAACAGGCCCGTGAGCTGTTCGGCATCAAGCCGGGCGACACGCTTCTGCTGCTCGGCGACACCGCACGCGGCATCGCCATTCCGCCCCGCTCCGCTCTGCAGGAGCTTCACAACGACATCTTCTCAGCGACGGAGGACGAGGAATGAATCTGCTTCATGTGAATGCGCTCACCAAACGCTATCCCGCCTTCACGCTGGACGGCGTATCCTTTGACATCCATGCCGGCGAGATCGTGGGCTTCATCGGCCGCAACGGTGCGGGCAAGACCACCTCGCTCAAATCCCTCTCCGGCCTTGTTCATCCCGACGGCGGCGAGATCACCTTTTTCGGCGGCGCATCGGAGAGCGAGGTCAAACAGCGCGTCGGCTTCGCATCCGGCGGCATCGCGTACTATCCCAAGGTGAAGCTGCGCACCATCACGGACACCACACGTCGGTTTTATACGCGCTGGGACGAGGATGCATACCGCCGGCTGATGGCGGAATTTTCGCTGGATGAAAACAAAACGCCCTCGGAGCTTTCCGAAGGCATGAAGGTGAAATATTCGCTGGTGCTGGCATTGTCCCACGGCGCGGAGCTGCTCATTTTGGATGAGCCGACCAGCGGTCTTGATCCCTTTTCCCGGGATGAGCTTCTGGAGATCTTCCGCAGTCTGCGGGAGCGCGGCATCGGCATTCTCTACTCCACCCACATCATCCGGGATCTGGAGCGCACTGCCGACCGCATTCTTTACATCCGGAGCGGCCGCATCTTTGGTGATGCGCCCATGGACGATTTTGTCAGAACACACCGCATCTCCGACGGCGAATCGCTGGAGGATATCATGCTGAGAATGGAGAGGGAGAGCCGATGAAAGAACTGATCCGCAAGGAATTCCGCCTTGCCATGCATCCCACTGCCGTCATGTTTCTTTTTCTGTCGGCTATGCTGATGATCCCCAACTATCCGTTTTATGTCATCTGCTTCTATACATCGCTGGGGCTGTTTTTCATCTGTCTAACCGGCCGGGAAAACCGTGACATCGAGTACACGCTCCTCCTGCCCATCGCCAAGCGTCAGCTGGTTTATGCGCGCATTCTGCTGGCGGTGATTCTGGAGATGGCACAGCTGGCGGCGGCGGTTCCCTTCGCCATCCTGCGAGGCTGCCTGCCCATCCCGCCGAATGTGGTGGGCATTGAAGCAAATACAGCATTTTTCGGCTCGGCATTTGCGCTGTACGGGCTGTTCAATCTTATTTTTTTCACCGCCTATTACCGTGCGCCCGACCATGTGGGCCGCGCGTTCATCGGGGCATCCGCGGCGCAGGCGGTGTATATGCTCCTCGCGGAAACGGCTGTCCACGCCATTCCCTTCGCAAAAGCGGTACTGGATACGCCCGATCCGGCGAACATGGGGGCAAAGCTCCCCGTGCTGGCCGCCGGGATCGTCATTTTCGCAGTCCTCACATGGATCGCCGCCAAACGAGCCGTCAAAAGCTTCGAGACGCTGGATTTATAAGCCGCGCATTTTGCGGTACTGCTGAGGCGTGATGCCGAATTTCGTCTTGAATTTGCGGGAGAAATAGAACTGATCGCAGAAGCCGAAGTGTTCGCTGATCTGGCGCACCGACTGATCGCTGCCCGACAACAGCTGCTCGCACCGCATCATGATCTCACCGTCAATATATTCGCCGATGGGAAGTCCCACCTCCTCGGCGAATTTTTTATTGAGCGTGCTCCGGGCGGCATAGACGCTCCGGCAAAGCTCATCCACCGACAGCTGGATGGACAAATTTTCATGGATGTACTCCAGCGCATCCGTGACGCACTGGGAATATTTCTGATTGGTAAGATGCACGTCGGGCATGGTCTCCATGAGCCGAAGCACCGTGGACATGAGCCGCTCCTTGACCAGCAGCGCATCGCCGAACTCCGTAGAACGGTAGAGCTTCACCAGCTCCCGCGTCGCTTCCACGGGATAGGGCATTTCCAGCATCTCCGGATAATTGGCCAGAAAATCATAGCCGCTCTTGCTGATCAAGCGGATATTGAAATACAGGAAATCAATATTCGTCTCGCAGCCGTTGTTGTAAATGAGATCGGTGGGGATGAGATACACGCGCCCGGGGAGAAGCGGATGGGTGACACCGTTGTAGTTGATGTATGCATCCCCGCCGATGATGAAATACAGCTTGGAATAATGGGGGGACAGGGAGCGGACTTTATTCCATTCCACGCCGGCACGCTGATAACCGCTGATCAGAATTTCCAGTGAAACGTGGTTGACAATATCGTTGCAGAAACCGTTTGAAATCACAGGCATAGACAAATCTCCATATTTTTTGTACATATTTACATTGAAGTGTGAACAGAAATAGTATATAATCTAATTGTGGTATCGGTAATATACCGATCGGCAAAAAAGTGACGCATATTTTGTTTATGCTGCACAATTTTTCTTGAAAGGAAGAAATCGCAATGAAAAATCTGAAGCTCATTCTCTGTGGTCTTATCCTCGCTGGCATGGCTATTCCCGCAGCTGCAGGCGTTGTTCAGGAGGGCAAGGTCAATGCTGCAAAGCTTGAAGAAGGTACCCTGATCTACGTTGAAGATTTTGACGGTTTTACCGAGACTGACTGCGACAAGGCACTGGAAAAGCTCGGCTGGAAAAAGGTTGAAGACTTCTCCCCCTTCACCGCAAGCTACACCGTTGAGAACGGCAAGCTCATCATCAAGAACAACAAGGACGGCTCCAAGGACTCCTACGCTCTCATGATGGACTCCGACTACCTCAAGAATGTTTGCAACCAGGACTACACCTACGAGTACGAAGTAACCTACAAGGGTGCTGCAAACACCACCCGCTACGTATCCCTGCTCTGCAACTACGACGGCATGAACAACTACAACACCGTTGATATGCGTATCGGCGGCGACGGTTACAACCAGACTCGCCGTGAGGGTCAGTGGCCGCACTACAACGGCACCACCGATCCCATCCGTCAGAAGGACGATCTCTCTGTATTTACCCAGCTGTTCGGCACTCCCTTCAATGGTGATGCTCTCCAGCTCGTTGACAAGACCATCACCATCCGCGTTGAAACCTCCATCGAAAACGGTCCGGTTGTTTATGTAAACGACCTCAAGGCTTCCGAAATGCTTCAGAACGAGAGTCTCTGGCAGACCATCGACGCTTACGCAATGGCATTCAAGGCTTCCCACAGCATCGACGCTGAGGTTGACAACATCAAGGTATGGACCGGTCTTTCCGACGAGCCCCTGCCTCTGCCCGAGCCCGAGCCGGAAGCATCCGCTTCTACCGCTGATATGACCGCTCTCCTCGCTCTTGCAGCAGCTGCAGCAGCAGGCGTGGCATTCACCGCTTCCAAGAAGAGATAAATTCCATAATCTCCCTTTTTTCCGCAGAGCGTATGCTCTGCGGATTTTTTATATCAGCCGCAGCTTGCGGTATTTCTGGGGTGTTTCGCCGTATTTCATTTTGAATCGACGAGAGAAGTAGAATTGGTCGCAGAAGCCAAATCGCTCGCTGATCTGCAGGATCGTCAGGTCACTCTTCAAAAGCAGCTGTTCCGCTTCAAACAGGATGGCATCGTCGATATAGCTGCCGATGGTCATGCCCACCTCGCTCTTGAATTTTTTCGCCAGCGTGCTTTCGGATACAAACGCGCTGGCCGCCAGCTCACCGATTCCAAGCTGGAGAGACAGATGGGTCTTGATGTATTCGATGGCCAGCAGCACGCATCGGGAAAAGCACACCGATTCCAGATTCACCCGATATTTGTCCACCATGGTCAGAATGGTAGAATAAATCTCCTGCCGGAGCATGAGACCGTCGTACAGATTCTCGCTTTCGGAATAGCGGATCAGATCAGCAATCTTTTCCGTGCCAAGCTTGTACTGCATGATATTCTTACAGCTGCGGAACAGATCGGTGCCATTATAATCGGTGAGATTTACGTGAAAAAACAGCTGCTCCATGGAGGTTTCGCAGGCGTAGCGGAAGGAGAAGCCGGTGGGGATGAGATAGCAGAAGCCCACCTCCAGCGGGATACGGGTATCGCCCAGCATGATGTAGGGATCACCGGCGACAATATAGTAAAGCCGCGTATAGGGCGGCGATACGATATTGCCCACCCACTCTTCTTTGGATTTTGCGTGTCCGCACTCGATCAGTCTCAGCTGGATATCATTGATGTTGTCGAGCATGGTGTAATTTGTGTTGATGATCATAATTTACCGAAATCTCCATATTTTTTGCCGAAATCTAACTTGCATCGGCGAAACGGCTGGATTATAATGAATACAGGGTTGTTTCTATATATATGATACACCCAAAATGCAAGAATTGCAAGAGATTTTTTTAAAATTCGGGAGGATTTTTTATGTCAAGCTACAAAGTGCGCAAAACCCCCGGCGATACCGTCTGGTTCCGCCACGACCGTTTCGGTATGTTCATCCACTGGGGACTCTACGCCATGCCCGCGCGTCATGAGTGGATCAAGACCCGCGAATTCATCACCGAGGAAAAATATGACCTTTACTTCAAACATTTCAATCCCGATCTTTACGATCCGAAGGAATGGGCGCGTCAGGCGAAAGCGGCCGGCATGAAGTATGCGGTGCTGACCACCAAGCATCACGAGGGCTTCTGTATGTGGGACAGCGCATACACCGACTACAAATGCACCAACACCCCCGCAGGCCGCGATCTGGTGCGCGAATATGTGGACGCATTCCGCGCCGAGGGACTTCGCGTAGGCTTCTACTATTCCCTCATCGACTGGCATCATCCGGAATATCCCATCGACCGCAACCATCCCCGCCGCAGAGATGAAGATGCCCGTGAGAAAAACAAGACCCGCGACATGAAGAAATACGCGAAATATATGCGCGATCAGGTGACGGAGCTGCTGACCAATTACGGCAAGATCGACATTCTCTGGTTCGATTTCTCCTATCCCTCCGCGCCGGATGCAGGCGATGATCCTCAGAAGATCGGCAAGGGCAAGGATGACTGGGAGGCGGAGGAGCTGATCGCCACCGCACGCGCCATCAATCCCGACATCATCATCGACAACCGCACACAGATCGAGCAGGATCTCTGGACGCCCGAGCAGTATCAGCCAAGCGAATGGGTGAAGGATTCCGAGGGCAATCTGGTCACATGGGAAGCCTGCCAGACCTTCTCCGGCTCATGGGGCTATCATCGGGACGAGCAGACATGGAAATCCCCGGAAATGCTCATTCAGATGCTCATCAACACCGTTTCCATCGGCGGCAATCTGCTGATGAACGTGGGCCCCACCTCCCGCGGATATCTGGATTACCGCGCAGAGGCAGCGCTGAAGACCTACGCCGACTGGATGAAATACAACAGCCGCTCCATCTACGGCTGCACCATGGCTGAGCCGGAGCTGCGGGCACTTTGTCCGGGCGGCTGCAAATTCACCCAGAGCGAGGACGGTTCCCGCCTGTATGTGCATCTGTTCGATTATCCCTTCCAGTTCCTTGAGCTGCCGGGCTTTGCCGGCAAGGTGGAGTACGCGCAGTTCCTCCACGACGGCAGTGAGATCCTGTTCACCGAAAAGGTGGAGCATTTCAGCGAAGGAAAAACGCAGTGCGACAATCTGCTGGTTCTGCGCCTTCCTGTCGTCAAGCCGCCGTTCATCGTTCCCGTTATCGAGCTCATCCTCAAATAAACCGAGGGGAGCTGCACAAACGTGCAGCTCCCGCTTTTATTCTTCAAAAATCGCGTGTTCGCCTTCCATGCGGGCATCGCCGGGACGCAGTGTCCACACGAATCGCCCCGCATGATACAGCTCCGCCGCAATGCGGACGGGAATTGCGCGCCGCTCAGCCTTGTCATAGGCGATGAAATCCGGCTTCGCGAGGAAGTTGAATGCCATCAGCGTGAGCAGGATGTTGAGGAGCGTGGTCTTTTTCTTCGCCTTGCAGACGTTGGTGTACAAAAGGCCGATGTATGCATCCGGCAGACGCTTTTTCATGGCGTGGAGCAGCATCGGATTGAAGGATTCGATGCAGTACGGGCCATGATAGCGGGACAGAAGCTCCGCCGCACGGTCACACAGCGCCGTATCCATGCTCTCGCCCTTCAATTCCACGAGGATCGGCACGCGGCCGTTCACCAGCGAAAGCACCTCCGACAGCTGGGGAATATGCTCCGCCGTGCCATAAAGTCTGAGGTCGAACAGCACCGCCGCCGTCTGCTCCGACAGCTTCACATTGTATCCCGTCATGCGCAGGAGCGTGGGGTCGTGGAACACCATCACCGCGCCGTCCGAGGACAGCTGAATATCAAGCTCAATGCCGTATCCCGCTTCGCACGCCGCAGAAAATGCCGCCAGCGAATTCTCCGGCGTTTCCCGGGAATGGAGTCCCCGGTGCGCATAATCGCAGAGCAGGCGGGTATCCGTGGGAATCCGCGACGCAGGCTTGATGAAATACAGGAAATATGCCGCGATCAAAGCGACAAGGATCACCAGAAAAATTACCAGAACTATCATCTATTCCTCCACATCCAGATGCTCTAAAATGCTCTTCTTTTCGATGGGCTTTGCATCGCCGTGACGCACCATCAGCATGGTGACGAATGCGCCCGCAACGAAGATCGCCGCATAGGGGAACAGGGTCTCCATGCCCACATAGGTGAGGAAAATTCCGCTCACCATGGGCGTGATGATCTGCGCCGCCATGCTGGCTGTGTAGTAGTAGCCGGTGTATTTGCCCACATCGCCGGCACTTGCCAGCTCAACGGCCATGGGATAGCTGTTGACATTGATGGTCGCCCAGCCGATGCCCGCCAGCGCAAAGAGAATGTTCATTACGATCGCATTGCTTCCCTCCCGCATGAAGGCGGCGCAGGTGAAGGCGATGCCCAGCATGACGACACCCGCGAGGATGGTCTTTTTGCGGCCCAGCTTCTGAGAGATGATGCCAACGGGGATGTAGGAGAGGATGGCCGCGCCCTGTGCCACGATGAGGGTCATGTTGAAGTCCAGCTTGAGCACTTCGCCGGCGTAGACGGAATATTTGCTCGTCACCGCGTTGTAGCCCATGTACCAGAGCACCACCGATGCGAGGATGAAGAAAAGCGACCGCCGTTCCTCCTTGGTAAGGCCGCGCTTTTCGCTCACCGTCTCCGTCTTCGGCTCATCGGCAAGCGTGTCGTTGATGGCATCCGCCTCCTTCGCCCACGGCTTTTCTTTGACAGTGAGCATGAAGATCACCAGCGCCGTCAGCATAACCGCCGATGTCACAGCGAAAAATCCGGTGTAGCTCATCAGCGCATTCTCCGGCTTGCCCGTGCCGAATGCAATGCCCAGCACCAGCACTAAAATGCCGCCGAAGGTGCCCATGAGATTGATCATGGCGTTGGCCTTGGAGCGGAGAGGGCGGGGCGTCACGTCGGGCATGAGAGCCACTGCCGGTGAGCGGAACAGTGCCATTGCCAGCAGGACGAGGAACAGCAGTGCCATGAAAATGACGAGCGCGGTGGGATTTTCCGCCGTCAGGGATGCGGCGACTGCCTGACGCGCCTCGGTATCGGTCATCTCCATTGCCCCTGCAGCCGCCAATGCATTCCGCTGGAGATTGTCGGCGATGGAAAGTCCGATAAAAATCACCGATGCGGCGATGGTGCCGACGAGGATGAAAGGAGTGCGACGGCCGAGTCTGCCGTTATGCTTGTCCGACAGTGCGCCGAACAGGGGCAGAAGCACCACGGCAAGGATGTTGTCCAGTGCCATGATCGCGCCCGACCAGAACTGTGATAAACCGAATTTATCAGTGAGGATTTTGGGGACGATGCTGTCGTAAGCCTGCCAGAATGCCATGATGGCGAAGAAGGCAAAGCCCACCAGCAGTGTCCGTTTGTAGTTGAGCTTCATAAAAACCTCCGCGGATTCACATAATACTATCATTATATCATGTTTTGTCTGAATAATCAATAAAAATTTCAAAATTCTTTTGTTTCGTTCGGGAATATTAGCAATTGAATGATTCTTCGGTTTATGATATAATATTAACATACACATTTGGGAGGTTTCTATGTTTATCACTGTCTTTGAGCAGGTGCTCCTGCTCTTCATTTTCGCCATCGCCGGTTATACACTGGCAAAAACCGGGCTTGTAAAATCCGAGCATTCCAAAATTTTATCAACACTGCTGGTCTATCTTTTCCTGCCCTGCAACGTCATCAAAACCTTCAATCAGAACTTCACCATTCCCTATATCACCAAACGCTTTGACCTGATCCTCGTCTCCATCATTCTGCTGGCTGTCCTGATGATCGTCACCGAGATCATCGTCCGGCTCATCGAAAAGGAAAAATACCGTCAGACTGTCTACCGCTATTCCCTCATCATCCCCAACATCGGCTACATGGGCTGGCCCTTCATCGGTGCGCTCTGGGGCGATGAAATGATGCTGTCGGCCATGATCTTCTGCCTGCCGCTCCACATCTATATCTACACCTACGGCTATGCGGCGCTGACCAAGGGTGGGCTCAATCTGAAGACCCTGCTCAATCCCACAGTTATTTCGCTGGTTGTTGGCATCATCCTCGGCCTCACCGGTATTAAGCTGCCCGAATTCGTTCTCACCGCCATGGATAAGAGCAGTGCGTGCATGGCACCGGTCAGCATGATCCTCGCCGGCATCGTCATCTCGGAATACAAGCCGAAGGAGATCCTGAAGGATTGGCGTGTCTGGCTTGTCACCGCGCTCCGGCTCATCGTGTTCCCCTTCGCCATCGGCCTTGCCGCGCGTCCCTTCGTCAGCACCGAAGTGCTGGCCGTCGCGGTCGCACTGGCTGCCATGCCCTGCGGACTCAACACTATCGTTTTCCCCCGCCTTGTGGGGGAAGACTGCAAGCCCGGTGCCGCACTGGGACTCATCTCCAACATCCTTGCCTGCGGAACGATCCCGCTGTGCATTACAGTTTTGTTATCATAAAAAACGGAGGTATTCACCATGCTGGAAAAACTCGATTCTCTCCTCGACAGCTTTGCCGGAATCGGCGTGCCGTCCTTCGACTGCCTTGTGTATCATCACGGAAAGCCCGTTTACCGCCGGATGCACGGCTTCTCGGATTATGAGAAGCAGACGCCCATCTGCGGCAATGAGCGTTATTTCATCTACTCCTGCTCCAAGCCCATCACCGTTACCGCCGCGCTGACACTTTACGAAAAGAAGCTGTTCGATCTCGACGACAAGCTGTCCGATTATCTGCCGGAATTTGCCAATATGACCGTGCGCGACGGCGATACCGTGCGCCCGGCCGAGGGTGCCATCACCATCCGTCAGCTGTTCACCATGACCGCCGGCTTCACGTACAATCTCGGCTCGGCCAATCTGAAGGATGGCATCGCGGCAACCGGCGGCAAGGCTCTCACCCGCGAGATGATGAAATATCTGGCAAAAGATCCCCTCGCCTTCGATCCCGGTGCGCGATTTGAATACAGCCTCTGCCACGATGTGCTGGCGGCGCTGGTGGAAGTGCTCTCCGGCATGAAATTTGGCGATTACGTAAAGAAAAACATCTTCGATCCGCTGGGCATGAAGGATTCCACCTTCTGTCTGCCTGTGTCGGACTACGACACCCTCTGCGCCCAGTACCGGTCAATGCGCAGACAGCGGAATTTGAAAACTTCGGACGAAAAAACGGCTATATTCTGGGCGCGGACTATGCCAGCGGCGGCGCGGGCTGTGTATCCTCGGTGGAGGATTACATCCGATTCCTCGAAGCCCATCGCACCGACGCGATTCTCCGCCCGGAGACCCAGCGGCTCATGACCACCAATATGCTGACGGAGGAGCAGGCTGTGACCTACGGACTCAAAGCCAACGGCTACGGCTACGGACTTGGCGTGCGCTGCCCCGTTGACCGCACCCGCGTCTCCGACTTTGGATGGGGCGGTGCAGCTGCGGCGTTCCTCGTCTGCGACAAGGAAGCGGACGCGACCCTGTATTATGCCCAGCACGTTCTTGGCTCACCCAATCAGGACAAGCGCATCCAAATGGCGGCTATCCTGCGCGATGCATTTGTTTAATGACAAGCGAGACTCTACTTTCCGTAGAGTCTCGCTCGTTTCATTCCGCCATTCCACCAAATATTTCTTCTCAGCGTAGGTTTACTTTGTCACAATATTATGATAAAATGAAAGTAGATCAAGTAAACGGAGGATTTCTATGGATACCTACACCATTGGCAGCACCATTGCCAAGCTGCGAAAAAAGAGCGGCATGACGCAGCTGTCCCTCGCTGAACAGCTCAATGTCAGCGACAAGGCGGTCAGCAAGTGGGAGAACGGTCAGGGATACCCTGACATCACCCTGTTTCCCACCATCGCATCCCTGTTCGGCGTCAGCATCGATTATCTGATGACCGGCGAGAAAAAGAGCATCACCATCGCCGGCAATATGCTGGTGGACATCGTCAAAAACATCGATGATTATCCCAAAGTCGGCACACTGGCCAACATCCACGAGATCGACAAAGCGGTTGGCGGATGCGCCGCCAATACCCCCATCGATCTTGCCATCATCGACCACAGCGTTCCCATCCATGTGCTGGGCAAGGTGGGCATGGACGAAAACGGACGGTACATCATCTCCAAGCTCCAGTCCCACGGCATCAACACCGACGGCATCAGCTACTCCACCTCCATGGGCACCAGCTTCTCCGATGTGATGAGTATGCCCACCGGTGAGCGCACCTTCTTCCATCAGAGAGGCGCAAATGCAGAATTCGCCCCCTCCGATATCAATCTTGACAGGCTGGACTGCGAGATTCTGCACATCGGCTACATTCTCCTGCTGGACAAATTCGATGCGCCGGATAAGGTTTACGGAACGGTCATGGCCCGCTTTCTCCACGATGCGCAATCCCGCGGCATCCGCACCTCCATCGATGTTGTCAGCGCCAACACCGATGATTACGACCAAAAGATCATCCCCGCGCTCCGCTACTGCAACTTTGCCATCATGAACGAGATCGAAGCGACCGCCACATGGAAGCTGCCCGCTCGTCGTGCCAATGGAAAAATCCACCGGGAAAATGTCCGCCTTGCCATGCAGAAAATGGCGGTGGCAGGCGTCAAGGATAAGATCATTGTCCACGCAAAGGAGATGTCCTTCATCCTCGATGTGGCGACCGGCGAATTCGACGAGGTTCCGTCGCTGAAGATCCCCGCGAAGGAGATCATGGGAAGCGTTGGAGCCGGCGATGCATTCTGCGCAGGCTGCCTCTACGGACTTTACAACAACTACGCCGACAAACAGATCCTGGAATTCGCATCCGCCGCTGCCGCCTGCAACCTTTTTGCGGCGAACTCGGTGGACGGTATGCGCTCCCGCAATGAAATTTTGCAGCTGACCGGAAAATACGGCAGACTGAATTTGGAGGAATTATAATGAAACGTGAAATCTATGAAAGACAAGTAAGAGCCGCGCTGGAACTGTATGATAAGGCCGGCATTGTTCTGACCGATGCGGAAAAAAAGAACATTGAGGTGGTCGATTTTGAGATCGGCATCGTCAACGAAGTGGGGCTCCAGCTGCTGACTTACATCAACACCGAGCGTGTTTGCGCCAAGGAAATGGTGCTCCTGCCCGGCCAGACCTGCCCCCAGCACAAGCACGTGCCCACAAACGGTATGCCCGGCAAGGAAGAAACCTTCCGCTGCCGCTATGGTAAGGTTTATCTGTACGTCACCGGCGAGGGCGACAAGGACAAGATCGGTGCGAAAATGCCCAAAACCGACGTGGACGTGTTCCATGAGATCATCCTGAATCCCGGCGAGCAGTACACCATCTATCCGGAAACGTGGCACTGGTTCCAAGCCGGTGAGGATGGCGCAGTCATCTCGGAATTTTCCACCAGAAGCACCGACGAGACAGATGCCTTCATTGATCCCCGTCTGGTACGCAAAGTAAAGATCGAAGACTGATCACAAAACAGACATATTTTTTAAAGAGGAATTACCATGTTAGTTACCATGAACGAAATCCTGCCGAAAGCGCAGGCAGAACACTACGCGGTCGGACTTTTCAATGTGCTCGACACCAGTATGCTTCAGGCGGCCATCGAAGCCGCAGAGGAAGCAAGATCCCCCATCATCATCGGCACGGCTGAGGTGCTTTGCACACCCGCGGAGATGGAGCTGCTTGCCCCGGCCATGGTGAACGCCGCCAAACGCGCATCGGTTCCGGTGGCCGTCCATTATGACCACGGCCTCACCTATCAGAGATGCGTGGATGCGCTCCGTCTGGGCTTCTCCAGCATCATGTTCGACGGCTCTGCCGGCGATCCCGCGGAAAATCTCGCCGCCACCCGCGAAATGGTGAAGATCGCCCATTCCTTCGGATGCTCCGTTGAAGGCGAGATCGGCCACGTGGGTACCATCGGCGCGGATGAAAGCACCAGCGACAACTACACCACCCCCGAAGAAGCGGTGGATTTCGTGAAAGCCACCGGTGTGGATGCGCTGGCCATCGCCATCGGCACGGCTCACGGTGCATACAAAACCAAGCCCAAGCTGGACGTGGAGCGTCTGTCCGCAATCCGTGCGGCTCTCGATACGCCGCTGGTGCTTCACGGCGGCTCCGGTCTGACCGATGACGATTTCCGCGGCACCATCGCACGGGGCATCACCAAGGTCAACATCTACACCGACCTGTGCAATGCCGCCGAAAAAGCGACGAATGCCCTCTCCGGCCCCTATTTTGACATCCGCAGACAGATCGTCGATCAGGTCAGACAGGCCATCCTTGGTAAGATGGAGCTGTTCGGATCGGTCGGCAAAGCATGACTTTGATTGCAAGGAGGATGCAGCATGGATAAGAAAGTTCTCACCCTCGATGGAAGCTGGAAATTCAGCTTTACCTTCGACAATAAGCAGTATCAGGCCGAAGCTCCCGTTCCCGGCAATGTGGAGCCTGTGCTTCAAAAGCTGGGGCTGGTGGATGATTATCTCCCCGCAGACAGCATTTACGCCACAGAGCAGTTTGACACCGTGGACGACTGGACCTACACCACCACCTTCGATCTTCCCGAGCTTGCAGAGGGCTGGAAGCGTGAGCTGGTATTCGACGGCATCGACACCATCGCCGAGATCTACTTAAACGGCGAAAAGCTGGGCGACTGCGAAAATATGCATATGCAGTACCGCTTCGACATCGCGGACAAGTGTAGATCCGCCGGCAACGAGCTGACCGTCGTCATCCGCAGTGTGGATCTGTGGTCACGCGCCCATTCCCGGGACGAATTCGGTATGCCCCACGGCGGCATGGGCTTTTACGATTCCCAGACCTATGTGCGCAAGGCCCGCCATCAGTGGGGCTGGGACAATGCGCCCCGTCTCATCACCTCCGGCATCGTCCGTTCTGTCACGGTAGAGGATCTGCCGCCCAAGCGCTTCACCGATGTGTATGTTTACACCAACGCTGTGAGCGAGTCCACGATCAGCATGGGCATCTCCTACAACTATCTGACGGATGCGCCCTCTCTGCGGGATCTCACCCTCCGCGTTTCCATGCTGGACGGCGAGGAGATCCTTCACACGGCCAGCCATCACTCCTATTTCACTCAGGGCCTGCATCGTCTCTCCCTCGGCCGTGACAAATTCAAGCTCTGGTGGCCGTCGGGCTACGGTGAGCCGCAGCTGTACACCATGCGCCTCGAAATGCTGGAGGGCGGCGAAGTGACCGCTGTTTATGAGACAAAGGTGGGTCTGCGCACGCTGAATACCATCCACACCAACGACATGGATGCGGACGGAAACGGCGAATTCGTATTCCTCGTCAACAACGAAAAAGTCTTCATCCGCGGCGCAAACTGGAAGCCTCTGTCTCCCATGGCATCCGAGGCCGACGTGCGCACACGGGAAGGCAAAGCCCTCGCTGAGCTGACCAACCTCAACTGCAACATGGTGCGCATCTGGGGCGGCGGCATCTACGAGGACGAAGCATTCTTCGATTACTGCGACAGCCACGGCATCATGGTATGGCAGGACTTCATGTTCGCCTGCGAGATCCCGCCTACGGATGAAGCATTCTGCCGCCTTGTATCGAAGGAAGCAGTGCAGATCATCAAAAAGCAGCGCAATCATGCATCCATGGCCATCTGGTGCGGTGACAATGAGAACGACCAGAATCTCGGCGGATGGGGCTCGGCCATGAGCAATCAGCGGCCCTCCCATTCGGTCATCAGCCGCCGCATTCTCCGCGACGCGGTGCTGCATTTCGATCCCTATCGGGATTATGTGGACAGCTCCCCCGTTTATTCCGACGAATACGCCGCTCTGCGCGGCAAGGACGGCCGCTATCCCACGGAAATGCATCTCTACCCCAACTCCCTCACCTTCGGCGATTCTCTGCGGAACTGCCGCTCCAAGCTCATCGGCGAGACCGGCCCCATCAATTTCAACGCCATCGCGCCGAATGACGCCATCTATGAGCGGGAAAAGGCACGCATGGAGCGTCTGTGGGATTCCCCGTGGCTCGGCTCCAACGGTGCGCATCAGAACGACGGCTATTTCACTGTATGGCGCAATACCGGCAAGGATAACTGTCTGCGCCGCTACGGACGGGACTTCACCTTCGCTGAGTGGAAGGATTATACCCTCGCCATCAACATCATCTGCGCGGAGATCTTCAAGGATGTCCTCGAATACAGCCGCATCGTCAAGTGGTCGAAAACCGGCATCATCTGGTGGTCGCTCTACGATATGTGGCCCATGGCGTTCAACTATTCGGTCATCGACTGCGACGGCAATTACAAGCTGCCCGCACACTGGATCCGCCAGTCCCAGCAGGCATTTCTCCTCGCCGCATCGCGGGTGGAGATCGGCGGCGAGATGTCCCTCTACGCCGCAAACGATACGCTGACCGATCACAAGGTGAGCTACACCGTCACCGCCTACGGAAGCGACTGCCAGCCCCGCACCATCGCATCGGGCATTGTTTCGCAGACGAAAAATTCCACCAGCCTCATCCAGCGCATCGCCGAGCCGGAATCCCCCGAGCTGTGGATCATCCGTTGGGAGGAGGACGGCAAGGTTTCCTACAACCACGCCTTCACCGGCTGGACAGCATATGAGACTATGCGCGAATGGGTGAAGATCATCGGCCGCGAGTGCGGATTCCTTGACGGTATTCTGGAGCTGAAATAGGAAAATGTGTGATCATTCAGCCTGATTTCGGCGAATTTTATCGGATGGAATCCATCGCCGGACACGCTTTGGCCGGTCATTCACCGCCTGTTCCATCGTTCCGGTGGTTCAGGCGGTATTCGCCCGGCGATTCACCGGTATGTGCGCGGAACACGCGGAAAAAGGTGCGCACACAGTCATAGCCGACCACGGACGAAACAGCTTCCACGCTGTCATCGGTGGTCTGGAGCAGCCGCGTTGCCTCTCGGATGCGCAGGGTATCGATGTATCGCTTGACGCCCACGCCCGTTTTTGCGGTGAACAGCTTGGACAATGCGCTCTGGGAATAACCGAACATCCGGCAGAGCTGCTCCGTATTCAGCGCGGGATTGTTGTAGTTGGAATAGATATATTTCATAATATTCACATCCGCATAGGCGCATTGTGCATCCACCAGCGATTCGGCCATGCGGTCATAGCACAGGGCCATAATAGAACCGGCAAGCAGATTCAGCCGCGGGAGATACGTTTTATCCCGCGGCATTTCCATTGGGGCAGAGCCGTTGGGCAGATTTTCAAGATGGGGGATCTTCCGGTAGATCCGGTACAGCTCCGTGACCAAGGCCGTGATGATGCCGCCCTCGTCGCGGATCGCCTCCCCCGGTGTCTGACCGATGCCGAAGCTGAGGGATGGCGGCAGACAGTTCGGCGGCAGATAGGCGAGCCACTGCATCGCGTCCACCTTCAGAACATCGTGAATCACGCCGCTGTTGATGATCAGGAATTCGCCCGCATTTACGGTTATTTCCCGGAATTTGCGCGCGCCGTCGTACAGCCCCACCACGGATTTTCCCGAAAGAAGCATCAGAAGCTCGATATTGTAATGCATATGCTGCTTGGAATAATGATTCGGCGTTCCCGCTCCCGGAAAACACACCGGTATGCTGTAGCTGTCCCGCATCGGCTCATAGTTCCAATCCATAGCGTCTCCTTTCATAAATTGTCATAATTGAAATGCAAACTGTCATTGCAATTATACCATTTTTGCGCTATAATGTCAATAGCAGAAGAAAATTTATAAAGGAGAATGCATATGAACAAGTCAACCATCCGCTTTCTGACAGCCATTCTGGCACTCAGCCTGACCTTCGGCATTGGTACATCCTGCGGCGGCGATGCACCGGTTTCCGGTGACACCACGACGACCGTTGCAGCAGAGACTGCCGATCCCAACGCACCGGATATTCCCGATGATCTCAATTTCGGCGGCAAAACAGTCAATATCTTTAACTTTGACTCCGGATCATGGAACAATCAGCTCGTCGCCGAATCCCAGAACGGTGAGGTTCTCAATGATGCCATTTACGCGGCACAGATTGCAGTTGAGGAGCGGCTGAATGTCACCCTTTCGGAATACCGTGGGGAAGGCGACTGGTCAGGCGCGTTTTCCGAGGCGCAGAAGATACTCGCCGCAGGTGACGATGCCTACCACATCTACTTTCAGGTAGACCGCAATGCACTCATCATGGCACAGGAAGGCTACCTCGAACCTTTGCAGAATATGCCTTATGTTGACCTCGACCGCGAATACTGGGCACAGTCGGTCAATCACGACCTCTCTATCGCCGGCAATCTTTACTTCTCTTACGGTGACTTCAATCTGACCGGCTATGAGTGTGTAAATGCGCTGCTGGTCAATAAATCTATGATCACCGACTTCGGCCTCGGCAATCATTACGACATGGTTCTCGACGGCTCCTGGACGCTCGATGTGATGAACAACAATATGCTGACTGTCGCACAGGATCTCAACGGTGACAACAAGTACGATGATCAGGACCGCTACGGCATCACCTCGCACAACAAGCAGGTTCTCCCCAACTTCTGGATCGCGGCAGGTCTCCGCTCCATTGAGAAGAATGATGAAGACCTCCCGGTATTTGCACTCCCCGGCAACGAGGCCTTCGCAGTGCTCTACGACCGTATCCTCAGCATGATGTATGACAATCCTGTCTACTTCAACTCCAAAGTGTATCCGGATTACGCCAACAACACGCTCTTCATAAACGGTCAGTCTCTCTACAACATTGTCCGTATTGCATTTATGAGATTCTACCGCGATATGGACTACGACTACGCGATTATTCCATATCCCAAGGCGGACAAAGCACAGACGGATTACTACAGCCGTTTTGAGGGCGGTGCCGTCAACTTCACGCCCAAGCTCTGCGTGGATAAGGAGCTTGCCGGTGCTGTCATGGAGCAGATGGCTTATGAATATCAAAAAACCGTTATACCCGCGTATTACGATGTCGTACTCAAGAACAAGTACACACGCGATGAAAAATCCGTTGAAATGCTGGATATCATCTACGAGAACCGTATTTGCGATCTGGGTGATACCATTTGGTCGAATGCCATCCGTGATGGCGTATTTGCCGGAAAATTTGATAGAAACGACCGCAATCTCCAGAGCACCATTTCCTCTATGACACCCAAGGTGGAAAACACGATCAGTCAGGCAATCGAAGCATTCAACGCCATCGAATAGGGCTTGACAAACCGCAGATTTTGTGCTACAATATCAGGGAAATCTTACCGGACAGGAGCGATTACCTATGAATACCTTAAAAACCGAGCTTACCATCGGCCTTGACGCGCCGGTGACGCTTCTTCACATCAGCGATACCCATCTGGCGCTGGCGGACGAGCGTGACTGTGAGCGCAAACGGGAGCTTGCCGAACGCCGTGCGCCCAGCTTCCGCAGAGCCGAGGAGATGCTGCAGGCCGCTTCGCAGATGCAGAAGGAGACGGGGCATCTCATCATCCACACCGGCGATCTGCTGGACTTTGTGTCCGAGGCGAATCTTGACCGCGCAAAGGCATTCGTCACGGAAAACGACGTTTTTTTCGCGGCGGGCAATCACGAATTCAGCCAGTATGTGGGCGAAGCTTTCGAGGATGCGGATTACCGCAATCAGAGTCTTGCCAAGGTGCAGGCGGCGTTTGCGAATGACATCCGGTTCGCATCCCGCATTGTGGGCGGCGTGAATCTGGTGGCCATTGACGACGGATATTATCTGTTCGACGGGGAGTTTCTCCCCCGCCTGAAAGCCGAAGCCGCCAAGGGTCTGCCCATCATCCTGCTCATGCACAATCCGCTGTTTGAAGAAAAGCTGTACGATGTGATGATGGAGCGCGACCGTGCGAAGGTGGCCTATCTCACGGCAACGCCCCTGCCGCTGATGGCGCACTACAGCGAATACCGCCTCCGCCAGCAGACCGCCGATGAAGCGACACTGGCCATGGTGGACTACATCAAATCCGAGCCCCTCATCCAAGCCATCATCGCCGGCCATCTCCACTTCGACTACGAAGGCATGGTGACGGATACCCTGCCGCAGATCGTGACAGGCACGACGACGGTGCGGGAGATTTTGGTGAAGTGAATAGGAAAACGGTAAGCCGAATGGCTTACCGTTTTTAAGTTATTTGAGAAATGTATCATAAAACTGAATATCTCGGATGTCCTGTGCAACTCGATTATTGAATGCCAGCAATTGATTTTGCTCCCGCTGAACAGCCTGTATATTACCCGAAGATTGAACAACGGCTTGCGAACAGCTGCTGATTTCACGGCAAAGCTGGGAAGCAATGGAATTGGATTCGCTTATGGCTTCAAATAACATGAATTGGTTGCTCTGGATCTGATCCAGTTTTTCAGCAATAGAATCCAGCTTATCGAGGATCAGATTGGCGCGCAATTCCGACTCATAAATATTATATGCACCTTCATGTCCCTCTAAGCCGTTGCAACGCCCTGATTCCAGATATTCACAGAACATGGCGACGGGAACCAGTGAGCGATATTTTTTAAAAACGATCCCCGGCGCATATGCTTTTTCGATCACTGCATCCAGATCGTTTCGCTCCTTCAGCAGTTCATCCCACTGTTTTCTCAATTCGTTTGCAAATTTCAACAGAGTACGCTTATACTCCTCACACTCATATTCAGCATCCCGACATTCCTGATTATATCGATTCTGCGCTTCGGCATACTGTTTGTTGAGTGTATCCACTTGCGCAAGATACTCCTGATACGCTAACTCTTTTTTCTTGTTTTGCGATGCAATCACTGCTGCGACAACAATAATCGCGCCCCACACCTGACAAGTCGCCACAACAGCCATAGCAATCGTTGATAGATCACCTCCCAACGCTGATGCCAACACCATAACTGCTACAATAAAAATGATTGCAATGACAATACCGGCAGTCATCACCTGCTTTGGTGTATACTTTGCTTTCGGCGGTTGTTCCGGCATATGCGGAGGGTATACACGGCGTGGATATTCCGGCTGCAGCGTTGAAGATTTATTTTCAATTGTCTGAATATTATTGATAATATTATGCATTGTCACCGTGTATGTATACCTGTGTTTTTCCAGCGTTAATACGCTTCTCAAATATTCCCGTAAATTGATATCCATTGTTCCACCTCATGATTCGTTTTGAAAGTCCACTATTAGTATACCATAGTATTTGATAAAAGTCAAGTATTTGTTATAAAATAGTATTTGAATATTTGACTATGTGAGGTATACCATGATGCTCAACGAAACGATCAAAGCACTGAGGCAGTCTTTTCATCTGAGTCAGGTGGAGCTTGCAAAGGCGCTGGGGGTGTCCAAACAGTGCGTGTCCAACTGGGAAAATGATAACATCCAGCCATCCATCGATATGCTGGTACGGCTGGCGGGATTTTTTCATGTCACCTGTGATTATTTACTGGGGCTGGAGCGCACACAGCTCGTGGATGTGAGCGGGCTTTCCGATACGGAGATCGCCCACATCAAGCTGCTCATCAGCGATCTGAAAACGAAAGGGTAAGCCTCAAGGCTTACCCTTTCGTTTCATCCTCCTCTTCCCGCCGCCGCAGACGCAGACCGTCCACGATGGGAGCGCTTTTATTGGTGCCCGTGTATTTGGCATAGAAGAATCCGAATACCGAGAACACCACCGCGCCGATGAAGTTGACGAACATATCCTTCATCGTATCAAACAGCCCAATGTCAAGATACCCCGAAATGCCCAGTACCTCGCCGTTCACCGCTGTCTCGGTGATGCCGGTGATCTTCACCGCTGTGTTGGTCATGGCCGGGTTGAGCAGCACTGATGAGATGGATGTAACCACCGTATCCTTCTGCATATCCGTTTGCAGAAGCATATCCGCACCGAACTCGAGAAATTCCCACAAAACGCCGATGGTCATGGAAAAACAGAAGGATACCAGCGCCACAAACAGCGGCGACAGGTAGAATTTGAACCGCTCGCTCCGGTTGAGGATATCGATGAGCGACAGTCCCACCGCCGCCGCAAGGAAGCCGGTGGTGGTATGCAGCATGGTATCCCACAGGGGATAGTTGACGTAATAATCGCCGATCTCGCCCATGATCTCCGCCGCGAAGATGAAGATGAGCACCACTTTTTCAAGGAGCGACGGCACGACCACCCGGAAGGTCTTCTCGATGAATGCCGGCACGAGAAACAGTGCCAGCGTCAGCACGCACAGAAACACGTTCTCGTAATTGCCGATGAACAGCTGTCGGATGCCGACGAGAATCACCAGCGTCCGCAAAACGATAAACAGGATAAATGTGGACTTTGAGCGGCGGAATTCGTTTGACAGCTGCCGCCAGAAGCTTGGCTTTTTCGCTTTTTTCTCTTTCATATGACAAAAAATGCATGGCGCGGGCAGATAAAATCTGCCCGCGAGCCGGAATTATTCCGCAGTGGTTTCGGTGATGTCGGATTTCTCCGTACCGAGATAATCCGGAAGCTTCATACCGGCCATATCGAACATTTCGTTCATCGGCGGGATGGATTTCATCATGCCGGACAGGAAGTTCGCAGTGGCAGTCTTGCCGTTTTCGCCGGAATTGCCGCCGTCCCAGACCGTAACCTTGTCGATCTTGAGGTTCTTGATGGCCTCGACCTGGATCTTGGTCAGCTCCTCCAGCTTGTCGGCGATCATCAGGCGGATCGCGTCGTTCGACTCGCCGCCCGCAGACTTGACGATCTCTGCGAAACCTTCTGCCTGCTTCTTGAGCATTTCGCGCATACCGTCAGCCTCAGCCTGCATTCTCATGAGGGTTGCATCCGCTTCACCCTTTGCACGGCGGCGGATCTGCTCAGCCTCGGCCTCAGCCTTCAGCTCCATCTGCTTCTTTTCGATCTCAGCCTTGACGATGATGTCCGCTTCCAGCGTTGCCTGTTCGAGAGACGCACGTGCCTGCTCGGCTGCCTGCTGAGCTGCATATGCTTCTTCCAGTGCCTTTGCCGCCTGAATCTTCTCGGCAGCGGTCGCACGCTTGAGAGCCTCAGCCTCGCGCTCACGGCGGAGTGCCTCGGACTCGGCTACCTGAACCTTCGCCTCGTTTTCACCCTTGATCGCCTCGGAATTTGCCAGCGAAACGGAGATACGCTGGTCGCGCTCTGCGTTTGCGGAACCGATGGCACCCTCGCGGTCAGCCTGTGCGACGGAGATCTTCGCGTCGTTGATGGCCTTTGCAGCGGCTTCCTTACCGAGAGCCACGATGTAGCCGGACTCGTCGGTGATGTCGGTGACGTTTACGTTAATGAGCCGTAAACCGATCTTCTTCAGCTCTGTTTCCACGTTGCGGGAAACGGCTT
>SVSO01000328.1 GCA_015064195.1 Oscillospiraceae bacterium
CATCTCTGAGGGTTGCCGAATCGGTGATGTTGAACTGAATCGTTCCGCCGCCGCCCACATCGTAGGCCCGGAGCAGTGCGCGCATGGCGGCAAGGCCATCATCGCCCTGCACCGCCGTCGGATGGAGCATCACGTCAAAGCCGAAGCCTTCGGTGAACCGTCCCGGCCCGGCGTTCAGGGCTGACCGGATGAGCGCCGTCACGCCGTTCCGGTCCATGCCCATCACCGGCGAGCCGTTCTTGCTCATCTCCTCACCGGCAAGCCGTCCGTCCGGCGTGGCGGGAAGCTTTGCCGCCTGTTCGATGAACTGACGCGCGGAGTGAAGCTCCATTTTGAATATGCCGTTCCGGTTGTTGCCGCGATCCTGGAAGGATGCGAGAAAATCCGCCAGTTTTTTTGTGCAGGCATCGGCCATGGGATCGCCGGTGCCGTATTTGTGGGCGCTGGTCAGTGCCCGCCGGCGCAGTGCCGCATCTGACCAGTTTTCGGCGAGAATTCGCTTTAACTCCGTCATCGTCACCCGGCCTTCCTCGAACACCAGCTGTCTGACTGCGCAGAGGGAGTCGATGGCCGAAGCGAAGGTGGTGATGCAGAGCGAGGAGGTGTTCCGATCCGCACCGTCGCAGTAGCCGTCCCGCGCTTTTTCGAGGGAGGTGCGGTAAGTTGCCGACAGAAGCGGGGCGGGATTGACCTCGGACAGCCGCGGCTCTTCCAGCGTCGCGATGGCCATGGTGCTTTCGATCACATACCGGAGCGAATCGTAGAATTTTGCCTCAAAGCTTTCGTAGGTGTCGGTATCATCCGAGGCATTCAGTGCGCGCACCACACTGCCCAGCGGATTGATGTAGCCGGCACCGGTGGAGACCTCTTTGCCGCGAAGGACAGATTCATAACAGCCCTTCACGTCGTAATCGTAGCAGTCTTCCAACGGAATTCCCCGGTCGAGGTAATTTTTCACCATGTTGTCTTCGCAGCAGAAAACAAAGCTGGAATGTCCGCGCCGGATCATATCGCAGACCTGATCGAGCAGCCAGTCGGGGGTGTTCGGCGCGTATTTCACCTGAATCTTGGGATTGTAAAGCGCAAGCTCGTCGTAGATCTCCAGTATCCGCTGCGTGATCTCGTTGGCCTTGCAGCTGCCGTCGAGATTCGAGCCGGAAATGTACATGGGCTGCCCCCAGTAATTGCCGATGGCCTGATATTGCAGGAGAAAACAGCCGATGAATTCGTCAAGCTCACCTTCACTCCAGCGGCCGGATGCAAGATCGGCGCGGTAGGGTGCGGTGAGATCGTAGTCGAGGCCGCTTCCCAGTGAGCGCACCTGGAAAGAATCCACGCTTTCCGACATCATGAAGTAGATGTAGATGAGCATCAGCCGCTCATAGGTATCCGTGGGCGCACCGGAACGGAGATTGTCGAGACAGCGGGCGATCGTCTGTGCTTTTTTGAAGGTGCAGCTCCGCGCATAATCGGCGACACGGCCGATGAGCCGGAGAATCGCCGCGTAGCAAATGGCGATGGAATCGAAATAGGCTGTCTCCCGCTCATCCGAAGTCTTGCGGGCGGCACGGTATTCTTCGGCGCGAGCCATGATGCCGGGAAAGCCCAGCTCATAGAGGGCGTGCCAGTCAGGCAGAGAATGGTCACAGTCCAGCCAGATCTGAATGTCGCCGGAAGCCACATAATCCCGCCGGAATTCCATCAGATGGGCCGGCACGGGAGAATCCTTGCCGTACAGCTGTCCGAGCCACGGGTGGAGGGTGAATTCGTTGAGGGGGCGATTCCAGTTGTAGAAGCATGGGAACCAGTCGTGCTCATCCACAATGAAGCGCATATGGTCGAGGACAAAGGCGAAAGCCTTCGCCTTGATGACAGCATGGGACGTGTCGGTAAGCCCGCTCACATATTCGCCCAGTGCCGTGCGCATCTGCGCATCGTCATAGCCGGTGGCGGGATCGCATTCCCAGCCATGATAGGCCATACGGTTGAAGGCGTTGAAGGGCTTGTCGGGATCGTGATATTTTCGTTCGATAAACGGGCGGTCGAGTTTCAGATTGTTGAGCATGGTAATTCCTCCTTAGTGGGGTACAATTTGATTATAGCATTGAGTGGCCTGATTGTAAATGGAAAAATCGGCAAGGCCTGTGTTTTTCGGAAATAGATATGAAGAAAGCCCTTGCAATTTTTCGTTCGGTATAGTATAATGATACCAGTGATAGCGAAAGGAGCGGACGGAGATTCCGGAGATTTTATGTATATTACGGAAATTGTGTCGGTGGTGGATTTCATGGAATACCGGGGTGGGCTGATGAAGAACAGCTCACGGCTCTGGCATGGGCTGATCCTCAACATCGGTCAGATGTCAATCTTCACAGTGTCCGGCGAGGAGCATCGGTTCCGCTCCGGCGATATCCTCTTTCTGCCCCGCAGTCTTTCCTACAGCTTTTCTCATCCGGACAAAATTGCAAAATGCCTTGTGGTGGATTTTTTCGGCGAGGATGTGGGGGATTGGTTTCTTGTCCGGGACTGCGGAGATCTGCGGGGAAAATTCGAGGAAGCCTGCCGCACATGGGAGAAGCGGAGTGATGATGCGTCTCGGCTTTCCTGCATGGCGCAGGTGTATGCGCTGATCGCGGAGGCGGTGAGCCGGCGGGATCAAAACAGCACCGTATCGCACGAGAACAGCCGCCGTCGGATCACGCCGGTGCTGGAATATATACACGAAAATTTCGCATCGCCCGGCCTTCGGGTGCCCGAGCTTGCCGGGATCGCGGGGATGAGCGCGCGGCATCTGAACAATCTGTTCTCCGAAGCCGTGGGAATGCCGCCGAAGGCGTACATCGAATCCCTGCGCCTGAAATATGCGGACGAACTGCTGGCGGGCGGATTTTCCGTCACCGACACCGCGCGGATGGCGGGA
>SVSO01000329.1 GCA_015064195.1 Oscillospiraceae bacterium
CCTACGCCAATCGTCTTGCCCGGATGCTTTCGGCGGATGTGTACAACCGTGCCATCGGCGGCGACACCTTCTTTACAGCACTGCTGGAGGCAGAGGAGGTCTGCCGGCCGGACATCGTGACCGTCGCTTACGGAACGAACGACTGGTGGAAGCACAATCCGGTAAAATTCGCAAAAGAATGCGGCGAATTCTACCGGAAGCTGTCGGAAAAATTCCCGGCGGCGAAGATCTTTGCCGTTACTCCCATCTGGCGCAGCAATTTTGACATGGAGACGCCCTTCGGTGCGCCCACCTATGAAACGGAGGCCGTCATCCGCCGCTGTACCCAGAATCTGCCGAACGTGACCGTCATCCCCGGCTGGAATTTAGTGCCCCATCACGAAGGCTTCATGGCGGACAAGTCGCTTCACCCCAATGATCTGGGCTTTGCGGAATATGCCCGGAATCTTTATGAGGCGATGAAAAAATTTCTTTGAAAAAATTTCACAAACTACTTGACAAACGAATTAAAGTGTGCTAAAATTATTTACATCAAAAGGCTGTGACGAAGACGGCTTGGGATGACCTCATTTCAGAGAGCTGATGGATGGTGCGAATCAGCATGGGGAGTTCCGTGGCCTCTCACTTCCGAGCCGGCTGCCTGAACAAAGTAGGGCCGCACGTGATTGCTGCGTCAATGCATAGGGGTTGTTGGGCCCCGACGAGTGGCAGTTCCTGTAACTGCAATTTGAGTGGTACCGCGAGTGAATCGACAAATTTCACCCGTCTCAAAGCAAAAGCTTTGGGACGGGTTTTTGCATCCCCGCTCAAAGCTGCCAACAAATCACAGTTTTCAGGAGGGTTTTTATCATGATGGATGCAACAAAGTACGGCGTGGGCTATTACAATGCCCCGGGAAATCACAACAAATGGGTAGATCGCGACCACATCGAAAAGCCGCCGGTCTGGTGCTCCGTTGATATGCGGGACGGCAATCAGGCGCTGGTGATTCCCATGAGCCTTGAGGAAAAGCTGGAATATTTCAAGGTTTTGGTGGATGTGGGCTTCAAGGAGATCGAGGTGGGATTTCCCGCCGCCAGTGAGACGGAGTACGAATTTCTCCGCACGCTCATCGAAAAGAACATGATCCCCGACGATGTGACGGTACAGGTGCTGACCCAGTGCCGCGAGCATATCATCCGCCGCACCTTCGATGCCTGCAAGGGCGCAAAGAGTGCCATCATCCACTTCTACAATTCCACCAGCGTTGCTCAGCGTGAGCAGGTGTTCCGCCGCTCCAAGGAGGAGATCAAGCAGATCGCCATTGACGGTGCAAAGCTGGTCAAGCGGCTGGCGGCGGAATATGAAGGAAGCTTCCGCTTTGAATATTCCCCCGAATCCTTCACGGGAACAGAGCCGGAGTACGCGCTGGAGGTGTGCAATGCGGTTCTCGATATTCTCGAACCATCGCCGGATAACAATGTCATCATCAATCTCCCCGTCACCGTGGAGATGAGCCTGCCCCACATTTACGCGGCGCAGGTGGAATATATGCACGAAAACCTCAAATACCGCGAAAACGTGACCATTTCGCTCCATCCGCACAATGACCGGGGCACGGGCGTTGCGGATACGGAGCTGGCACTGCTGGCCGGCGCGGATCGTGTGGAAGGCACGCTGTTCGGCAACGGCGAGCGCACCGGCAACGTGGATATCATCACGCTGGCCATGAATATGTACTCCCACGGCGTTGATCCGAAGTTAGAGCTGTCCAATATGCCGGAGCTGGTGGAAGCTTATGAGCGATGCACCAGAATGCACGTCTACGAGCGCGCGCCCTATGCAGGTGCGCTGGTGTTCGCCGCATTCTCCGGCTCCCATCAGGATGCCATCGCCAAGGGCATGAAATGGCGGGAGGAGAAGGGACTCCACCGCTGGACGGTGCCCTATATCCCCATCGATCCCCACGACATCAGCCGCACCTACGATGCTGACGTCATCCGCGTCAACTCGCAGTCGGGCAAGGGCGGTATCGGTTATCTTCTCGAGCAGACCTACGGCTATGTGCTTCCCGCCGCCATGCGTGAGCATCTGTCCTACCTCTGCAAGAGCATTTCCGACCACGAGCATCGCGAGCTGAAGGTGGCGGACGTGTTCGACATCTTCAAGAGCAGCTATTTCCTCCACGACGATCCCATCAGCATGGGCAATATGCGCTTCTTCCGCGACGGAAGCACCGTGGAGATCGACATTACCTTCGTAAACGGCGACAAATCCGCCACCATCCACGGCGCGGGCAACGGTTCACTGGACGCGGTTTCCAACGCGCTGAAGGCATACACAGGCGCGGAATACGAGCTGTCGGTCTACACCGAGCACAGTATGCAGGAGAGCGGCTCCGGCTCTGTGGCGGCCTCCTACATCGGCCTGAAGGATCCGGACGGCAAGCTTCACTGGGGAGCCGGCACAGACACGGATATTATCCACGCCGGTGCAATGGCTCTGCTGAGCGCTTACAACAATATGGTAAACGGCAAATAATTTTCAAGGAGTGATACATATGGGAATGACAATGACGCAGAAGATCCTCGCCGCTCATGCGGGGCTTGACTCGGTTGCCGCCGGTCAGCTCATTTCGGCGAAGCTTGACATCGTGCTGGGCAATGACATCACCACACCGGTAGCGGTGAACGAATTCAAAAAAGCGGGCTTTGACAAGGTGTTCGATAAGGACAGGATCGCCATCGTCCTGGACCACTTCGTCCCCAACAAGGACATCAAGGCGGCGGAGCAGTCCAAAACCTGCCGGGAATTCTCCTGCGAGCATTGTGTCAGCCACTTCTACGATGTGGGCAAAATGGGCATCGAGCACGCCCTTCTGCCGGAGCAGGGCGTTGTGACTGCCGGCGACTGCATCATCGGCGCGGATTC
>SVSO01000330.1 GCA_015064195.1 Oscillospiraceae bacterium
GGGCGCAGTCGAGTTCTGATATGGAGAGAACGCTGCAATAAAATACAATAAAAAACAGATGCGCCCGGTACTGAACTGCCCCAAATTGTGCGGACAGTGCAAAAAAGCCTCGTTTGGTAGAAAATATTAAAATTCAAGCAACGAACTGACATCGCTTTTCGAGTGGTGTCAGCTTTGTTTTGAGCTGTATACGGTCGTTGTTATTGAACTGGATGTATGCACCTATGCAATTTCGTTGTCGTACTCATAAAGAGAACCGAGGATGCGATACTTATAGTCTGTATTCCACCCGAACAAGGAATACAGTGTTTCACTAAATGCTGCAGCAGGAACTTCTTTATCATCTTTCCCACGCCGACGGCGAGGTGCCTGTGGCACGCCGGAATGCGTGGCTGAAGGTGTATATATCCGCAAAACCGCATTGCTCAGCCAGCTCGCTGATGCTGAGCGTGCCGCGTGTCAGCTCGTTTTTGGCATATTCAATGCGCGTGTCGGAAAGATACTGCATCGGTGAGCGTCCTGTCGTTTCACGAAATAGGCGGTTGAGGCTGCTGATGCTTATGCCGCAGAGCGCGGCAAGCGCTGCGCAATCCAGCGGCTCGGCGAAATCCCGCGCGATTTTCAGCAGTGCGGGACGGATCTTCTGATGCTTCCGGTCGCTGCCCGAGCGGTGTGCCTGATCCCTTGAAAAGCGATGCAGCAGCGCATACAGCAGCTCCATGCGCCGGAACTGCCAGCCCGGAGCTTGTGCATGCTGGGCATCAAGCAGATTCTCAAACAGATCGCGGTATTCGCGCGGATGCTCGAAATGGATGGATTCCATCTCCATGGTCGGCGGCTCACAACAATAATCCGCAAAGAGATAGCCTACACCATCACCTTCCGGGTTTACAAGCTCCCATTCATTGTACGGAACCACAAACACCGTTCCCGCAGGAAAGCGGTAATTGCCGCAGTCACTCTGATAGAGCAGCGTTCCTTCTGTGACGAGCACCACCGAATTCCAGTCGCGCGGCCGCGTTGAACGATAGATCATCCCGCTTGGGAATTTGCGGTAGTCTGCATATTTGTATGCTGTAATGACGGTATCCTGATTCATGGAAATTCCTCCAATTGATTGTCTGAGACAAAATATATATGTCTCAGACATTTACTTTATCTGCTGAATATGCTATATTTATTATAGCATACCGGTAAATAATAGTCAATCTTTCAAACAAATTTAAGGAGAAAGTATCATGAAAAACACAAAACAGATGACCGCACTCATTCTGCTCGCCGCCATGCTGAGTGCATGCGGCGAATCCGGCGCGCCTGCCGATACGCCCGGAAGCTCTGACGTTCCGGACACCACAACCGCTCCCGCCGATCCTGCGGAGGTGGATGAGCTGCCCGCGCTCGATTTCGGCGGCGAAGATTTCGTTATCTCCGTGCAGGATTACGGTGCGTACACCGGACGGGATCTGTTCGTGGAGGAGGCGACCGGCGACGTGGTGGATGATGCGATTTACGCGAAGAATCAGGCGGTATCCGAGCGGCTGAACGTCAATCTGGTCTTTGATCCCATTACCCATTACTGGAATGACAGAAACGACTACATGACCCGCATCCGCTCCTCGGTCATGGCAGGCGATGCGGCGTGGGATATGATCTTCGGCCTCGGTTACTTCCTGCCCGGCTTCACCGGCGAGGGCATTCTTGCGGATATGTCCGGACTGCCCTACATCGATCTTTCGAAAAAATGGTGGAACAGCTCCTTCATGGAGGCTGCCTCGGTGGATGGAAAATACTACTTCGTCACCGGCGATGCGGCGCTGACGCTCATCAAGAATATGTTCTGCACCTTCGTCAATCTCGATCTGTACGATAAGCTGGGGGTAAAGGAGAATCTCTACGATATCGTCAAGAGCGGCGACTGGACGCTCGACAAGGCGGCGGAAATCTGCGCGCCGCTGTATGCAGACCTCAACGGCGACACGACGGTCGATAAGGACGACCAGTTCGGCTTGCTCTATTATGCAAATAATCAGGCAACCGGCTTCTTCGAAGCCTGCGGTGTCGATATCATCGACCGCGAGGGCAAGGATTTTACCTTCGACTTCGGAAACGCACACAACACGGATGTGGTTGAACGTCTCTGCCGCTTCTTCCATGAGAGCGAGGGCATTTTCTACGACCCGAATCCGGGCGGTGAAACGGAAACCGTCGTGAACAGCCCCTTCCGCAACGGCAATGCGCTGATGACCGGCGGCTGGCTGGCGCATGCGGACTCCTACCGTGACCTGAACTTCCGCTACGGTGTGCTGCCCTATCCGAAGTTTGACGAAAATCAGGCGGAATACCACACCACAACGCTGACCTCTTATACCGTATTCTGCGTCCCCGCTGACTGCAAGGCTCCCGACCGCACCGCCGCAGTGCTCGAAGCCATGGCATCCGAAAGCTGGCGGAGCGTCACGCCCGCCTATTTCGAAACGGCGCTCAAGGTCAAATACGCCGCAGACGATGAAACGGCGCAGATGTTCGATCTCATCCGCGACAATATTTCTTTCGATTTCGGCTATATCTACACGCTTTCCATGAACGGCATCTCTGATGAATTCAAGTCTGCTGTTAATTACAACAAACCCGAGTGGGCATCGAATGTGGCAGGCTTTGAAGCGTCTGCCATCGATTCTCTCGACAAGCTGCTCACCGCTATCCGCAATGTGGAGTAATCATCATGACTGAACGAATCAAAGCACTTGCAGAGCGTGCCGTACACGAATCGCTCTTTATCCGCCCCGCAGCCTTTGCAGCCAATCCCGCCTACGCCTCTCTGCCGGAAGCACTGCGTATTGCATGCACCATCCGCGACTGCTTCCGGAATTATCCCATCCGTAAGGTGCCGGACGGAGAGCTGCTGAC
>SVSO01000021.1 GCA_015064195.1 Oscillospiraceae bacterium
GTGTGGATTATCAATTCACCTCCGCCAATGTGCTGGGCATTCCCAACGTGGCGGATTCGCTGTATGCCATCAAAAAACTCTGCTTTGACGAGAAGCGGTATACACTGGCAGAGGTGCGGAAGGCAACTGATGAGAACTGGGAAGGCAATGAAGTCATGCGCCAGCGGTTTCTCAGTCAGGACAAATTCGGAAATGATCTTGACGAGATCGACAGTCTCCTCGTTCGCATCACCGATATGATCGCCGACGTGCTGGATCACACCTACAATTGCCGCGGTCAGCAGTATCGGGCATCCTTATTCCAGTTCCAAGGGCATACCATGACCGATGTTCTTCCTGCCACGCCGGACGGCCGCCTGAAAAACGAACCGCTGGCACACGGCTGCAACCCCACCGCCGGCCGCAATACCAAGGGGCTGCTTGCCACTGCCAATTCTCTGGCAAAAATCAAAAACTATAAATTCCAGGGCGGTACACTCCAGATTGAGCTTCAGCCGAAGTTCATGGACGGCAGAGAAAACATGGCAGAATTCATCCGTGATTTCACTATTGGTTATTTTGAAAAAGGCACGTTCCAAATCAATATGAATATTATTGACCTTGAAAAGCTGAAGGATGCCATCGATCATCCGGAAAATCCTGAGTATCAGAACATCATCATCAAGGTCACGGGCTACACCACCCGATTTATCTGCATGACCAAGCCCTTCCAGATTGAATTCTGCGGTCGGAACAATTATGACGCACTGTGAAAAAGGGGTAATTTTTGATCTGTTCCGCGGCACGACGCACGATGGACCGGGTGTTCGGGATACCGTTTTTTTTGCCGGATGTCCGCTGCGCTGTGCATGGTGTCACAATCCGGAAGGATTGCTGTCCAAGCATTCCGTCTGGCATGAGCCGAAAAGCTGCATCGGCTGCATGAGCTGCCGTGATATATGCAAAGCCGGCGCAATAATGGAGGGCTCAACAAATCTGCTGATCCGTCCGGAGCTGTGTAATGGATGCGGCGACTGCGTCGCAGAATGCCCGACACGCGCTATGGCATTTATCCGTCGCCAGTGGACGCTGTCAGAGCTTACAGATACGCTCTGTCGGGATGCGAGCTATTATCGCAGCTCCGGCGGTGGAGTGACGGCATCCGGCGGTGAATGCCTGATGCAGCATACCTTCGTCGCCGCGCTGTTCCGTGAACTTCACGCACGTGGCATTCATACTGCACTCGATACCAGTGGATATGCTCCGACAGAGGCTTTTATGGAGGTTCTTGCGGAGAGCGACTGTCTGCTTTTTGATCTGAAGTTTATGGATTCCGTGCTCCATCGGAAATTTTGCGGCGCAGATAACGGTTTGATTTTGGCAAATGCCCGACACGCCGCTGAATTTGCCCGCACGTCGCCCCATCCGCCTGAAATATGGATCCGCACGCCGCTCATCCCGGATGCCACAGCCACTGCGGACAATCTCAAGGAAATCGGCAGATTCATTGCTGACAGTATGGGGGATACCATCAGCCGCTGGGAGCTTTGCGCCTTCAATAATGTCTGCGCCGGAAAATACCGACGGCTCGGCATGGAGTGGACGTATGACGGTATACCTCTTCTGCACCGCTGCCGCGCAGAGGAGCTGCTGGCGGCGGCAAAGATGACCGGTGCGGCAGGCGGAGAGGTATACATAACCGGTCTGCTGTCCGATGGGCATCAGAAGAATGATTAAGCTCTTGCATTTATCAGTATCGCATGATATAATTATTTCAGTATCATTTTGCATTCAAAGGAGGTTTTTCCATGATTTTCAAGCAAGAATGGTTTGCAGAAAATCTGACAAAATCAGACGGGATTTTTCCCGCCGAGGTCCCCGGCAATCTTCAATATGATTACGCTGCTGCTAAAAACTGGCCGGATTATCAGTATGCCGACAATTATAAAATGTTCGGCGCGCTGGAGGATGACACATGGCAGTATCACACAAAGCTTCATTATGAGGCAGCAAAAGGTGAGACGGTATGGTTTCACGCGGACGGCATTGACTACCGCTGTGAGATTTACCTGAACGGTGAGCTGCTTCTCACCCACGAAGGCTCATTTTCCCCCATCGACCTCGACCTGACGCCGCACCTTGGCGCATCGGACAACTTACTGGACATCACGATCCTGCCCCATCCCAAGCGTCCGGGTGCGCCGGTGAGCCGCTCGCAGGCCGACCAAGTCACAAAAGCACCCGTCTGTTATGGCTGGGCATGGCATCCCAGACTTCTTGTATCCGGAATCTGGCAGGATGCTTATATCGAGACACGCGGCGCCGGTTACATCTTCGCACCGTCCGTCACCTATCGCCTGTCCGACGATCTCACGTCCGCTGATATCCGCTTCGACTGGCAGTGTGCAGGAGAGGTGGAGGTTTCCTTATTCAATCAGCAGGGCGAGCTTGTCTGGCACGGACGGGAACACACCCTGCATCTTGACAACGTGGAGCTCTGGTGGTGTCACGATCACGGCCCGCAGACCATGTACACATGGGTAATGGAGAGCGGCGATGACCGCAAAACCGGACGCATCGGATTCCGCCGTACAAAGCTTGTGATGAATGCAGGCGCATGGGGACGGCCGAATAAATACCCCATGTCCAGAAGCGATGCTCCGGCGACGCTGGAGCTGAATGGCAGAAGGATTTTCTTAAAAGGAAGCAACTATCTGACGCCGGATATCTTCACCGGCCGCGTCACCGAAGAAAAATACCGTGCGCAGATCACGCTGGCACGGGATGCTCATATGAATGTATTCCGGTGCTGGGGAGGATGCGGCTGTCAGAAGAACGAATTCTACGATCTCTGCGATGAGCTTGGCGTGATGGTGTGGGTGGAATTTCCCCTTGCCTGCAACAATTATTCGGAGAGCGATCACTATCTGGTAACGCTGGAATCCGAGGCGACGGCGATTCTGGTAAATCTGCGGGAGCATCCTTCCATCGCTTTCTGGTGCGGCGGAAACGAGCTGTTCAACGCATGGTCAGGCATGACCGAGCAGCATCTGGCGCTCCGACTGCTGGATTCGCTCTGCTATCGCTATGACCGCAGCCGTCCATTTATCATGACCTCACCGCTGAACGGTATGGCGCACGGAAATTACCTCTTTTTCACCAATGACGGCACCGGCACCGACAGCATCACGCTGTTCCGGCAGTCTGCGGATACCGCCTATACCGAATTCGGCCCGCCTGCCCTCGGTGATCCGGAAACAGTGAAGCGAGTCATCCCCGAATCGTCGCAGGTCTTTCCCATCCCGAAGGATGACAAAAACTGGATCGCGCATTACGGCACAGCCAACTATTCGTGGCGATGCCAGGAGGATACGCTTGTCTGCTTCCCAGAATGCAAGACGCTTGATGAGGCCCTCATGTATTCCGATCTGATGCAGAGCATGGCATACAAGTGCATTTTTGAGGAAGCGCGCCGCCAGTGGCCGAAATGCTCCATGGCGGTCAATTGGTGCTACAACGAGCCATGGTATACGGTCTGCAACCGACATATTATCAATTACGACAATAAGCCTCTGCCGTCCTATTATGCCATCCGCGATGCCCTCCGCCCGGTGCTTGCTACCGCCGGAATTCCCAAGTTTATCTGGAGGGCCGGTGAACTGTTCACCGCCGACATCGTTCTGCACAACGATACGATGGATACGGTGGAGCGGACAGTCACGGTGACGCTGAAGCTGGGCGATGACAGCACGGAGCTTCTCACATGGTCGGGAAAATGCGCCGCCATGTCAAGTCATCCCGCGCCGACTGTGCGCTTCAAGCTGCCAAACATCCGCGATGTGCGGCTTCTTGAGCTGAAGATTTCCATGGATGACGGGACAAAGAATTCGTACACACTCCGCTATTTCCCTGCACCGAATCTGCCAGCGATACGGCGGCTGAATGAGGCGGTGGATCTATGATGGATGAGAGAATTACCCGTATTCCATGGCGGCTGGTACAGAACCAGATCCGCTCTCCCGGCGGTTATATGATGGATGTATTCCGCGGCCGTCCCGATCCAAAGGATATTCCGAACGGCTCGGAAGCATGGGTCGGCTCTGTTACCAAGGCGAACGGTGCAACAGAAGCCTGCCCCAACTTCGGATGCAGTGAGGTCATGCTCCCCGACGGCTCAAAGCGGTATCTGTTTGAGCTGATCGCCGCCGCACCGGAGCACATTCTCGGCAAAGCGCACATGGAGAAATACGGCATGGAGCTTGGAATGCTGGTCAAGCTGCTGGATGCAAAAAATATGTATTTTCTGCAGTGCCATCCGACCCGCGAGGCTGCCATGCGGCTGTGGAACAGCAAATACGGCAAAGAAGAGTGCTGGTATGTGATCGCTGTCCGCGAGAATCAGCCGGAGCCGCCGTATATTCTGCTTGGCTTCAAGGAAGGAATCACGGCGGAAAAATTCGCGCATTTGTATCATACGGCGGAGCTTCGTGATCTGGAAGCTCTATGCCACAAGATCACGGTGAAGCCGGGGGAGGCTTACTTCGTTCCGGGCGGCTGTCCTCATGCACTGGGAGCAGGTTGTTTCGTGGCGGAGATTCAGGAACCCTCCGATCTGGGAGCGATCGCCATTCCCCAATCAGAGCTGATCGACTATCGCCGCAAAGCGGCTCCGGGCGCTGTGTTCACACCGATTGATGAAGCACTTTACGAGAAGCGCACGCTCGGTTCGTTCATTTACGAGGGAGCATCGAGGGAACAGATTCTTGACCGCTGCATCAGTCATCAGCCCGTGATCCGAAAGGGCGACGGATATGAGGAGCGTTCCATTTTCGATCATAGCTATTCGGCCTATTTTTCCTGCTCACTTTGCACGGTGGACGGCGGCAGGATGCCTTACGAAAACGCGGACAGCGTCACCATCGGCATCGTGCTCGACGGATCCGGTATCATCCGATTCCCCGGAGGAGAGCTGGAAATTCATCAGGGCGACGAGCTGTTTTTCCCCTTCCACACCACAGATGCGGTGATGGAGGGCAAGTTTACGATGATTCTCTGTCGGCCGGGATGAGAAACAGGAGTCAAATTCTCAACAGTTTTACTGGACTGTGAGAGTTTGACTCCTGCTTTTTGATATTTATAGGTCTTTTCCGTTTCGGGCGGACTTCTTTATCTCATCATAGCGCAAGCCCTCTCCGAAAAAGATCGGTGAGGGCTTGCAGCAGTAGATGGTGTAATTTTTGCTTAGGGGTCAGGACAGCTTTTTGTCCTGACATCCTACATCGTGACAGCGACACGACATTCGTCCGCGTTCCATGCGGTAAGCGCCAGTGTCACGGTGTCCGCAGCGCCTGCGCACAGACGGATCTCCGTCTCGATCACGCGGGAGGTGCCCGGCGCAAGCACAAAATAGTTGTCGCTCGCCATCGTCAGCGTACGATCCTCAAGCGCATCCAGCTTCACCGGGAAGAGTGGCACATCGCCGGCGTTGGCGATCTCCGCCTTCATATGCAGACGGCGCTCGGCACCGTCTGTGCGGACAGACTTTTCGAGCAGTGTCAGCGTCATCGCGCCGCGGTGTGCGGCGATCTGCGGCTTGAGCCATGGTCCTTCCACAAAGTCGATATTGTTCTGCGGCTTTGCGCGGAATTCCTCACGCGAAGCCTCATCCGCGAAACGGGAAAGCACCTTCGGATGATAGAAGCTCTGCTGCAGCAGAATTCCGGCTGCATTTTTCACCGATGCGCGAAGGAAGAAGAAATTCTCTGCCCATTCCGCGGGAATCGTGAACGGCTGGCAGTCGAAGCGGAGCGAGGTTTCCCCGGCAGTAACATCGCAAGTGAAGCACTCAGTGCGCACCAGCTTCAGCTCGGGATCGTACAGCTCCAGCGTCACGGTCAGTCCCGTATGTGCCGTCACATCACCCACCAGCAGTCGCAAGTCGGGCGTGAAAGTCTCACCGGGTGCGAAGCAGAGCTCGCGCAGTGCCACCTCGGCGACCAGCGGCGCGTAGGCATTCTTCAAAGCGTAATACGGCGCGATTGGGTCCCCCATGCCGTCCACCATCTGCACGGCGACCGTCGTCCACGGGCGCTTGAATACCCACGGCAGGAGTCCGGTCGAAGCGGGGTAGTTCTCCTGCAGAGCGTTTGCCATAATCTGGTAGAATTCGTGGGACGCCATCTGTGTCGCCTCGCAGAGGTCGGAAAGGTCGATGCCGCGGGTGTTGTTGATTATGGACGCGCGGGACATCATGCGTGGGATACGTGCGGGAATGAATTCGGTGAAATGGTTACACAGCTCGGGATTTTCCGTTTTGAACGCCTCGGTGTAGATGTCGGAGAGACGGCGGTTATACTCCTCCGGCGACATGAGCTGGCGCAGGCTCTTGGCATTGGGGAAAGAATGGATGCCCGATTCGCCGATGAAGGGGAGCGCGCCGTAATTCTTTCTGTACCAGACCGGCTCCATGTCGCGGTAGATGTGGGCCGAACCCTTGTCGGGGGAGGTGTTGTAGAATTTGCGGGATGGGTCGAGATCCTCGATCTCGCGGGCGATAACCCACATGGCGGCATCGTTGCCTTGCGCGTAGGGGTTAATTTCGTTGCCGCCGGTGTGACTTGCAAGCGAGGGATGGTTGCGGATACGATAGAGATTCCGGCAGACCTGGGCCTGCAGCACCTCGCGGTTCCACTTGTCGGAGAGACAGTTGGCGATGAAACTGTCCTGCATGACCAGCATACCGTACTCGTCGCAGAGGCTGTAGAACAGATCGTCCTCCGGCATACCACCGCCTGACCAGACGCGGATAAGCTGAATGCCCATATTTTTCGCCAGCTCCAGCGTCCAGCGGTAATCCTCGGGGCGGCAGTCGAAGAGGAAGTCGATGGGCATCCAGTTCATGCCGCGGACGAAGAATTTCCGGCCGTTGATGACATACTGCCAATTGTCCCAGCGTTGGCGCAGACGTGGGCCGGCAGAGCGCTCATAGGTTAATGTGCGGATACCGGTGTCGAAGCTGAGCACATCGAGCGTGGTGCCGTCCTCGTCAAAAAGCTCCAGCGTCACTGTGTAAAGATGGGCCGCGCCGAGACCATTCGGCCACCAGAGACGGGGATTTTCGATGACAAGCTCCTTCTCGAAAAACTGGCACTCGCGGTATTTTTCATTGCGCACCACATAGAATTTGTCCTGAATGTCCACCGTTTCACGGCTTGCATAGGCGAGATCGCCGGTGGATTTCTCTGTGAGCGTAACGGCGACATCCAGCTTTTTGCCGGTGGGACGGATGTCCGCGTTGTCGCTGTAGGCAAAGGAATAGCTTGACCACGATCCGGCATCGCCCGATACCACATCCAGCTCCTTCACCTGCGGATCGGCAATTTCCGCCTCCAGATGGAGCTGTGCGGTATTGCCGTCGAGCGAAACTGTGTAGAGATGCGGGCGGGAGAGGTGGTATTTCGGCAGGATCTCGATACGCACGGTGCGCCAGATACCGAATACGATGAAATCGCCGTTTGAGGTGGACGCATCGCGGCGGATGTTCCATGGCACGATCTCGGCGTGGGCACGAGCATCGTGCTCACGACTGAGGGCGGCATCAGGTGCAGGAGGTGTAACCTCGACGACAAGCTCGTTTTCGCCGGGCTTTGCCCATGCGGAAATCTCCGTGATGGGGCCGCCGAACATCCCCTCGTGGCTGACGATCTCCTCGCCGTTGAGCCAGACGCGGCAGGTGTAGCATATGCCTTCAAAGCAGAGGTACACGTCCCTCCCGGCGATGTCGGGCAGAGTGAAGCTGCGGCGGAAGTACCAGATTTTCTTATCCGGCCAGTTGTAAAGGCGGGAGTTTGTGCCGAAGTATGGATCAGGCAGAATGCCCGCCTGCTCAAGACAGCGGTAGCCGGATGCAGGGAGATTTGAGGTATAGTCGAAGCCGAGTGCCTCCGGCGCATCGGTGGCGGCGTCATTCCAGCAGAAGCGCCATTCGCCGTCGAGGCTGATGCTGCCGGGATGGCGGTCGATGTAGAAGGTGTGATTGGGATTCATGTAGGGCCTCCTTTTGAAATTGATTCTATCTGCATTACAGCATACCGCAGAGGCCGGAGCTGCAGCAGCCTACCTTTGATTTTCAGAATCTGCCGTAGGTATTGTAAACTTCAAACGGATCCATGCCGTCTGCCATCGCTTTGCGGCTCTTCTTCTCGTTCTCGAACCAACCCTCGGCGATTTCCAGAACCTCAACGGTTTTGTCCATCGGAACGATGACAACGCCATCGTTGTCGCCGAAGATGAAGTCGCCGGGGTTGACAAGAATCATACCATCGATACCGTTGACATAAATCGGAATCTGGTAGTCAACGATTACCGAGCGACCAAGCCCCTCAACGGGATTTCTGAAGCGGCAGAAGGTGGGGAATCCCATGTTGATGAGGTAGTTGGAGTCGCGGGTAGAGCCATCGATGACCGCGCCGGAGCAGCCTGCAGCCCGCATTGCGGTTGCGGTGATTTCGCCAAACTGACCGCAGTTCTTGTTGCCCTGCACGTCGCTGATGAATACACAGCCGGGAGTCATGGATTTCATCTGACCGAGGCGGATATTATGGGTATACGGATCCGTCTTGGCTGTGGTCTGACGGCGGGAGGTGAATGCGGGGCCAGCTACCTTCATGTCCACGGTCAGCGGGTAGATACCGCTCTCCATGCAGCGGCCGGGCAGACCGATGGAATCCATTGCGTCATAGATGAGGGCGGTATACAGCTTGAGATAACGCTGGCGGATGTCCTCCACGTCATAAGGCGGATAAACGGGCCGTCTTTCGTAATTGTCGATAATCTTGTCTTCAGTACTCATGTTGTTTCTCCTTTTGGAAACGAAAAAATATTTGATTGCATATTTGCAATTTTTGATGAAAATTTGCCTTGCTTACTCAATGGAAGCGTAGGATTCCAGCACGCCCTCCAGCAGAGCCTCCGCCTTCGGACCGAGGGATGCCCATTTGGTCGCCCATCCGGTTTGGCCTTTGTTGATAAAGCTGCGCATTTCCACGGTCAGCTTGCCGATGTAGTCGGTATAGGTGATGGCAAAGTCAAAGACCACGCCGCTCTTGATGAGGTCGAACATCTGCGAGGAAACATCGTCGCGGGAATACTTGACCTTGAGCGCCTGCTCGTAGTAAGCGGGAGTGACGCGGCGGTAGGATTCGCTGCCCATTGCCTCCAGAACGGCGCCGCAGAGATCCGCATCGGCAATCTGCGAAATGCCGAACAGCGTGAAGGTTGCGCGAGAGATGGTGCGGTAGTCGGGATCGGAGGATTCTGCCGCTGTCGGGAACGGGATGATACCAAAGTCAAATTCCACCTCGCGGTACTGCTCCGCAAAGCCGAACTCGCCGGTTGCAAACAGTGCGCGTCCCTCTGTGAAGGTGTTGGCATAGTCGTTGCTCGAATCGCTCTTGAAGTAGAAGCCGTCCTGTGCCATCATCGTGCCGACTCTGTCGATCAGATCAACATGCTGCTCGCTGCCAAGCAGCAGGGACAGTGCGCCCTCGGAATCGCGCTCGGAAAAGCGCAGACCGGAGGAAACTACAAAGTTGGGCGAATGATTTTCATTCTGCACAATGAAGCCGAACTGGTCATCCTTATCGATGGCGGCGTTGCCGTTCAGATCACTGACCGCCGCCGATGCCATTTCATTGAGCTTGTCAATCGTCCACTTGCCCGATTCAACCAGTTCATAGGGATCCTCCAGCTTGTAGTCGGCAATCATATCCTTGTTGAAGAAGAAGCAGTTCATGCTCTTGATCACGCCGAGGCTGGCGTCACCGGAGGCCAGATAGAGCTTGTTGTAGACAGTCATTTCTTCTCTCAGAGATTGCGGCCACCACGGCGCATCGAAGTCAATATACTTGTTGTTCATCATATTCTGGAACATACCCTCCATTGCAAGCGGGGCCATGTATACGGAGGAAACGCCTGCAGCGATGTCGATGGAGCCGTCATTTGACATAACGCTTGTGCGAACCGTGTTCATCCAGATTTCACGGTCGCCGTAGTAGTTGGTGGAGATGTTGGTGAAGTAAGAAATATCCACATTCAGCCGCTCTTCGATCTTCTGATTTCTGGTGAACATCGCGTCGTTGACGATATCGCCGTCCTGCTCAGCATCAAACTCGGTGCTCAGGTTGTCGCCGCGCACATAGATATTGACGATTTTGCCGCCGAAGTCGAGGTCGTCAGGGAGAGAGTCCTTGAGATAGCCGTTTTCGTCATAGGGGGAATCTTCGGTTGCCATGGAGTCAGTTCCTGATGGGGATTCTGTACTGCCGATGTCACCGCCGCAGGATGCAAGCAGCCCCGCCGCCATCATAACGGAAAGGAATAACGCGATTAATCTGGTGTGCTTCATGGTAAATTCTCCTTTTAAAAATTTTAAATATATTTTCCTGCCATTTCCATCAGCCCCTTGAGATAGCCTACCGCAAAGAGCCGCCCGAGTGAGCAGTAACCCGGCTTATCATTGTCCTCGCCCGCCAGCGTGGGGACGTGATCGACCCGCACATACGCATCGGGGCTGAGCGTTTCGTATAACCGCACGCATTCCGCCATATCGGTCATGCCGTTGTCGTGGAAGGTTTCGTGGAAGTCATACTTATCGCCGCGCACATCGCGGAAGTGAACGAGATGGATGCGATCCTGTCTTGCAAAACGCTCAATATTTTCAAAAATATCGCCGCCCATCTCAACGAAAGTTCCCTGACACATACAGATGCCCATGTTGGAGCTGGGAACGAGATTACACGCCCGCTCCATCGCGTCTGCGGAATTCAAGATGCGCGCCACATTCTGGATGTGATCGACCGGCGGATCATCGGGATGAAGTGCCAGCTTGACGCCTGCCTCCTCCGCCACCGGAACGATGGCCTTCTGAAGATATTCGAGGTTTTTCCAGAGCTGATTGGCAGTGATTTCACCCGCTTCCGTATATTTTGTGTGGTCGATGGAATCGTGACGGTAGCCCGTAACCAGCGCGCCGCCCCGCTCCGGCACCTTCATGTCGGTGCGTGACCAGTTGAAGTGGGTCGCAAAATTGTAGCAGAGCACCTCGATCCCCAGCTTGCCCATATTGCGGATGAGCGTACACATACGCTCGATTTCCTCATCGCGCCCGGGCAGATTCTGCTTAATCTTTTGATTAAGCGGAGCAGGCTCGATCACCTTCAATTCAAAGCCGCCGTCGGTGTAGCGCTGCTTCATGGCAGCGAGCAGCTCATAGCTTGCCGCTGTCTCCTCCATGAGGCCGTCCGGCATACGTCCGACGGCGAATTTCACGCCCATCTGGCGGGCGTAGTCCCATTGAATGCTCTCGGTGGAGAGCAGATAATCTGCGAGCTTCATGTATTATCCTCCAGTTTGATCCGTTTGGGCCTCACACCCTTTACGCCGGGATGTACGGCGAATACTGAGCCTGCCAGCGGCTCATCGCGGAGCATTCTGCCGTGCGCTGCTGTGGTAATGACCAGCGTCGCCATGTCCTCTCCTGCGAATGTGCAGCACGCTGGCTGGCTGACGGGCAGTTCGATTTTTTCAAGCACTCTGCCCGCTGCAGGCTCTACGCAGACCACGTTTCCGCTGCCCCAGACAGCTGTCCAGAGATTGCCGTCGGCATCGATGCACATACCGTCGGGATTGCCGCCCTCGTAGGTGCAGACGGTGCGGCGGTTTGACAGACAGCCGTCTGCGATGTCGAATGCATCGGTTCTGCCAGTGGGAGTGTCGTTGTAGTAGAGAGTCTTACCGTCCGCTGACCAGTCGAGACCGTTGGAATTTCCGACACCCGAGAGCAGCTTTGTAATCGTGCCGTCCGGATCCATGCGGTAGAAAGCCGCCGTGAAGTCACGGCTGAAGGTACCAAGGTAAAGATTGCCGTCAGGCCCCACCTTGCCGTCGTTGAAGCGCTGTCCCTCCATTGTGAACGGCCTGCTGATCTTCTTTTCAAAGCTTCCGTCCGGCGCGATACGATACATTCCGTCTTCAGCACCGCCAAGGATGCCGCCGTCCTCGCAGAGTACCAAAAATCCCGTCTGCTGGGGGAGAACAGTTTCTTCGATTCTTCCCGAATCCCAGTGGATGCGCCGCATACGCTTTCCCTGAATATCCACCATCAAGAGGCATCCGGTCACATCATCCCAAATAGGCCCCTCTCCAACAATGCAGCGTGCATCTGTTAATAATTCTACTTTCATCGCTGTACCCGTCCCGAACCGTCGCCGCCTGCCAGCTTAAGAATATCCTCCGGTTTTGACAGGTTCACGTCAAGCTCAATGGTCTGCTTGAGGCAAGACGCTGCCGCCGCGTATTCGATGACCGCCTGCGTGTCATAGTCGTGAGTCATCGCCCAGATGAGTCCTGCACCGAACGAGTCGCCGCCGCCGACCCTGTCGACAAGATGAATGCGGTAATTCTTTGAAAAATGCGCCTCGCCATCCTCGTACAGGAGCGCCGACCAGTCATTTTCCGAGGCGCTGATGCTGCCGCGCAGTGTGATGGCGACAGCGGGGATGCTGTACTTTTTGCTGATTTTGTCCGCCACCTCAATGTAGCCTTCGCGGTCAAGCTTGCCGGTTAAGATGTCGGTGTTTGATGCATGAATGTCCAGCACGTCCGCCGCGTCCTCCTCGTTGGCGATAAGCACATCAACATAGGCAAGCAGCTGCTCCATGGTCGCCTTTGCCTCAGCGCGGCTCCACAGATTCTTTCTGTAGTTGAGGTCGCAGCTGACGGTCAGCCCCAGCTCCTTCGCTTTTTTGCAGGCTGCAAGGCAGATTTCGGGCAACTCACCGCCAAGCGCCGGTGTGATGCCGGTGAAGTGAAACCATCCCGCACCGTCAAAAATCCTGTCCCAATTGTAATCGCTCAGCTTTGACCCGGTAAAGCCGGAGTGCATCCGGTCATAGACGATTTTCGAGGGACGCTGGGATGCGCCTTTTTCGAGATAGAAGATGCCGATGCGCTCGCCGCCGCGGGCAATGTGGTCGATGCCCACGCGATATTTACAGAGGGTTGACAGCGCGCATTCGGCGATGGCGTTGTCGGGCAGGCGGGTGACAAACTGCGTCGGCATACCCATGTACGCAAGCGATGTGCAGACATTCGCCTCCGCGCCGGTATAAAAAACGCAGAAACGGTCGGCCTGAATGAATTTTAAGTATCCCTCCGGGTTGAGGCGAAGAATATAATCGCCGAAACCTATTACTTTTTTCATGTTTCCCTCCTTAACTTATGGTGCGTCCGCCGTCAACGTGAATGTTGTCGCCGGTGATGTAGCGCCCTGCTTCGCTGGCAAGCAGCAGCACCGTTCCTACGCAGTCGGTCGGTTCACCGATGAATTTGACGGGATTGTTGTTCTTGACCTTTTCCAGATATTCGGGATCGCTGAGCGCCTCCATATTGCGGTCGGTGTAGATGGTGCCGACAGCAATGTTGTTGACCGTGATGTTTTTGTCCGCAACCTGCAGTGCGATACTCTGCGCCACGTTGCGCATGGCAGCCTTCGTTGCCGAATAGACCAGCATATCGGGATGCGGGCGCTCCTGCTGGGCAGAGCCGATGGTGATGACTCTGCCCCAGCCCTCCTTCAGCATATGAGGCACCGCCTGCTGGATGAGCCGGATGCCTGCGAAGAAATTGATCTCGGTCTGAAGCCGCATCTCCTCGTCCGTCACCTCCATCCACGGCTTGCGGATCTGTACAGAAACGTTGCTTACAAGAATGTCCAGCCCACCCAAGGCTTCCACTGTCCCGGCAATCAGCTTTGCCGGAACCGTCGGGTCGGCAAGATCGCCGCAGACTGTGATGATTTTGCCGCCGCAGCTGGACAGCTCGGCTGTAAGGCTCTCGAGATGCGCACTCGGTTCCACGCCGTGGACGGCCACATCGCAGCCGTTTTTTGCAAAGCCCTCGGCAATTGCCCGTCCGATGCCCCGGCTGGAGCCGGTGACAAGCACGCGCTTGCCGCGAAGCGATTCATATATTCCTTCCATAATATTATGCTCCTTTCGCTTATTTTCTCACCACATGAAGCGCAAATCCGCCGATTTCGTCAGCGAGATAGGCAGATAACAGCCCCGTTTCATCGCTGCGGATGCTTTCCTCCAGCACTGTATAGCCGTTTTTCTCAAAATATGCCAGAGCGCGCGCAACGGAATTCGTCTTGAAGCCGATATGACCGTTTGTACCGTAGAAGGGCTTTTTCATGAATTCAACCGCACCGCCTGCAAAGAGCGAGGAGCTGCCGTTCTTCACCGGCAGGCGGAAGATTTCACCCAGCTTGTCGGCATTCGCTTCGGCGGCGTTGACATCCGGATGGTTGATGCCTACGTGCGCCAGCTCAAAGCCGAGGGAGATGTCCATGCAGCGCTTGCAGGAAGCGGTGATGCCGGCAAAATCGCGCGATTTCACCTGCTCCGCCGTCGCCATGAAGCTGCCGCCGCACGCGAGAATTCTGTCGCTTGCCAGATATTTTCCAAGATTATCGAGCGTGATGCCGCCGGTGGGCACGAATTTCACCTTCGGGAAAGGACCGGACAGCAGCTTGATGGCTGCCATGCCGCCGGAAAGCTCCGCCGGGAAGAATTTCAATACCGTCAATCCCAGCCTGACTGCCGCCTGCATTTCGGAGGGCGAGGTGCATCCGGGTACGATGGGCAGTTTTTTATCAAGGCAATCGCGCACAAGCTGGGGATCAAAGCCGGGGGAGACCACAAAGTCCGCGCCCGCTGCTGCCGCATTGTCCGCATCGGCGGTGGTGAGCACCGTTCCCGCGCCGATAACAAAATCGGGATAAGCGGCACGGATGCGTCGGATCGACTCCAGCGAGCAGTCGGAGCGGAGCGTCACCTCAATGGCAGTCATACCACCATCGATGAGCGCGCCAACGAGTGGCTCGGCAAGCTCTGCGTCGGGGATATTGATAACCGGCAGCACACCGGTGGATGCAATGATATTATTGATATTTCTCACAAATTCATCCTCCAATCAATTGTCATGATCGTCATCTTGAAGCAGAATCGTTTCTGCCATTTTACATTTAGCAATTCCCTTGATGTGCGTATTCAGGGGAATTGCCAGTTTTTGTTAATGCGGATCGTAAGCCACGTCAGGAACATTGCGCTCATGTGTTGTTCCGCGAAGGGCCAGGGTGCAGCTCGGAATATCGGGTGCGTAATAGGGCGGCTCACCATCAATCAGGTCGATGAGCAGCTTTGCGGCAGCGGCTCCCATGTCAACGTCGGGAAGGCGCACGGTGGAAAGAGGCGGAATCATGTACTCCGCGAAGCTCTCGGTGTTGGCGGCAATCATCTCAAAATCCTGCGGTACTTTTTTTCCCTGCGCTGTCGCTGCCCGGAGTACCATTTGCGCCTCCTCGGATTTGAATGTGACCACCGCATCAAAATCCGGCAGCCGCCGTTCGATGTCCTCCACCCAGCACACGTCCGGCACAAGCCCGTAGTCGCGCATTACCTCGGTATAACCGCGGAAACGGTCGAGGGCACCGTAGGTTTCGGAATGCGGCGTGACGTATGTGACACGGCTGTAGCCTTTTTTGATGAAATATTGACACGCCGTGTAGACGGTGTTCGCGTAATCAATGTGAATGCTATGCGGCTTGAAGCCCTCCACCGGATCACCGATGGCCGCATACGGCACATTCAGCCGCTCCAACTCGGCAAGATGACGGGGAAAGTTGTACTTTTCCCGCTCATAGGGCAGGATGAGCAGCACGCCGTCAAACATACGGTCTGCATAGTAGCGGATGAAATCCGGCTCCGTGTTGCCAAGCGGCGCCTGATAGATCAGCGTGTTGTAGCCGAGCTCCTTGGCCGCCGACGTAATGCCGTCAATGAAGGAACCGTAGACATAGCTGTGTGTCCAGTAGGAGATGACACCGATGGTGTTGGATTTGCCCCTCCGGAGTGCGGCGGCGGTACGGTTTGGCACATAACCCAGCCGCTTGACCGATTCCAGCACCCGTGAGCGGGTCGCCTCGGAAATCACCGGCTTCTCGGCTCCATTCAGGACGTAGCTGACCACCGAAATGCTCACACCCGCGTCTTGCGCAACGTCCTTGATTGTTACTCTTTTAATCAATTTCTACCTCTCAATTATCATTTCTATTTTCGCTGCATTCCATGCGCCAACGATCAGGCGGAAGGCTTCCCTGCCCGATTCATTGCGCAGCGTGAATGCGATGCAGCGGCTCTCACCGGATGGCAGGAAGAACCAGTCGTCATCCAGATACTGGGTCACGCCGTCATCGTCAAAGCAGATGTGCACCGGGAATGCAGGCGCTCCGGAGGTGTTTTTCACTTCGACAAAGCCACGCACACGCTCACCGTCAAAGGTCAGCCCAGTGACAGAAATGTCAAGCGCCGCCTGCTTTGCAGCTGCCAGCTGGTACTTCATCCACGGCCCGTTCTCGAAGGAGATGACCGTGTTGCTGTCGGCGCGGCGCTCAGCGCGGTACGCCTCGTCCAGCATGGACGTGAGCGAGCTCGGCCAATAAACCGACTGCGAGACTATAGTTTCGCCGTCATACAGCGATGCGCGCAGGAAGAAGAAGCGGTCGATGTAATTTTCAGGAATCGTGAAGCGCTCAGCCGGAAGTACCGTCTGATAGTTTGCTGTAAGCGAAATTTCCTGCGATTTTTCGTATACGGTGACAAGCTGCGGATCGAGCACCTCGAGCTTTGCGGTAAGATTTTTCGCCTCGCCGCTCTCATTGATGATGCGCGTGTCAAGCTCCACCGTGTCGCCGGGCGCGTAGACGATTTCGCGCAGTGCAAGGTGAATTTCGATGGGCGCATAAGCGTTCTTCACCGCGTAGTAGGGTGCCACGGGATCGCCGAGACCATCCACCATCTGCACGGCGACGGTTGCCCACGGACGCTTGAACACCCATGGCAGGATGCCGCCGGTAATGGGATACTGCTCGCGCATGGATTGTACCATAAACTGGTAGTATTCATAGGACGACATACCGGAAATCTCGCACAGCTCGGTAACGGTGGTGTCGTGCATATTGCAGAAGTGGGAGAGCGCCGGGATTTTCTTGAGCATCCCCCATGCGTCGTTCTCGGTGATGTGATTGACAAGCCCCGGATGCTCGACCGCCATCGCGTTGGTGCCGAAGGTGGTGATGGGCTTTGCGAATTCTTCGGCGGTGAGCAGTTGACGGAAGGTTTTTGCGTTGGGGAAGGTGTGGGTACCCGCCTCACCGATAAGCGGCAGCGCAGTGTACATCTTGCGGTACCAGCTCGGCTCAAAGCCGCGGTAGACATGGGCGATGCCCTTGTCGGGCGTGGTGCGGATGCGCTCCTTTTCGGGGTCGAGATCCTGACACTCGCGCTCCCAGATCCAGACAGAAGTGTTGTTTTTGGAGTAGGGGTTGTTCTCGTTGCCCGAGCAGTGGATGACCAGCGACGGATGGTTGCGCAGCCGGTAGAGATACATACACTGCTGTGCGGAAAAGAGCTCGTGATCCCAGTTCGGGCTGTCGTGATTGGATATAAAGCTGTCCTGCCACACCATGATGCCGAATTCATCACAGAAGCGGTAGAAATCGTCATGCTCCGGCGCGTTTCCTGCGCCCCAGACGCGGATCATCTGTACGCCCTCATTCTTTGCAAGCTCCAGCGCCCAGCGGTAGTCGCCTTCGTTACTGTTGAGCACCTGATCGAGCGGCGTCCAGTTCATGCCTTTTAAGAAGAAGCGCTTGCCGTTGATGACGGACAGATAGCGTCCCCAGCGGGTGCGCATACGCTCACCGGCGGTGTATTCGGGGCGATATTGGCGGATGCCGAATGTGAATTCCTGTGTATCGAGCGTCTCGCCGTCAAGACCGAGCGTGATGCGGGCGGTATACAGATCGGGATTGCCGAGGCCCTGCGGATACCAGAGCTTGGGATTCTTTACGGTGATGTCACGCTCGAAGAAGTGGCACTCGTGATATTTTTTGTTGATGCCGATTTTGTCGTAATCATACAGCGTCTTTGACATGGTATCGGTAAAAACGCACTCGCCGGCGGCTTTATCGAAAAGCTCGACCGTCACGTCCACCGTTACATCGGTGAGAACGGCGTTGATGCCGTCGACGTAGCCGTAAACGTAAGCATTTCCGCCACCGATGTCCGCCCCCTGCATGGCAAGCTCGTCAATATCAGGGGTGGCAATCTCCACGGTCAGGTGGAGCTTTGCCAAATCCTCGCCGATTTCATCGGTGACAAGATAGGGACGTGAGAGATGGAGCGCCGGGACGAATTCCATGCGGATGGAGCGGTAGATGCCCATCGTGGTGAAGTCGCCGTTGGAGGTGTGACTGTCCTTGACCATATTCCACGGCACCAGCTGCTTTTTGGCTGGCGAGCGGTAGATCCGCTTCCAGTCCTCGTCGGAAATGCCATAGTTGGCGGACTTGATTTCAACGATCAATTCATTTTCGCCGGCAAAGTCGAGGTGCTTCTCCACCTCAACGATAGGGCCGCCGAAAAGGCCCTCGTGCTCTCCGAGAAGCACACCGTTGAGCCAGACGCGGGAGTAGTAGCCCATGCCATCAAAGCAGAGGAAAGCCTTGCCGAGGGGGGCATAGCCGTTCAGCGTAAAGCGGCGGCGGTAATACCAGACCTTCCGGTCGATCCATCGGTACTGATGGCTGTTGTCGCCAAAATAAGGGTGCGGCAGAATACCGGCGTGATGGACATTGAAGTAAGTACCTGAGGGTAGCACATCGGTGTAAGCGAAGGGAAGCACCGCGGGATTTTCGTCCGCCTCATCGGTGAAGCAGAAATCCCATGCACCGTCAAGGCTCAGATGGTTTGCCTTCCCGGGACGCGGCTCGATATAGTAAGGCTGCTGTAATGTCAAAATAACCTCCAAAATAACCAAAAAACTGTCGGCTGCGCGCACCGCAGAAACGTTTCTGCAATAAAAGTATAGCACATGACATTTTTGTTGTCAAGCGCTGCATTCTAAATTTCACAAAATATTCACATTTCCACCGTTGCCGTTACCGGGCAATTGTGGGAAATGCCGAAAACCGAAAAAGTGCCGCCCATGAAGGGCGGCACTTAGGGTAAGCTGCTTTTGCCTTGATTGCTGGATCAGTTTACGATACCGGTCAAACGGACCTGAATCTCGGCCGTTACGGTTGTGCCGGTAGAATCTGTCACCTCGACCTTAACCGGATAATCCTCTCTTGGTGAGCCATCTGCTTTGTAACTCGATGATGCAGAAACCTTTTCCCACTCATACGCCTTGGTACTCCAATTGTAGTCTTTGCGATACCATGCGTATGTGTACGGGCCTACGCCGCCGGTAACATTGGCGGTGAGCGTTTCGGTTTCCGTGTGATAGAACGTGATGTTCTTTGCACCACCATTGATCTGCACCGAAAGCGGCTTCACGGTAACGCTTATCGTTTCCGTTGTTACGGAATTTCCCGCGCTGTCTGTTACTACACAGCGGAATTTTCTCGTTCCAACAGAATTCGGTGTGACGTTCAATGTATCAGTGCCCTGTCCTTCGTACAATGAACTATCGCGGAATACACGCCAGGTTTGGCCATACGCCTCCTGCCAGCTGAACTTGTAAGGTGCTTTACCACCGCTTACTTCCACGGTAAAGCGCACCGTTTCTCCTGCCTCAGCCGTAACATTGTTCGACTGAACGACCCTGACGGCGAGAGGCGCTGCTGCTTTGACCGTAATGGTAGCCGATTTTGAAGTGACCTCCTGTCCGCTGCTGTCCTTAACAACACAGCGCACAGTGGCAGTACCGGCGACCGTCGATGCACAGACCAGTGCATAGGTGCCCTGACCGAAGAATTCAGGCGTATCCCGGAAGGTGCTCCAGCTTCTGCCGATCTGTGTCTGCCATGTGTAGGTATACGGTGCTTTGCCGCCGACCGCCTCCACATAAACGCCGGAGTTTCCTCCTACCTCAAATGTGGTATTCGCAGGCTGGGTCTTGATCGTCAGCGGAGCTGTTGTCTCCTGCACAGTAATTGTTGCCGCATCCGAGGTTACCATATCCCCATTCGCGTCCACGACTATACAGCGAATCTTAGCTGTACCGGGTTTGTCATGAGTGAAGGTAAAGGTGTTCGTTCCCTGACCCGCGTAATTGCGGTTGTTTTGGACAGAGTACCAACTACCAAGCGAGCTGATCGTCTGCCAGCTATAGGTGTAAGGCGCTTTGCCGCCGCTTGCCGCTACGGTAAGTGTTGCCTTCTGTCCTGCATCTATCGTGGTGCTCTGGGGCTGCGTTGTGATAACCAGTTCCGGTCCGGTTCCGGTATTCGGTTGCTTCACGGTAATCGTTGCCGTTTCCGACCAGACACTCGATCCGACTGCATCCTTGACCTCGCAGATAACGCTATGGCCTCCGAGAGTATCCAGGGTGCAGGTAAGGGTATCCGTGCCCTGTCCTGCATACGCAGAGGAATCCTGAATAGGAGCATAGCCTCCTCTGGGCTGAGGAACCATCCATGTGTAGGTGTACGGTGCTTTACCGCCGCTTGCATTCACAGTAAGAGTTGTCTTCTGTCCGAGATCTGCTGTGACATCCTTGGGGGTGATATCCGCTTGCAGAACGCCCACAAGGACTGCCTTTTCGTATGTCATCTCTGTACCCGAGTACAGCGGGTTCGCATGATTCGGCGAATAGGAGACCTTCAGATCATAATAACCGCTCTCCCATCCGTCGGTTTTCAGCGTGAATTGTACAGATCCGTCCTGTACAGACATTCCGCCCAGGGTGTGTACGACATCACCGTTTTCGTTGATGACTTCTACGTCCGCACTGCCTTCAACCGGATAAACATGCTCAAGATCCTTGACCTGCGATCTGCGCTCGTTGGATACACCGTTCCATACACCGGTGAAATCAAAACCAAGGTCAAACGTGTTGTTCTCAGGCGCCAGATTGTATCGGACGTAAGTAATTTCGGGAGCGAAGCCCTTGAAAAGCTTAAAGAATATATCCCGGCGCAGTGCGGTATTTTGCCACAGCTCGTTGTCTTTATCCACCCACTCTTCGCCGCCGTCCAGGCTGCCCATATAGGAAAGCAGTCCGTCGTCAAGGCTCGTCTCGTATTCAATCTCGATCGGTTCGTACTCGGGATAGGTAGCGTTTTTCAGGAATGACTGCGCATTCAGATCCAATGTACAGTCTTCAAAATTCATATCACGCTTCTCGATCGCTCCCTCGATCAGCGGCAGGTCTCCGAAGTACGGTACGACGACGATCGATTCCCACTTCGCTCCATCAATTCCTTCGTGCTTGATCTTGAGATTCAACTGATCGAGAGGAATATGCATGACACCACCGTTATATTTACTGATGGGAATGTCATAAATCTCGGTTTCGTTCCGCTCAAGGTCATTGTTCCAGGCCTTGTCGAGACAGACCTTCGCCCACTGCGTATTGTCCTTATAAGCTACAATATAAATATCAGAGTCGCTGCCTGACCACATTTCATCCTTTACCTTGACACGAACCTTCAGATTGGTTACGGGCAGAGACTGTGGATTCTTGTTTCCCTTGACCGCAAGAGCATCGGAAAACCTCATAAATACGGCTCCGCATATGCCTTTCAGGTGGATACCGCCAAGATCGACAGGCTCGCATAAATCATAGCCTGCATACTGCGGCGTAACCTGAATGTTTGCGCAGTGCCAGTCATCGGTCAGAGAAGGCAGAAAATCGAACATGGGGGTCTTTCTCAGCGCAATTTCAAGCTCATCCAGCTTCACCGACTTCGGCAGCTCCACAAGATATTCATCATCGTCGCCTGCTTCAAAATCATTGTAGCCGGACTTATCCAGCAGCTTGCAGACAAAC
>SVSO01000331.1 GCA_015064195.1 Oscillospiraceae bacterium
GCGCACGAGGGTCATGTCGTATTCCACGCCGTACCGTCCGCCGGATGCGGCATTGGCGAGATCGATGATCTTGCGCAGATTTGCGATGGCATCGATGGACCCGCAGATTTCTTCCGCAGAGTCCAGCGTGAAAGGCGTGACGGCGATGGCGGCCATCAGCTTGTCCACCATTGCGGCATCAAAGCCCTTTTCGCAAAGCTCCGCCGCAACGCCGGAAGCGTCGATCTTGTCCAGCTTATCGAGGGAAATGCAGACGGAATCGCAGTCCGCTTCCGCAAAGCCCGCGCTCATGATGATGGCCTTGAGAAGCCGGCGGTCGTTGACGCGGATCTTGAAGTTGTCGAAACCGATGTTCAGCAGTGCCTTGGCGGTGGTGCGGATCAGCTCCACCTCGGCGGTATAGGAGGACGAGCCGATGATGTCGATGTCGCACTGCACGAATTCGCGCATTCTTCCCTTCTGCGGACGTTCGGCGCGGTAAACCTTGTCGGTCTGGATGACCTTGAAGGGCATGGGCAGCTTGGCCCGGTTGTTGGCATAATAGCGGGTCAGCGGCAGGGTCAGGTCGTAGCGCAGACCCATGTCGGCAAGCTCCTTCTCATCGCCGGAAGCAATGGCTTCGTCCAGCTTTTCGCCGCGCTTCATGATCTTGAAGATGAGGTTGAGATTCTCGCCGCCGTCGGATTTGTCGAGGTTTTCGATGTCCTCGATGATGGGCGTGGTGATCCGCTCAAAGCCGGAGGAGCGGTAGGTTTCGAGAATGGTATTCTGCAGATAATCGCGCACCAGCACTTCTTCGGGAAGATAGTCGCTCGTGCCTTTGACGGGTGTGATTTTCATGATGTGTTCCTTTCAAAGCAAATATACTACTATTATACATGATTTCCGCGGTTTTGTCAATATCCTCCCGAAAAAATCCGGGATTTTCGCCCGGGCAATAAAATGTTAAGATTCCGCAATAATTTGCTATTGACCGGGCGGAAAAAATGTGGTATAATGATAGGGATAACGCGGGATATCCCGCAATAAAATTACGAAAGGCAGACTATCAAAATGAAAATCAGTGTTACATCCTACAGCTTCGGCAGCTACATCAATGAAGACAAGCTCGGTCTCATGGGGATCATCGATAAGGCGGCGGAGATGGGCTTCGAGGGCATCGAATTCTCCTCCGGCGCATGGTCGCAGAATCTGAATCCCGACGTTGCGCTGGCCATCAAGGAGCGCTGCGCGGAGAAAGGCATCGCCTGCATCGCATACCTCACCGGCGCAAATTTCCTGAATCCCGATCTTGACGCGGAGATCGCCGCACTCAAGAAGGCGGTGGATTTCACCGCGGCCATGGGTGCGCCCATGATGCGTCACGACGTGGCATGGAATTACGACGGCGCCAAGAAGCATTCCCGCGGCTATGACAACGCGCTGGAAGTTATCGTTCCCGCCATCCGCGAAGTCACCGAATACGCGGCTTCCAAGGGTGTCAAGACGATGACCGAGAATCACGGCTACTTCTCCCAGGATGCGGCCCGCGTGGAAAAGCTCATCAATACCGTTGCCAATGACAATTTCGGTGCGCTGGTTGACCTCGGAAACTTCATGTGCGCGGACGAAGATCCGGTGAAATCCGTGTCCATCATGGCTCCCTACGCCATCCACGTTCACGCCAAGGATTTCCTCTGGAAGTCCGGCATGGAGATCAATCCCGGCGAGGGCTGGTTCCAGACCCGGGCGAAGAATTACCTGCGCGGCGCGATCATCGGTCACGGCGTGGCAAACATTTACCAGTCCGTGCAGATTCTCAAGAGCGTGGGCTACGACGGCTATATTACCGTTGAATTTGAGGGCGCGGAGGACAATCTGAAGGGTATCCGCATCGGCCGCGACAATCTCATGCGGTTCATCGGCTGAGATGGCAAAAGCAAAAAAGATTCCGCCGGAGGAGCTTTCTCCGGCGGAATTAAAAGCGCGCAAAAAGAAGCGCATGGCCACCGCTCTCATCGTCATGTGCGCCATTGCACTGGTGGGACTTGTCTTCCTGAACATGGACATTTCCATGGACGACATCTTCGGCGAGCGTGAGATCGTCCAGCACGTGTATGACGGTGACGGCGTGCATCGCATCAGCCTGTGGGATCCCGACTGGGACACGGATATTTTTGAACTTCCCCGCTATCTTGACAAAAATCGCCTCCTGACCTATGCGGAGAACGGCATGGCCATCTCCATGGACAGCGATTTTTCCGATTACGGCGAACCGATCCAGCTGTTCGCCGACTACTTCTCCGCCCTCCAGCACGGCGATGCGGAGGCGGTGTGTGCATTCTACGCCGACAGCTATTTTGAAACCCACGACCGCTGGGAGAAGATCACCATGCAGAAAATCTACGATATGCGGGTGGAATATCTGAAGAATGCGGACGCGAAATCGGACGGAAAAACCGTGACCAACTGGTATTATAAGGTCACGTACAAGATCATGGAAAACGACGGCACATTCCGGAACGATCTCATCAGCGATGCGGAACGGGCGCAGTATTATGTCATCACCGACGACGGCTATTCGCTGAAAATCACCGATGTCAGCTACGCATATCAGGGGAACAAATGAAGCTTTATTTAATCAGGCACGGCCAAACCACACATAACGTCACCGGACAGCATCAGGGCTGGGCACCGGTGCGGCTCACCGAAGCGGGCATGGACATGGCGCGCGAGGCACGAAAAAAGCTCGCGGACATACATTTTGACCGCATCCACTGCTCCGATCTGCTTCGTACCCGACAGACGGCGGAGCTGATCTTCCCCGACGAATATAAATCCGGGGCGATCACCTTTGAGGCAAATCTGCGGGAGATCAACAA
>SVSO01000022.1 GCA_015064195.1 Oscillospiraceae bacterium
GCATCCGTTCCGCCACTGCAATGGCGGCGATGGCGTTGTAAATGTTGAATTTTCCCGGCATCCGAAGCTCGTACTCCCGCTCACCGAGAGGCGTGCGGCAAAGGAATCGTTCGCCGAGGATGTTGCCGCTTTTCCAGATGCCGAGGGGCTTTGCGGTAATGTCATGGGCCGTGCCTTCATCCATGCCGAAGGTCTGTCGGATGCAGTTTGAAGCGCGGGCCATGTCGGTGAAATGAGCATCGTCGGAGTTGAAAATACCGTAGCGGCACTGACGGAACAGCTCGGCCTTGCAGCTCATGTAATGCTCGAAGGTGGGATGCTCCACGCCGCCGATATGGTCGCGGGAGAGGTTGGTGAACACGCCGATATGGAAATGAATGCCGGCCACGCGATGCATGAACATGGCCTGACTGGACACCTCCATCACCACCGCCGCGACACCCGCATCCGCCATTTTCCGGAACGCGCGGTGAAGCTCATAGCTCTCCGGCGTGGTATTTTTCGTCACGGTGCGCACGCCGTTGTAATAAATGCCCGTCGTGCCGATGTAAGCCGTATTGATGCCGCCTGCCGCCAAAATATCTCTTGCCAGCGATGCGACGGTCGTTTTGCCCTTCGTGCCCGTCACGCCGATGATGGCCAGCGAGCGCGCCGGATGCTCAAAGAAAGCCGCCGATGTGAGTGCCAGCGCAAGGCGGGTGTCGGGGGTGACGATCTGCACCGCGTCAGCGGGAAGCGGCAGTCTGCGCTCCACCAGAAATGCGCGGCAGCCCTTATCGTACACGCTCATGGCGAAGTCGTGGCCGTCCATCCGTGCGCCGACAAGACACACGAACAAACATCCCGCAGCCTCCGGCTTCCGCGAATCGTAGACGATATCCGCAATGTCAATACCGATGATGTCCGCACTCGCCGTGAATTCCACATCGGCGAGGATCTGTGATAAAAGCATAGATGCTCCTTTAATCGAAAATAGTCTTTTTTCCGCAGGCGCGGATGGAGGACAGGGCGAGGCAATGGAGGGGATCCACGTAAAAATCTCCCAGCTTCGCATTTTTCTTGATGAGGGACAGCTCCGTGCAGCCGAGGATCAGCCGCTCACAGCCCTTCTCCCGCATATCGTGGGCGATGTCGAAAAAGCTCTCCATGTCCGCATCCCGCCCGCTTTTGATCTGGTCGTAGATGATGGACATGACCCGCCGCTGATGTGCCCCATCGGGGATGACGCACTCGATGCCGCGAGAGGCGCAGTATTTCTGATACGTCCCCGATTCCACCGTGCCGTCGGTGGCAAGCAGACCGAATTTTGTCACGCCCCGGGCGGTCAGATGAGCCACCGCTTCCTCAATGATGTTGAGGATCGGCACGTCCACGCTCTCCGCCAGCCGGTCGTAGAAATAATGGGCCGTGTTGCAGGGGATGGCGATTACGTCCGCGCCGAATGCGGCAAGCCGTTTCGCATCGGGGATCATGGCGTCAAGGGGGTTCTCCGTGGATTTTCCCACGATGTACGCCGTCCGGTCGGGTGTTGAGGCGCGGCTGGAGATCACGATGTCCAGATGCTCCTGATCGCTGTCCGCCCGCGTCAGCGACGTGAGCAGCTCATAGAAATACACCGTGGACATAGGGCCGATCCCGCCCAGCACACCCAGCGTTTTACTCGTCTTTTCCATAATATTTCTTGAATTTTCCGTAATGATTATGCCCATGCATGGCGAGATAGAACACCCGCATGGGATTCATGAACGTGTCCGGACGATACCACAGTGCCGCATGAGCCGCACCGGATTTTGCCAGCGCCTTGGCTTTTTTCACGCATTCTGCATCCCGGCAGTATTCGTACACCACGCCCCTCGGAATGCTGTGCCACAGCACCTCACGATCGCAGAAATACGTCTCGCCGAGGTCGCGCTTCTCCACATGATCCTCCACGATATAGCGCGCCACATTGCAGCCGGCGGCAGTGACATAATTGTTGGAGCGGCCGAGGCGCAGATTGATCTCAAACGCGCGGAAGGTTCCGTCCCGCTCGTCGTATTTGATATCGAAATTGGAATAGCCCACAAAGCCGATCTCTTCAAGGTACGTCTTGAATTTTTCCATCAGCGGCTGATCCTTTTCCGTGATGATGGCGCAGTGATTGCCGAGACCCTTGGGGGTATGCTCCTCCAGCAGTACATGGCCGAGGCACATCATCTTTACTTTGCCGTTTCTGTCGGAATAGGCCGTCAGAACGCGCATTTTCGTGTCATCGCCGGGAATCATATCCTGCAGGATGATCTTCTCCGGATAGCCGGATGCATAGATTCTGCGGATGATGATCTCCGCTTCCCCCGCAGTTGCGGCGGTGTAGACCTTCTTCATGCCGTCAAAGGGATATTTCCAATAGACCGCGCTTGCTGACGGCTTGATGATGATGGGATAGGAGAATCCAAGCGCGGATTCCTCCAGTGCCGATTCCAGCTCAGTTTCGGGGGAAACGATGGCAGTCTTCGGATAGAGAATGCCGAATCGGTCACAGTCCTCGTAGAAATTCGCCTTGTACGCCAGCCGCTCGAACAGCTCCGGCCCGATGTAGGGCACGATGTAACGGGGACGCAGTCTGTCGCCGTAATGGATGAGCAGGGACGCATAATCGTCGGTGCAGCCGAATGCGATGAGAATTGCGTCCGGATGGGCGTCGGCGAAATCGGTGAGCGTTTTCACCATCACCTCCGGCTCGTCGAGCTTTTCCACCGCTGTGAATTTCAGAATGCGGGTATAATTGGACGCGCCGATGGCATAGCGTCCGAATGCGTAGGATGTTACGCCGTACTGCTCATGGAATGCGCGGGCTACATTGTAGCAGTTTAAGTCCGCGCCGAGAAGCACGGGAATAATCGTGTGATTCATGACAGTTTCCTTTATATGTGTGTTTTTCAAAAATTATTCCGCGAGAAAGAAGCGGCGATACCAGATGAGGAAGGTGTAAACCGTCCAGATTTTCCGTCCGTTGTTCGCCTTTCCGTCATGATGGGCATCAAGGAGCGAAATCAGCGCATCCGTGTCGAAGAATTCCTTCGCCGCGTCGCTCTCGAATTCCGCTTTGATGAGATTGTAATATTTTTCCTCCTGCATCCAGTACCGGATGGGCACGGGAAAGCCCATCTTCTTGCGGTCGGCCCATTCATCGGGAAGCGTGCGGTTTGCCGCCTTGCGGAAGATGTATTTGGTATTTTTGCCGTTGATTTTGTACTCGTGGGGAATGGCCTGCGCCTGTTCCATCACCTTTTTGTCGAGGAACGGCACGCGCAGCTCAAGCGAGTGCGCCATGGACATTTTGTCCGCCTTCAGAAGAATATCTCCCGGCATCCACAGATTCAGATCGAGATACTGCTTTTTGTCAAGCTCGGATTTGTCTTTGACACGGGCATAGATGGGAGCGGTCACTTCCTTCACCGACGGCCCCACGCGATACTCCGGCTTCAGCACAGCAAGTGCCTCCTTCTCCGGCCAGACCCTGGCCTGCCCGATGAAGTAATCCTCCGGATTTCCGCTGGATTTGATGATGAAATCGTGGCCCTTGAAGTAGGGCAGTTTTTTTGCGATTCCTGCCGCCGCCACCCGCAGGAATTTGGGGATGCGCTTGTATTTCTGCATGAGCGGGGATTCGTCGTACCACTCGTAGCCGGCGTAGATCTCGTCCGCGCCCTCGCCGGAAAGCACCACCGTCACGTGCTCGCGGGCCAATTTCGCAAGGAAATACAGCGGCACGGAGGAGGGATTGGACTGCGGCTCATCCATGTGATACTGGATGTCGGAGAAGGCATCAAAGCATTCGTCGGCAGTGATGAGCTTGCGGTAATTCTCGATGCCAAGCTTATCCGACAGCTCCTTCGCGTAGTCCGTTTCGTTGAATTTATCGTAGGCAAAGCCCACGGAGAAGGTCTTGTCGGGCATGAGGCAGGCGGTGATGTAAGACGAATCCACGCCGCCGGATAAAAATGCGCCAACCTTCACGTCGCTGATCCGATGCGCTTCCACGGATTCGTGCACCGTTTTGTCGATGGCATCCACATACGCCTCAAATTCGCCGGGAAGCTCCGTGAAATCCGCGTCCCAATAGCGGGCGATCTTCATCTCGCCGCCCAGCTCCAGCGTGAAGGAATGGGCAGGTGGAAGCTTGAATACGCCCTCAAAAAAGGTCTCGTCCAGCGAGGAATACTGGAAGGTGAGATAGGGTCGGAGTGCGCGGCGGTTCAGCTTTTTGTCGAAGTTCGGATGCTCGAGGAAGGACTTGATCTCCGAGCCGAACAGATAGTCCCCGCCCGCCGTTTTGTAATAGTAAAAGGGCTTGATGCCAAAGATATCGCGCGCGCCGTAGAAGCGTTTCTGATTCTTATCGTAAATGACAAAGGCGAACATTCCGCGCAGATGGGATGCCAGCTCCTCGCCGTACTTTTCCCAGCCGTGAACCAGCACCTCCGTGTCGGAATTCGTCGCGAAAACGTGACCGTCGTGCTGAAGCTCGCGGCAAAGCTCCATAAAATTGTAGATCTCGCCGTTGAATACAATGACGATGCTGCCGTCCTCATTGTACATGGGCTGTGAGCCGTTCGCAAGGTCGATGATGGACAGCCGGCGGAATCCAAGCGCCGCATCCTCGTCCAAGTATTCGCCCGCCGAATCCGGCCCGCGGTGGATGATCCGCGCCATCATTTTGTTTAATATTTCCTGTTTGCGTTCCAGCTTCCCGGAGAAGCCAACAAATCCGCACATATCTATCGTAACCTCGTATAGAGAATTTTTTCGTATTTATATATTATATCACAAATGCAGGAAGAAATAAAGTGTTTTCTGTAAAATTATTCGTCGTCATCCGGAAATTTCATCAGCTTCGTTTCACGATAACCGTCAATGCCCGCCTTCTGAAGCGCACCAAAAATGCGATGGCGCAGGCCTTTGTTCTGACGCTCCAGCTGAATGAGCAGCTGCTTCATGGATTCACGCTCCGTGTTCTTGTCGGCGGGACAGGGCGACGTGATGACGGGAAGGGGATGGCGATTGACAAAATAGCGTACATCCTTCTCCTGCGCGTATAAAAGCGGCCGGATCATGGTCAGATCCTTGCGGGAAAGATAGGTGACGGGTGAAAACGACCCAAGCCGCCCCTCGTAAAAGAGATTGAGCATGAAGGTGTCCACCACATCGTCAAAATGATGCCCCAGCGCAAGCTTGCTGCAGCCCTGACGCTTGCATTCGTCGTGAAGCGCACCCCGGCGCATCTTGGCACAAAGTCCGCAGGGATTCTTTTCTTTGCGCACATCAAAGACAACCCGCGCAATCTGCGTCGGCACAACAACAAACGGCACATCCAGCTCCCGGCAAAGATCGGCAATGGGCGAAAAATCAACACCGTCAAAGCCCATGTCCACCGTAATAGCCACAAGCTCAAATTTCTTCGGATAAAAGCGGCGAAGCTCAGCGAGAGCAAAAAGAAGGGTGAGAGAATCCTTGCCGCCGGAGATACCGACACCAATGCGATCCCCATCGGCGATCATGTCATAATCATCCACCGCCCGCCGGGTAAACGATAAAATACGCTTGAGTTCTTTCATAAAACAACACCTGAACGAATAAAATAAAACAACAATTAAAATACAAACAGCCACGCAGAGACAGTTGCCGGGGTAGGGGACCCGGCTGCGTGAGAGCTATACCGTCGCTGCACGAAATGTGTGTTAGCGATAGCGTTGAATAAAGTTCTTTGCCAAGCTTTCTTTCAAGAAAGCGCCGCGTCCCCTTCCAGCAAACAAGTCTGAATCACACCCCCAAGGAGGCCACACCATGCCAAAAGTATACATCGACCAAGGACATAATCCGGTGAATCCCAATGCGGGAGCGGAGGGAAACGGACTGAGAGAGCAGGATCTGACCTATCGGATCGGACGGATTCTTGCTGATATTCTCAATAACAATCCGCAGTTTGAGGCGCGTACTTCGCGCAATTCGCCCACGGAACAGCTGGGTACGTCCAATTCTTCGTCGCTGGCCGCACGGGTTCGCGATGCCAATGCGTGGGGCGCGGATATTTTCCTCAGTCTGCATACCAATGCGTATCAGAATCCGGCGGCGTCGGGAGTGGAGGCGTTCGCATTCCGGGAGGGAACGAACGGATTCCGCCTCGCCGAGGATGTCACCGATCAGCTGTCGCTCATTACGGGACTGCCGAATCGGGGCGCATTTGCACGACCGGGGCTGTATGTTCTCCGCCGCACCAATATGCCCGCCGCACTCATTGAAATGGGATATATCACAAATCCGGGCGATGCGGCATTGATGCGGGACGAACCCGATCTGTTCGCACTGGGGATTTATAACGGAATTCTGGAATATTTCGGGATGTAGATGGGCATACTGTGAATATCAATTTCACAGGAGCTTTTTCGCCATGCCAAAATTCAGTGAACATTACGCCGAAAATGCCGAGCAGCTGGATTCTCTGTTCGGCATCGGCAAAAATTACGATTTCGTAGGGCGGGAGCGCATCATTGCCGGTCACTCCGCCCGCTTCTATTTCATCGACAGCTTCGTCCAGCAGGCGACCGTTGACCGCCTGCTCATCTACCTTGCAGAGCTGGACAAGATCGATTCGCCCGAGGATGTAACAAGAGTCGCCGCCGCCTATTTACCTCATACCGAGGCAACCGTGGAGCGGGATATGGACAAGTTCGTCACGGCAGTCCTGTCCGGCACCATGGGCATCATCATCGACAGCTTCGGTGCGGCGGGCATCATCATGGACGTGCGATTCTATCCGACGCGCTCCATCGGCCAGTCGGAGAATGACCGGGTGCTCCGCGGCGCACATGACAGCTTCGTGGAAACCATCAAATTCAATTCCACCCTCATCCGCCGACGGATCCGTGACCCACGATTCACATTGGAACGGTTTCAGATCGGCAAAACGTCCAAAACCGACGTGGTGATGGCTTATATCGACGGCAAGGCTGACCCCGGCTATGTGGAGGATATCCGAAGCAAATTAAATAACATCCGTGTGGATGCGCTGACCATGGGACAGGAGAGCCTCGCAGAATGCCTGATCCACCGACGATGGTACAATCCATTCCCCAAATTCCGATACACCGAGCGGCCGGATACCGCCGCCGCTCACATTTTGGAGGGCAGCATCGTCCTTCTGTGCGATACGTCGCCGGAGGTCATGATCCTCCCCACCTGCATTTTCGATTTCATGCAGGAGACGGACGATTTCTATTTTCCGCCGCTGACAGGCTCGTATCTGCGCCTGCTCCGGTATTTTGTGTTCATCATGACCATGCTGCTCACGCCTACGTGGTATCTGCTCATCACACACACCGAATGGATCCCGGACTGGCTCAATTTCATCCTCATCGACACCGAGGCCAACATCCCCATCATCGTCCAGCTGTTCATCATCGAATTCGCGCTGGATGGGCTGAAGCTGGCCTCCATGAATACGCCGTCATCCCTCAACAATACCTTCGGTGTGGTGGGCGGACTTATCCTCGGAGATTTTGCGGTTCAGATCGGATGGTTCGTGCCGGAGGTCATCGTTTACATGGCTTTCGTCGCCATCGCAAACTTCTCCCAGTCCAGCTACGAGCTTGGATACGCCTTCAAATTTCTGCGGATGCTGCTATTGTTTACCACGGCAATCGGCGGTCTGTGGGGCTATATCGGCGGGCTGGTGCTCATTCTCATCCTGCTTGTCTCCAACAAAACCGTCAATGGCAAGCGGCATTATCTCTACCCGCTCATTCCGTGGAACGGACGCGCTCTCAAGCGGCTTATCGTCCGGGAACAGCTGCGCGTGGAGAAAAAATGATTATTTCAGCTCCGTGGATTTCGCCATGGAGGTGGTGCAGATCTGGAAGAAGGTCTTGCCGCGGTTGACAAGCAGCTCCTCTCCGTCGGAATCGTACAGCTTCACGGGGGAATCCTCGTTTGCCTTCTTCCATGTGATCTTCTCATAGCCGCCGGCGCTCAGGTAATAGCCCTCGCCGGTGCCGGTGGTGGTCACATCCATGTGGTTGTAGCTGTCACGGGTGCTGGCGGTGGGGCAATAGAGCAGGATCACATTGGTGAAGGAGAGCTGCACCTTCGCCGTGTTGTCCATGTGCTTGTCGCCCTTGAACTGCCAGCGGTAGTACACGCCTGCATTCTCATCGTACTGGAAATAAGGCTGATGAGAGCCGGAGTAGGTCACTTTGAGATATTCCGCCTTGCCGTCGTCCGGGATGACGATCTCACCGTAGGGGACAAAATCCAAGGGTGAGTCGAAATTCTTCGCAAGATCCGTTTTGTATTTGAGATACTTGATGCCGTCGGCGATCTTTTCGCCGTCGGTCATCAGGCTGTGCTCATAGCCCATGTTCTTCTGCCGCCATGCATCGCGGTAGAACATATTCGGTATGTACATATTCACGCCGTCAAGGTTGTCCACATCCCGGCTCTTTAATTCCGCATAAGCCTGCTCAGAGCCGCCGGCGTGAACATACAGCGCGTTATGATTGGCGGCGAAATCCAGATAATACTCCCGGGATGAGCGCACAGAGCCGATGACCGGCAGATTCTCCCAATCGGATGCCACCATCATGAGACGGGTCTGACCGCCTTCCACGATGCATTCGTACATGATATCCGCGTAGGAAATGCCCTCCTGGGGCGTTGCCACCTTGATGTTGTTGATCATGATCGCCACGGGACGGCGGTTGGAATAATCCTTCTCCGCCTCAAGTCCGGTGAGCGGGTTGAGAATTTCCGGCACGACGATGGGCGGCTCGGTGGTTTCGGGAGCGGCTGTGGTGGTCTCCGCCGTGGTTTCGGCAGTGGTTTCCGCCGTCGTCACCTCCTCGGTGGTATCCGGCGCAACGGTGGTGATGTCCAGCACCGGCTCTGTGGTTTCCGCCGTGGTATCCCCGCCGGTCTCACCGGAACCGCATCCCACAAGCAGAAGCGACAGCAGAAGTGCGGCGATCAGTTTTCTATAGTTTTTCATGATTATCTCCTCACTGAATTTAAATTCCTCTATATTATATATCAAAATCGCTGAAATGTCAATCATAAATCGCGCCGGTTTGCGAAAAATTCATAGATATCAATATAGTTTACAATTTATATGTAGAATTTGGCGCAGCGTTATGTTAAAATATATATACATTTCACGATAGGAGGATACCGCAGAATGTCTGCAAATCATATTATGTATCTCGGCAAGCCGCTCGTCCGTCAGGGTCAGCAGTTCTGCTGGGGCAACCCCACTGACAAGTATGTGCTTGTCCTCGGCATCATGTCCACAAAGAAGGTGGACGGCGGCGAAGTGCCGGATCAGATGCTCATCCAGATCCAGAGCACCGCTGACAAAAAGGTGGTCAAATTCGGCACGAAAAACGGTCTGGCCGAGGCCTTTGAATACGGCGCGATCTGGCTTGATACCGAGCTGAAAAAAGCATAACAGGAAAAGATGCTGCACAGTGTGCAGCATCTTTTTTCGTCAGTCGTCGATCCAGATGACCTTCTTCATTTTCTGCTCATGTACGGGCTTGTCGCGGAAATCCGTCTCAACGGACGCGATCTCGTCCACGACCTCCATGCCCTCGGTGACACAGCCGAATGCCGCATACTCACCGTCAAGGAAGGTCGCATCCTCGTGGCAGATGAAGAACTGGGAGCTTGCGCTGTCCTTGACCTGCGTGCGCGCCATGGAGATGGTGCCGCGGGAATGGGAGAGATTGTTGGCCACGCCGTTGGTCTTGAATTCGCCCTTGATGGTATCCGGAGAGCCGCCCATGCCGGTGCCGGTGGGATCGCCGCCCTGGATCATAAAGCCTGCGATAACGCGGTGGAAGATGAGGCCGTCGTAAAAGCCTTCCTTCACCAGCTTTTCAAAATTTTTGCAGGTGATGGGTGCGGACGAGGGATAGAGCTGAATTTTGATGATACCGCCGTTTTCCATTTCGATTTGTACCATGATGTATTTCTCCTTTAAAAATTATGGTTTTCGTAAATTTTCCGCAGGAGATCCTCCTGCATTCTGGTGCCGCCCGATGCGCCGCTTTTTTGCAGCAGCTCCGTGGAAAGTGCCAGCTTTGCCAGCCGTTCCGCCTTGGCCATGCAGATGACCGACTCCTCCGGTGTATGGCCGAAGCACCACAGTCCGCCGCCATTCAGAAGCACCGCGCCCACCTCACCGAGCAGATTCGGCTCGGCGGTGATGGTCTCTGCCAGCAGCTTGCCCATGTTCACCGGAAGCTCGCCGGCGATCTCACTGGGGGTCAGCTTGCGGGTGACGGGGATGGCGTCGCCGAACAATTCGGCGTGAAGCGTGCCGTAGGGCTTGATGGGACGTCCCGCCTGCGCGAAAATTGTGGCATAATCCGGATAGCCCGATGCGATGGCATGGACGGACGGAAGCGCACTGTAGATCGCCGCATGAATGGCAAAATCCCGGGGAAGTGTTCCCGCGCCTTCGATGATCTGACCGTCCGGCAGAACGATGAGCATTTCCTCCGGCGATGCGGCTTCAAGCAACGTTCCGGCCGCCGGGATCACGATCACGCCTGCCTTGCGCTCAAAGAAGCTCACAAGGCCGAGATTAAATTCCGCAAGCCCCTTCTCTGCCATAAAACGGCAGGTGTTTGCGATCTTGATTTTGACTCTGTCGTGCATAGACAGCCTCCTTTACACATGAAACCGCTTGGTCAGCTCATGGCTGGTCTTGCGGTGAGAAAACATGAGCATGGCGAAGAAGCAGATGATGGACACGCTGGCCGCCGTAACCACCGGCCATTCCACATCCGACACGCCGAATATCCACAAAAACAGGGACAGCACGCCGAGAATGGCGATAAACAGCTGATAGATGGTATAGGCGCGGAATCGCTGGGGACGGATGAGGATCATGAGCAGCAGTGCCAGTGCCTCCGCGATGATGAGGGCGGGGATCACATACGTCACCGACCAGTGATGCCAGCCGGTGAGATAATCCAGCAGAACGACAAATCCGCTCACCGTGAACAGCTGGCCCATCATGATGGATGCGGGATTGGGCGTGCTTTTCAGGATGCCGATGGCACTCAGCCAGACATAAACGATGGCCGCGGCGGTGATGAATGCCCACGGATTGCCGGTGGGAACGAGATGATTGATGAGCAGGCTGGCCGCCGTGAACACGATGGCGAAAAAGGTGATCATGCGCAGCAGAAGTCCGCGGGAGAAGCGGCTTTTCACGTAAGGATAATCCTCGTCAAAGGCATCGTCAAGCAGGTCGGTCTTCATGTCACACAGCGGGCAGTAGGGGATGTCGTTTGAAAAATTCACCTTGCAGTGACGGCAGTATCTCATGCTTTCTTCCCCTCCTTTTTCGGTTTTTTCACCTTAGCCGGCGCAGGCGTATCGTTGGAGGACACGGTGACGGTAAGTCCCGCCTCCGAAAGATAAGACAGCATGAACTGCTCCACCGAATTATCCTCGATGGTGGAGGAAAATGCCAGTGCCGCCTGATTCTGATAGGAAATGATGGTCATCTTCTTGGGATGGCTCTCCGATGCGCCGATGAGCAGCTCGAACCGCTCCACCCGATCCTCGATCATGGGCGGAAGCTGTACGCGGCCAAGATTGGAGAAGGTTATGGTGTAATCCTTCGCCGCGCGGCGGAAGATCTGCTGCATGACGAAATCCTTGATGACAACCGGCACATATTTGATGCCGGGGATGCGCTCGATTGCCACGTGGCCGGTGATCTGCCGCTCGAAATATTCGCGCTTCAGGCAGTCCCGGAAGCCTTCCTTGGTGGCCTCCAGCACCATTTCAAAGGTGTCGCCCCGCTTTGGATGGACGGAGATGTTCATATGCCCGAAGAAATTGCGCAGGGTGGCCGAATCGAACATTCCCCGCAGATTCACCGGCATACTGATGACGATGGGCCGGGAACCGCTGGAGCGGCGGTAAGACGTATTGTAAATTGACCAGATGAGCAGAGCGCAGAGATATTCCGACAGGGTCGCGCCGTTTTCCTTGGCGAGACGGAGGATGCCGTCCACCGGCAGAATGGCCGTCAGCGCGCCGAGTCTGTCGCCGTCAAAGCGATAGCCGCTCAGCCGGAATGCCTCCACCTTGCGGGCTTTTTCGGATTTCTCCATCTCCCCCGATGCGCGCTGGAAGCTGTCCTCGTCGAAATCCCGGCTGATCTTGTCCGCTTCCCAGCGGATGAACTCCTCCGGCACCTCGTCGCCGTATTTGATGTTATAATAGCAGTAAAGAATGAGCTGCATGAAGTGCATCGCACCCATGCCGTCGGACAGTGCGTGATAGATTTCAAAGCTGATGCGCTTCCGGAAATACAGCACGCGGAACAAAAATCCCCGTTCCCTGCCTTTGTAGATGGGCGCGCAGGGATAACCGCTCTCCTCCCTGACCACCGGCTTTTCGCTGTTGATATCGAAATAATACCAGAACAGCCCGCGATGGAGCTTGAGGGCGAAGGAGGGCATGATGGCCATGGCCTTTTCCACCGCCTTCTGGAGAATGTCCCGCTCCACCGGCTCACGGAGCACAGCGGTGATGCGGAACACATTAGGCGAACGGGTGGTGGTCACAGCCGGCATCAGCTTCGCGGCGTTGTCAAGTCTGTCCCAGTAGCTCTCGTCAATACCGCTTCTGCGACGGTGAGCCATCTTAACTCACCGTGGTAAGATGCCCGACGGGAACATCGGGATCTGCATCGGCCTCATAATCCACGCCGTCGGTCATAAAGCCGAACAGCCGGAGAAATTCACGGTCATATTCGGAAAAGTCTGCATGATCGCTGACGTTTTCGTCGGTCAGCGTCTCCCACAGTCCGGCGATGTGCGCCTGAAGATCGGCTTCCATCTCCCAGTCGTCCATGCGAAGCATTCCCTCCGCGTCAAGCTCTGCGCCGCCGTACAGCTTGTCCATCATGCGCACCATCTGCTCGATGACGCCTTCATGCGTGCCGCGCTTTTTCATCTCACCAAACAGGATTGAGATGTAGAGCGGAACCACCGGGATGGCCGCGCTGGACTGGGTGACGAGGGCTTTGTTGACGGAAATGAGGGCGCGCACACCATGCTCTGCCGCGATCTTGTCAGCGGTGGCCTTGAGATGGGCTTTTGCATGGCCGATGGTGCCATCCTTGTAGATGGCGTGGGTCAGTGCCGGGCCGATGTAGCTGTAGGCGGCGGTGGTGAAGCCCTCCGCCAGCAGTCCTTCCGCGGCCAGCTTGTCCACCCATGCCTGCCAATCCTCGCCGCCCATGACGCGAACGGTGTCGGCGATCTCCTGCTCCGATGCCGGTTCAAGGGTCACTTCGGACAGGGCTTTGGTGCGCAGATCCACGCTTTTTCCGGTGTAGGATGCACCCACGGGCTTCAGGGTTGACGAAACGGTGGTGCCGTCTGCCAGCGTGCGCCGGGGAGCGGCCAGCGAATAGATGAGCAGATCGATCTTGCCCATATCCCGGCGGATGATCCCGCAGACCGCATCCTTGACGGCCTCGCTGTAAGCGTCGCCCATGACGTTTGCACTGTACAGACCGTGTGCGGATGCGTATTTGTCGAATGCGGCGGTGTTATACCAGCCGGCGGATGCGCATCTGCCGTTCACCGACGGCTTTTCAAATGCCACGCCGACAGTTGCCGCGCCGCCGCCGAATGCAGCCGCGATACGGGATGCCAGACCGTAGCCGGTGGAGCTGCCGATGACCAGCACATTCTTCGGCATGGTGCAGTTCGGCTTGTGCTCCAGTGTATATTTGATCATCTGCCGCACATTCTCGTCGCATCCGATGGGATGAGCGGTGGTGCAGATGAAGCCTCGCGTTTTCGGTTCGATCTTCATGAGATATTCCCTTCCTTTGACGAATTTGCAATCAGTATAATTATATCACAGACTGCGCCGCAAGACAAGAGAGAGAATGTGAATTTTGTGAATTTTCTTGACTTTATCCGCCATTTCGTGTATAATGGAGGTATCACATTCCCCCGGCACTGCGGGATGCAAAGCCCTCACCCGTCACCTCCGCCGCGTCCGAAACAATGACGAAGGCGGCGGCATCCATGGCGTACACGATGGAGCGAAGCTCATGCAGCTCCCGCTTTCCGACGACACAGAGCAGCACCTGCTTTTCCTCGCCGGAATAGCCGCCCCGCCCTTCCAATATCGTCACGCCGCGCCCCATATCGCCCATGATCTTCTCCCGGATGGCGTTGGATTTTTCCGTAATGATGATGGCCTGCACCGCCCGACGTGCGCCGGACAGCAAAAGATCTGTCACCTTGCCCGCCGTGACCGTACAGATAAGGGAATAAAAAATGCCGGAGAAGTCCTTTGTTACGATCGCCGCGCCGAGGATGATGACAAGATCGGCCATCATGATGACCGTTCCGCCGGAAACATTCGGCAGCAGCGGCTTGAGCAGAGTGGCGATGAGATCGGTGCCGCCGGTGGTGAAGCCCCGGGACAGGAGGATTCCCACCGCCGCGCCCATGGTGATGCCGCCGAACACACTGCAGATGAGGGGATCGGTGACGCTCACAGGGAAAATGGGCAGAAAATCGGTGGCGAGGGATGTGGCTGTTACGCCGATGATCGTGCAGATGAGAAAGCGCCGGCCATATTTTTTCGCATTCAGCAGGACGAGGGGCACATTCAGCAGGATGATGGCGATGCCCACGGGAAAGCCGGTGAGAATGTTCAGCACGGTGGCAATGCCGGTCATGCCGCCAAGCACGATGGATGCCGGCAGTAAAAACATATTCAGTGACATGGAAAAGATCAGCGACCCGAGAATGACGGAAAAAAAGTCGCCGATAAGCTCACGTTTGTTCATAAAAAACCTCCGGAAACGCAAACGATCAAATAAAACCGACGCTACTATTATATCGCACCTTCCACCGGCACGTCAAGCGGGCCGCGTGAAGTTGGTTGGATTTTTACAGCGATTGGTTGGATTTCAACACTCACAGGAGAAGCATATGCAGAAAAACATCATTTTAATCGGCATGGCAGGATGCGGCAAAAGCACCGTAGGCGTTCTGCTGGCAAAAGCGCTGGGATGCGCCTTCATCGACACAGACCTGATCATTCAGCAGCGCGAGGGAAAGTTGCTGCAGGAGATCATTAATTCGGACGGCGTGGAAGCCTTCAAAGCCGCCGAGGAGCGGGCACTGCTTGACGTTGATGCCTCCCTCGCCGTCATTGCCACCGGCGGAAGCGCGGTCTATTCGGCGGCAGGCATGGCACATTTGCGGAAGAATGGCGTGTGCGTGTGGCTGAGTCTTCCCTTTGCGGAGATCGAGCGGCGCATCCACAACATCGCCACCCGCGGCATCGCCATCGCACCGGGCAAGACTCTGCGGGATGCCTACGATGAGCGCGAGCCGCTGTATGAGCGGTATGCGGACATCACCGTCTCCTGCACCGGCGGCATCGAATCCACGGTGGCGGCGGTCATGGAAGCACTCAGATAGAAAAAAGAGCGGCACGCCGCTCTTTTTTTGTTAAAATTCGTAGGTTTCGTCCGCACCGGCATTCGCTTCGATATAGTCGAGCGGATCAACATACACGCCGTTCACCTGCATTTCAAAGTGCAGATGCGGCTCCTCGGCGATCTCCACGAGGGCACTCTCGCCCACCGCGCCGATGATCTCGCCCATGGTCACGGACACGCCCACATCCATGCCCACAGCCAGCTCATCCGCTAAATTCTTGTAGACGGTGTAGATGCCGTCGCCGTGGTCGATCATCACCGAGCGGCCCATGAGCGGATCGTTCCACACCCGGCAGATGATGCCGCTGGAGGCCGAAACGACCTCGCTTCCGAGGGATGCGGCAATGTCAATGCCGGTATGGGCGCGATAATCGTTCATGGTCATGGAGTAGACGGGGATATCGATCTCAAACTCCTTGGACACCGAACCGGCGGAAGGCAGCACGAAATAGCGCAGTCCCACGGATGTGGGCACTTCCGACGGTGTCACCGAGGCGGCAGTATCCGCAGTGGTGACGGGAGCGGTGGTTTCGGCAGGGGTTGTGACTGCCGGATCGGGCGCTTTGGTGTCCGCCGGCTTTGTTTCCGGCGCATCGGTTTCGATGGGACGTGTGGTCTCATGGGAATCGAGGACGGTGGACTCCCCATCGGGGTTCACCGGCTTGCGGCGGGATGCCACCGTGTAGATCGAGATGCCGACAATGCTCACCAGCATTGCCGCGAGAACGAGATAAATGACCGAATGGATCGAACGCTTCTTCTGTTTGTTTTCCATGTAATATTACCAGCCTTTCAAAATGTTTTGATTCGGTTTGGTAATATTCTTAACCGTGCGCTGACGGTTTATTCACGAAAAACGGAATTATTGCAGATTCACCGATTTTTTCATCACGCCGTGAGTGACGATCCAGCATCCGAGGCCGATGAGAGCGGTGATGGCGATGTACAGGAGGATCATGATCTGGATCTGGAACGCCGCCAGCCCGTTCAGTCGTCCCGCGTAGATGTCCCAGCTGCCGAAGATGGAGACAGTGCTCATGACCATCACATACGCGCTCATGATGATCTGCGTCACAACATAAATGATGAAATATCCCAGCACCGAGCCGAGGAAGCGGTGCTTTTTGAACAGCTGGCCGATGGAGACCGACGCATAGAGGGTCATGATTCCGCCAACAGCACTGATGAATGCAAACAGCACAAGCTCAAGGATCATCACCCAGCCGGGCGTATTCATAAATTCAAACAGATAGAGCACGCCTTCGAGGAGAATGTAGAACGCCTCGCCGATGACCGCGTAAACCTCAGGATAGGAAGCGATGATGAGAAGGGACGAAGTGGTGACGATGGTGCCGAGAAGCTGCCAGATCATGGCGGGAATGAGCTTTGCGAGGATGAGCGTGCTCCGTCTGACGGGCAGAGTCAGGGTAAGATAGCCCTCCGCGCCGTAGATATGCTTGTAGAATCGGCGGATGATCAGCACGTAGATGAAAACGTAGGCTGCCCAGATGACGAGGGAGTAAAGCATGACGGAAAGTCCGGCGAGAATTGCGAAAAACTCGGCAAATTCCGCCGCCAGCATACAGAGTCTGGTGAGGCCGGAAATGACCAGCACGCCGAGGAACAGGATCAGCATGGGTGCGGCAGTGGCACGGAATTCATGCTTTATGAGCTTTCCTAACATCTGTACACCTCCCGGAAGAGCGCATCCACCGTTTTGCCGTGCTGCTCATACAGCGCGCGCACGGATGCGCAGAGTGCCGCTCTGCCGTCGGCGATGAAGATCACGTCGTCCAGCACCGGCTCCACATCGGCGATGAGGTGGGTGGAAATGAGGATGGAGCCGGTTTCCCGGTAGCCGGTGAGGATGGTCTGGAGGATGTAATCCCGCGCCGCCGGATCCACGCCGCCGATGGGCTCATCCAGCACATACAGCTCCGCCTGCCGGCTCATGGTCAGCACCAGCTGGACCTTTTCCTTCGCGCCTTTTGACAGCGTATGCATCCGGTCGCGGAGGTTGATGCCCAGCCGTGCCAGCATTTCGTAAGCCTTCACCGGGTCAAAATCGCGGAAGAAATCGTCGTAATAATCGACGAGATAATCGATGCGTGCCCGCTCGGGAAGCGCGTTCCGGTCGGGCAGATAGGCTACCTTCGCCGCTGTATTGGGTGACGGCGGCTCACCGTCGATGAGGATCTCCCCGGCGTTCGGCACGAGGAGGCCGCAGATGAGCTTGATGATGGTGGATTTGCCGCATCCGTTGGGGCCGACGAGACCGATGATGCCGCCGCGACCGACGGTAAAGCTGCATCCGTCCAGCACCCGATTGGCGCCGTAAAATTTCGTCACGCCGCGCAGTTCCAGCAGCGGTGTCTGCGGCATCGGCGAAAATCTTGCTTGTTCGTCCATTATGAAATCCTTTCCGATTAAGTTCTGTTATCATTATATCATATAACCCGTCATGAAGTCAACCGGAATCGCAAAAAAATTCGTCCTCAGGAAAATTGAGGACGAATTTTATGAAATAGCAGTCAATTTTGTAAGCCTCACCGGCTCATCCTTGTACCCGTGCAGGGTGGCGTAATATTGGGGCGAGATGAGGGTCAGCCGGTATTTTCCGCTGCTCATGCGGTCAAGCCCCTCCACATTGTAACGCACGCCGCCGCATAAAATCTGCACATATGTACTCTTGTTGAACATACTTCTGCTTGCGCGCAGTTTTTTGATGATTTCCTCCGTCAGCACGACGTTGTCGATGTCGAGCACTTCCGCATTGATGCGGTTGGGTCTTTTTGTCATTTCCGAGATGGTCAAAACATTGTGCGGTACTTTCGTTTTCATACGCTGCCTCAGACCTTTCCATAGCATGGTGGAAACTTACGATACTATTATACCACATCCGCGGCCATTTGTCAATAGCGACCGAATAAATTCACAGTCTGCAACCAAAATAATACACTTTGCTCACATTTTTACCGAAATTCCGACAAAAAAACAGCGAAAGCCCTGCTTTCACTGTTTTTTTCTTTGATTATCTTGCCGATGCGTCGGAGAACTTGGTGACTTCCTGCGCCGTGCCTGCGGCATCGGTGAGGGTCGCCTTCTGCTCGCTGATGACCTGCGTCATATTGCCCTTGGCATCGAAATAATAATTGTAGACCATGCGGGTGCAGTCATAGGTCGCACCGTCTGCGCTCACGTCATAGCTGTCCGCATAGGCATCCGTCATGGTGACGGCATACAGTGTCACCGATTCGGCGGAGATCACATCAATCTTCTCCACATCCGCCGCCGTAAAGGTGATGCGGAAGCGGTCGAAAATGTCAGGCGCTGCCATATCAGCTTCACTCAGCGGCTCATCGTTGAGGGAATGCATGAACAGCCCCTCCACCTGACGGGCGTTGTAGCTGACGACCTCACCGGACACGCCATAGGTCTTGGTCGCGCCCAGGTCATATTCCAGATTCGTGCCGTTTCCGACAAACTTGGTGTAGGACTGGGTGACGCTGTTCTCTGCCACACCTTCCACATCGGAGGCCAGCTTAACCGATTCGTACAGCATGACCTCGCCCGAAGCCATAGCAGTCAGCTGTTCGCTTCCTGCGATGATGACATCGAGATTCTGCGAGATCTTCGCCTCATTCCGGCATCCGACGCTCATGAGCGTACCGAAGCAGAGTACCGCTGCAAGTGCCGCGATTTTAGTAAACTTTCTCATTTTTTCATTCTCCCGATTCTGAACAGAAGCCGAAAACGCGCGAATTCTGCCGCAAATCAGGGGGATTTGCGGCAGAACCTTTGCTCATGTTACGGCAGCCTCAGATGTACTTCTTGATGGTATCGGTTGCCTTGTCATCCGCGATGGAGACCGTCATGGTGCAGTGCAGCTCATGCTTTTCGGAGAGTGCGTTGATCTCGTCCAGCATATTGTCGAAGCTTTCCACATCGTTCTTGCAGATCTTGAGCGCGGAATCGATATATATATCGGTCACGTCATGGTTGGAGGCGATGATGCCGGCGATGAAGCCGAACAGGGACTGTGCATCGCAGATGCCGTACTGGTCGGTATCGATGAGACGAGCGGTGTGCTTGATGTCGTAAGTGAGCTTGGTGCCCTTTTCAATGCAAACGACAGAGCCGTTGGACTGCTCGGACGCGGTGTTGACCATTTCGATCAGCTGCTTGGTTTTGCCTGTGCCCTTGACGCCGATAATTAACTTTAACATAGTGAGTAATCCTCCTAAAAAATGTGTGCGTTTATGGGGATGTGTATCCTTACTTATATTTTACACTAAATCCCCGAAAATTTCAAGAGGATTTATCAACAAAATGTACGATTTCGCAAAGTTTTTACAACTTGTACAAATCTTACTAAAATACTTGGTGCAACTGCCAATAATTATTTGCCCATTCTGGCTTCCAGTGCGGCCTTCTCTGCCTCATAGCCGGGCTTTCCGAGGAGTGCGTACATATTCTTCTTGTACGCCTCAACGCCGGGCTGGTTGAAGGGATTCACGCCGAGGGTGTAGCCGGAAATTGCGCAGGCCAGCTCGAAGAAGTAAACCAGCCAGCCGAAGGAATACTCGCTCCGGTCAGCAAGCTCCAGCACGATATTCGGAACGCCGCCGTCCACGTGTGCCAGCAGAGTTGCGTTCATTGCGGCCTCGTTGACCTTGTGCAGCTCTTCGCCGGAGAGGAAGTTCAGACCGTCGATGTTTGCGGGGTCGTTGGGGATGACAACGGTATCGTTGGACTTCTTGATGTTGACGACCGTCTCAAAGAGATTGCGGCGTCCTTCCTGGATGTACTGACCGAGAGAGTGCAGGTCTGTGGAGAAGATGACGCTGGACGGATAGATACCCATGTTGTCCTTGCCCTCGGACTCGCCGTAGAGCTGCTTCCACCACTCGTTCATCATGAGCATAGCCGCCTCGTAGGAAACGAGGATCTCGGTGGTCTTGCCCTTTCTGTACATAAGATTGCGCAGAGCCGCATACTTTGCCGCGTCGTTGTTTGCGATATCATCGGAAGCATATGCCTCACGTGCAGCCTGTGCGCCTGCCATCATGGCGTCGATGTCACAGCCGGCAGCGGCGATGGGAAGCAGACCCACAGCGGTGAGCACGGAGTAGCGTCCGCCAACGTCATCCGGCACAACGAAGGTCTCGTAGCCCTTGTCGGTTGCGAAGGACTTGAGGGTGCCGCGTGCCTTGTCGGTGGTGACGAAAATGCGCTCCCGTGCGCCATCCTCGCCGTACTTCTTTTCGAGAAGCTCGCGGAAGATGCGGAATGCGACCGCCGGCTCGGTGGTGGTGCCGGACTTGGAAATAACATTCACGCAGATGTCCTTGCCATCGCAGATCTCCAGCAGCTCAGCCAGTGCGGAGGAGCAAATGTTGTTGCCTGCGAAGTAAACGCTGGGGGTGTCCTTCTTCTTTTCGTTGTACATGGGCGACTTGACGAATTCGATGGCCGCACGTGCGCCGAGGTAAGAGCCGCCGATGCCGATAACGACGAGAATGTCAGCGGTCTTCTGAATCTTCTCAGCCGCCGCCTTGATGCGTGCGAATTCTTCCTTATCATAATCCACGGGAAGGTCAACCCAGCCGAGGAAATCGTTTCCAAGACCGTTTTTCTTCTTCACCTGAGCGATAGCCGCCTTGACTGCCGGCTCGATGCCCGCAAGATCCTCAGCTGCGAGGAAATCCGCCATGTATTTGTCATTAAGTTTGAGTGCCATAATTCTTCTCCTTTATTAAACAAACTGAAATCAATCATACATTCCGTTCCATAGTATGCCCGGAAATTGTCACAAATTTATTTTAGGAAACCTCGAAAATTTAGGACAATTT
>SVSO01000332.1 GCA_015064195.1 Oscillospiraceae bacterium
AGTTCCAACCGTCAGCGGTCTTCTTGGTCTTAACTGCTACGCCGTTTTCGCCATCCTTGACAACAGCGTTGTTCTTGGATTCCTGACGCTGGAGGATACCGGTGCCGTCCTCATAGCAGCCGAAGGAATAGAAGATGGAACGGGACTCGGTGGTGCCGAAGAAGGTCTGGCCGAGGTCGATGGAGAGCTGGAAGGCATCCTTGTCATACTTGCCTTCTGCACTGTAGGCGAGAACGGGATCCTTAACGGTACCTGCAACGTAGAGGTTGGTGTTGTCCCACAGAACCTGTACCTTGGTGGAGAAGTCGCCGGGAACCTTGCCGACCCATGCCTTGGCAGTATTGCCGTCGATGGTGAAGGCGGAAGCCGACTTCCACTCTGCCGCATCGATGGTGCCGTCGATCTTGGGCGTTCCGAAGGGAACCTTCACATCGCCGACTTTCTTCATGGCAGATGCCGGAAGTGCGAGAGCAGAGGTGAGAAGCAGCGCGCCGAGGGTGAGGGAGAGAGCTTTCTGAAGTTTCATGTTGAATACTTCCTTTCCATATAAATTTGGTACTTTCATTATAGCATACGAAAAACAAAATATCTTTGGATTTCCTGCTCATTTTCTTCGATTTTTTGATATCTTCTTGACTTTATCCGTGCAGGCTGTTATAATAAAACCAAAGGGGGAATATGATGAGACAGCAAACCGTCCGCACCATCGAATACATCCGCGGCATGAAGATCGAATTCAACCATCTTCTCACCGATACCTATGACCCGGATGAAAACTTCAAGTACGAATCACACCATCATCTGCATACGCATTGGTTTTACGAGATCTTTTTCTTCATCAGCGGAGACGGTGTCATCATCTCCGGCGATAACTTCTACCGCATCTCCTACGGCGATATCTTCATTGCCAAGCCCGGTGAGCTGCACGGCATGTTCTTCAACGACAAGTGCCGCTCCGAGCATTATTTTCTCTACATCGAGCCGGATTTCCAGAATTTCATCCATCCGGGCGCCGAAAGTATCCTCAGCCTCATCGAAGGCCGCGAGCGAGGCGTGGGCAATATCATACGCCTGTCCGACGCGCAGATCGACGAGGTGCGCAGCTGCTTTGACAAGCTGCTCGCGGGCGCATCCGCTCCCAACTATTCCCATTCCATCGAAAACTTCACGCTGATCATGCGCGTGCTCTCGATCATCTTTCAGGCCGTGCCGAACCGCCCGACCGAGCCTGCCTCCATGGAGGCGCTCCCGCCGGTGTTCAGCGATATGCTCAGCTACATCAACGCCAATCATACCACCATCCACGCCCTCTCCGACATCTCCCGCGCCATGAACCTCTCCGAGGCACATCTGTCCCGACTGTTCAAGCGCTTTATGGGTACCAACATCATGCACTATGTGCGTATGAAGAAATTCGAGACGGCGCGTCAGCTGCTCGCAGGCGGCACAAATGTCACCGACGCCTGCTACTCGTCAGGCTTCGACAACTACTCGCACTTCATCACCGCCTTCCGCAAGGAGTTCGGCATGTCCCCGCTGGAATTCCGCCGGAGCGCGGTCGAAAACATGAAAACAACGGACTGACATCGCCAGTCCGTTGTTTTGATTCTATCGCTTATTTCAGCTTTTCCATAAAGTCGGTGATTGCCGCTTCAACCGCTGCGATCTTGCCGTCGATGGCGGAAGCCATTGCGGTATCGGAGGACAGGCCGTTGAGGAAGGTGTTCTGGTAGCCGGCCCACTGGTATACATATGCCAGCTCGCACTCCGCGGTGCCGAGCATCATTTCCATCGTGCTCTTGGAAACATCGTCACGCATGTACTTCTCGCCAAGAACAACCTCGAGGTATGCCGGACGAACCGTCTCATAGGACAGCGCGTTCATAACCTCGATTACGGTACCGGTGCGCTCCACATCCGTCACAGTGACGGGAATCTGCACGGACATACTGCCGGGGGAGATATAGCTGTGGAAGCCGTCCTGCTTTGCGTCGTACATCGGGAACGGAACGATACCGAAGTCTGCGTTCATCTCACGCAGCCAGGAGGCGTTGCCCAGCGTCTCGATGAGGAAGAGCGCGTTGCCGTCTGCGAAGCAGGTCTTGGTGATGTCATCATTCTTGAAGCGAACGTTCTTGTCGGTGAAGATATCCTGAATCTTCTCCATAACATCAAACATGCGCTCGGTGGGCTTGACCACGAAGGGGATGCCGTCCTTGATATCGATGGCGCGCTCATTCATGCCGTGCAGGAAGCCCAGCGTGGAGCCGCTGTGTGTGGTCAGACCGAACTGGTCGGTGTCATCCATCGCGCCGTTGCCGTCGAGGTCGCGGCCTGCGGTCTGCACCATCGAATAGAACTTGTCGATCGTCCAGGTCTTATCTGCAACCATCTGGTAGGGATCGTCGAGCTTCAGCTCATCGATCAGCTGCTTGTTGAAGAAGAGCGACCACATGCAGTCGTAGTAGTGGATGGAAGCGTCGCCGTGTGCCCAGAAGAGCTTGCCGTCCAGCTCATAGTACGGGATAGACAGCTTGTTCCACCAAGGCTCCTCGAGATTGATCGCATCGATGGTGTAGATATCAACAAACAGATTGTCGGTTGCGATGGGCGCAGCCTTGTAGGTGGACAGATAGGATGCATCGTACGCATCGTCGCCGGCCATAACAACCTTCTGGATGTTCTTTTCGCTGCCGTACATGGAGTCCTTCTCGGTAATGACAAAGTTGATATTCAGGCGCTCCTCGACTGCGCGATTGCGCTCAAAGACCGCGTCGTTGAGCACCTCGCCGTTCATGCCCTCGGAATCGATCTTATAGAGTGCC
>SVSO01000023.1 GCA_015064195.1 Oscillospiraceae bacterium
CAACAACGGCAAGGCAATCGGCGACTGCATGGATCTTTCCACCGAGGACAGAATGATGATCCAGGTGCCCATGTTCCACTGCTTCGGCATGGTGCTGGCTATGACCGCATCCGTGACCCACGGCGTCACCATGTCCCCCATTCCCGCATTCTCGCCGAGACTGGGCCTCGACTGCATCAATAAGGAAAAGATCACCTGCTTCCATGGCGTGCCCACCATGTTCATCGCCATGCTGAACAACGAAAACTTCGACAAGACCGACTTCTCCCATATGCGCACCGGCATCATGGCAGGATCGCCCTGCCCGATCAAGGTCATGGAGGAGGTCGTGGAGAAGATGCATATGCCCGAGATCTGCATCACCTACGGTCAGACCGAGGCATCGCCTGCAACTACCATGAGTAAGACCACCGACCCGCTGGATGTCCGCTGCACCACCGTCGGCGCGTCCATGTTCGCGGTGGAAACGAAGATCGTCGATCCCGAAACCGGTGAAGAACTGCCGGACGGCATGGACGGCGAATTCTGCGCCCGCGGCTACAACATCATGAAGGGCTATTACAAGATGCCCGAAGCGACTGCGGCGGCCATCGACAAGGACGGCTGGCTCCATTCCGGCGACCTTGCGCGCAGAGTCGAGAACGGCTATTACAAGATCACCGGCCGCATCAAGGATATGATCATCCGCGGCGGCGAGAACATCTACCCGAAGGAGATCGAAGATTTCCTCTACACCAATCCGAAGGTGAAGGACGTGCAGGTCATCGGCGTGCCGGATAAGGCTTACGGCGAGGAGATCATGGCGTGCATCGTGCTGAACGACGGCGAAGAATCCTCCGAGGCGGAGATCAAGGAATTCTGCCTTGCGCATATGGCAAAGCACAAGTGCCCGCGCTACATCCGCTTTGTGGAAGGCTTCCCGATGAACGCCGCCGGAAAGATCCTCAAATACAAAATGCGCGAAGAAGCTGTGGAATATCTGGAGCTTCAAGCAGATGCAAGTATTGTCACAGCGTGACAATACGCAGCATCTGCTGCCGATAGCAAGTATTGTCACCGCGTGACAATACGCAGCCTCTGCTGCTGATAGCAAGTATTGTCACAGCGTGACCGAACAAAAAAGCCGCCGGCTCAGCCGGCGGCTTTTGCGTTATTCAGGGATTACCAGCTCGCCGTCATGCCATTCCGGACGATGAGCAGAGATGGTGTGAGACAGCTGCGAGATGTTGTTTCCGTCAACGCGGATGAATTCATAATAGTACCGCTCCCCAAGCTCGGCGATGGCCAGCAGGGTTTTGTCATCCTGCCAGAGAAAATCCGTGATGGTCACATCCTCTGCCAGCGTGTGAACCATGCCGCAGGTGGACGAGCGGATGAGCAGTCTGCTGTCCTCCGCAAGCTCCACGCTCGCACTGCCGTCCGGAGACCATGATGCCAGAATCGCCCGGGGAAGGGCATCCGCCGCATCGCAGATCTCCTTCGGTGCGGCGCAGAGATAAACCGCGGATTCGTCAAGCTTAGCCCGGTTCGACAGCCACAGCGATTCGCCGTCCGTCAGCAGATTGGCGTAAAATGAGCGCACGATCGTACTGTCAGCCCACGCATCGCGGGTGTTGTCGCGGATGTATTCGTACCGATCGCCGTCCGCAATCACGTCGGCGAGAATCACATCCCCCTCAAAGGTGAGAGACGCAATGCGAAGCTGTCCCCGCGGCCATGCGATAAACTCCGTCAGCGCATCTTCCCCCGACTGCTCCCCGTGGCGGATGACGAGACATCCGTCCGCCGCCGCATCGTCGATGGAATAGGTAGCGGGCATGGATGCGAGCGGTGCGAAGCCGTAGGGCGCATCGGCGGTGACGGATGAGTCGCCGACGGTGAAAAATGCGGCGTAGGGCTGGCCGCCGATCTCCTTGACGATGCGGTATTCACCGTCGGTCAGGCGGCTTTGAATAAGGGAAAGATGGCACATCCGGGCCGCATCCCCGCCGTCCGCAATGCCGATGAGGATGCTCTCAAAGCCCACGTCCGGCTTGAAAGGCAGCTGCTTCCATCCGCCGCCCGAACGCTTTTCCAGCGTCCATTCCGTGCCGAAGGAGACGGATGCGCCGGAGTTGTTTTCGATCATCATTTGGAGCGTTTTCGCGGAATCGTCGATGACCTCGAACTGGGTATACATCCGGATGCCGGTGTCGGGATTGAGAGCGGCATCGTCGATGGGCGACGGCACGGAGCAACCCGCAAACAGCAGCATGACGGTCAGCAAAACGAGAAATCTTTTCATAAAGCATCCCCCCTTTTGCTTTATTTTATCATAATCGTCTATATTTGTCAAGCATTCGGCGGGAAAATATAATAATTTACAAAAATCACTTGCCAAACGCGCGGATTTGTGATAAAATAATAGGAGGTATATGCATTTGGAGGACAGCGGATCATGTTTGAGAACTTTTTACCCGATGAGATCTTTGAAAATATCTACGCCATCACGCCGGAACTGCTGAAAAATGCCGGCATCGGTGCGCTGATTCTGGATATCGACAACACGCTGGTCACATACGATGATCCGAAGCCCACCGAACCGGTGGCGGCGTGGCTCGATGCCATGCACACAGCGGGGATCAGGACTGCGTTTGTTTCCAACAATCACGCGCCCCGGGTGGACGGCTTCTGCGAGGGCATGGACTGCTATCATCACGCCGATTCCGGCAAGCCGTCGCGCAGATTTCTTCGCGAGGCCATGGCGTACATGGGCAGTGATGTGACAAACACGGCGGCCATCGGCGATCAGCTGTTTACCGACGTGTGGGCGGCGAAACGCACCGGTATCCGCGCCTATCTCGTCCCGCCCATCAAGGACAAAACGACCCTCTTTTTCCGGGCAAAGCGGCTGCTCGAAAAGCCATTTCTCCGGATGTATCATAAAAAAAATAAATAATGGGAGACAGAACCATGACACAGTTTTACAACTTAACCAAAGCACTTGCGGCTTCCATCTTCAAGGCACCGACCCCCATCCTTCCCGACGGCGCACTGCCGGCTGACAGCGAGCAGGCAGAGCTTCACGCCAAGCTCCGCGCGCATTTTGACGCGGGCGAATACACCGAGGCGGATGCACTGGTGCGCACGGCTTACGATAAGGAAAAGCCGGTGATGATCGCCGTTGCCATCGACCTGTATGCGCGCCTGTCCCAGCTGGATGAGGAAGCGCTCAAGGTCTGCGATTTCTCCGTGGAGAAGATCGGCGAGGGCCTGCGCGATCTGATGAATTTCTATGAGATCAAGGCGGTCAAGCGCGATCCCAATGCCAAGATGGATCCCAACATGGCACCCGTGGAGGGCAAGCCGCAGATGTACAACATCGCAAAGCTCATCTCCGGCGGCATTTTCCACAAGCCGACTCCCATTATCGGCGACGATGAGCTGCCCGCCGATCACGAACAGCTGCCCCTTCTCAAGGAGCTGCACGCCATGATCGAGGAGCACCGCTACTGCGATGCGGATGCAAGAGTGCGCGAGGAATATGACAAAAAGAAGCCGGTGGTGCTGGCGGTTGCGCTGGATATGTATGCGCGTCTTGCTGAGATCGCACCGGAGGAGCTTACCGCTCACGATTATTCCGTGAAGAAGATCGATGAGGGTCTGCGCGATCTGGTGCTGTTCTATGAGGTGAAGATCCAGAATGCCGCACCGGAGCAGGATCTTTCCGGCGCACCCGATCCCACCAAGTCGAAGTATTACAATCTGACCAAGTTCCTCGCCGCCCAGATGTTCAAGAAGCCGTCCCCCATCATCCCCGACGGCGCACTTCCCGCAAACAGCGAGGCGGGCATCGTATGGGTTCGCCTGCGCCAGCTTCTGGATATGCACAAGGTGAACACGGCGGAGAATCTGCTGTTCGATTCTTTCGATAAAGAAAAGCCCATCTACGCCGCCATCGCGCTGGATTTCTATGCGCGGGTTGCGGAAATGGACGAGGATATTCTGCGCGAGAGCAATTTCTCCGAGGAGGAGATCGGCGACGGCATCCGCGATATGATGAAGTATTACAACATCAAGATCGTCATGAAGAAGCCCGAAGCAAAGCCGGCGGAGGATGCTCCTGCCGCAGAAGCACCGGCTGAGGAAGAATAAGCATGGCGAAATCATTCAGGCTGGCGGTGCTCGGCTCTCCCATCGCACACAGCCGCTCCCCGCAGCTTCAGACCTCCTTTGCAAACGACTGCGGCATCACGGATTTTTCCTATGAACGCATCGAAACCACCCGCGAGACTCTGCTTCCCACCGTGCGCCGGCTGTGCGCCGAGGGGTATGATGGCTTCAACTGCACCATGCCCCTGAAAACAGATATGGCACTGCTTGCCGATGTTCTCGGCGATGAGGCGCGGGATCTCTGCTCCGCCAATACGGTGGCGTATCGGGACGGTAAGCTGTACGCGGATACCACCGACGGCGGCGGCATTCTGCTGACCATCCGACGCGGCCAGCAGCTCGCCGCGCGAGCTGCTTTGGAGAATTTCGCAAGCTTGCGAAATTCTCCGGAGCAGTTGCCACCGGTAGCTGCTGGCGAAACGGCAATCGCACCGGCAGAATGCGCGTGCGGCAAACGGGTGATGCTCCTCGGTGCCGGCGGTGCGGCGCGTTCCACGGCACTCTCGCTCAGAAATGCGGGCGCAGTGCTCACCATCCACAATCGCACCCTCGCATCGGCTGAGGCACTCCGCACCATGCTCCGCGTGCCGTGCGAATGCAAGCCGCTTGACGAGGCGGCGCTGATCGAATCGGCGAAGGACTGCGACATTCTCATCAACTGCACGTCCGCAGGAATGGCGGGGCAGGCGGAGTTTGAATCGCTGGCGTTCGTGGATGCGCTCCCCGACGGCGCAATGGTCATTGACGCGGTGTACAATCCGCTGGAGACCAGGCTGCTGGCCCATGCAAAGACGCGGGGACTTTCGGCGTTGAGCGGACTGTGGATGCTCGTCTATCAGGGCGCGCTGGCCTTTGAAAAATGGACAGGCGTGCTTCCCGATGAGGATGCCTGTCTGCGGGCATTTGAAATCTGCAAAAATTGAGGTAAACTATGACAAAAGCAACATTCGGTACGGCGGGAAACTGCGACAGCTTCTACGCCGCCGGGAAAAAGCATACACACGAAGCACCCGCGTGGCTGCGCGAATTCGGTCTCGATGCCTATGAATATCAGGCGGGGCGCGGCTATCAGGCAGGTGAGGAATCCCTGCGCAAGGTGGGTGAGGAGGCAAGAAAAAACGGCATCCTCTTAAGCCTGCATACCCCCTACTTCATCTCCCTGTCCAGCATCGAGCCGGAGAAACGCTATAACAGCATCGATTATATCAAAACCGGACTCCGGTGCGCCGAGCTGCTGGGCGCGGATACCATCGTCGTCCATACGGGAAGCGCGGCGAAGATCACCCGCGCACAGGCCATGGAATACGCGGCGGATACGCTCTTCAAGCTGCTGGAGGATGTGAATACCGATATCCGCATCGGCCTCGAAACCATGGGAAAGCTCAATCAGCTGGGCACGCTGGACGAGGTGCTGACCTTGTGCAAGATCGACCCGAGACTCTATCCGGTGGTGGATTTCGGCCATCTCAACTGCCGCGGACGTTCGGAGAGCGGCATCTTCGATATGGAGGAAACCACACCGACGGGCAGCGTGTTCGTCACTGTCGATGACTACCGCGCGGTGTTCGATAAGATCGCAAACCGTCTCGGCGACAAGTACGCACAAACACTCCACTGCCACTTCTCCAAGATCGAGTATACCAAACAGGGCGAGAAAAAGCACGTGACCTTCAGCGACGAAGGCTATGAGCCGCCCTTTGAACCGCTGATGGAAGCCATCGCAAAAGAAAACCTGACACCTCGCATCATCAGCGAATCCGCAGGAATGCAGGCGGAAGAAGCCCTCGCCATGAAGCGGTGCTACGAAAGCAACCTATAGTCTCAACCGGTCACAGCTGAACAGTCGCCGGGGTAGGGGACCCGGCTGCCTCTGTAGCCGGTAAGCGCACAGACTAACCGTGTGTGAGCGATAGCGTCTATAAAGCTTTTGCGGAGCTTTTCTCGAAAAGCGACCCGCATCCCCTTGACAAAGGATAAGCACAAACAACATCCAGAAAGGCATATAAAATGAAAATTCTTATCATCAACGGCCCGAACCTCAATCTCCTTGGCGAAAGAGAGCCGGGCTATTACGGCACAGATACGCTGGCATCCATCAATGAAGGGCTGGAAAAGCTGGCGGCGGAGCTTGGCACGGAGATCGAGTTCTATCAATCGAATCACGAGGGCGCGATCATCGACCGACTCCACGCGGCGCGAAAAAATGCGGACGGCGGAATCGATGCCATCGTGCTCAATGCGGGCGCGTATACACACTATTCCTATGCCATCCGGGACGCCATCGCCGCCATCAAGCTGCCCGTCATCGAGGTTCATCTGTCCAATATCCACGCAAGAGATGCATTCCGCGAAACCTCCGTCATCGCGCCGGTGTGTGCCGGCCAGATCAGCGGCTTCGGCGCATACAGCTATACACTGGGCCTGTATGCGGCGGTCAACGCGGCGCGCAAATAATATGGAAAAACCCTGCTTTTTTGCCGAAAAAGCAGGATTTTCTACTATCCGTAGATTGACAAATCCGCAGGAATCCTGTATAATGAAATAAAAACGCGAAAGGAATGATATCATGAACAACGACGCAAGATTGTCCGCACTGCAGAAAAAAGTCGGCGGCTTCCGCGAGGTCATGGGCTTCGAGTACAGCTTCGGTCAGCCCAAGGAAATGGCGGCACGTATTACGCCCGTCAATGCGCATATCCGCCGGATCCTCTCTGAGCTGGAGTTCGCACTCAAGCTGGATGAGGTCTGCGAGAGACGCTTCACCGAGGAGATCTCCGCCGCCATCGGCGTGCTGGAGAATGCCATCAAAGAGGAGGGCGTGCTGACAAAATCCGCCTGCTATGCGGCAGAGGCAGCGATCATGCCCCTCCAGAGTGCCGCAAAGGAGTATTCCGTCATCCTCTGCGCCCATGCTCATATCGACATGAACTGGATGTGGAGCTGGCAGGAAACCGTGGCTTCCGCGGTGGCTACCTTCACCACTATGCTGGATATGATGGATGAATATCCGGACTTCACCTATTCCCAGTCCCAGACCTCCGTTTATAAGCTCATCGAGGACTATGAGCCGGAGCTGATGGAGCGCATGAAAAAGCGCATCGCAGAAGGCAGATGGGAGATCACCTCCTCCGCTTGGGTGGAGACTGACAAAAATATGCCCACCGGCGAATCGCTGGTCAATACCGTCAAGTATACGCGCGATTATCTCCAGCGCGTGTGGGGCATCGATCCCGCCTGGCTGAATATCGACTTCTCGCCGGATACCTTCGGTCACAGCACCCATGTTCCGGAGATCGATACCTATGCCGGCATCAAGTATTACTACCACTGCCGCGGCTTTGCATCCAATCAGGTGCTCTACCGCTTCAAAGCTCCCTCCGGCTCGGAAATCCTCATGTACCGCGAGCCTTATTGGTACAATTCCGGCATCACACCTCACGTTGGTATCGGTATGCCGGAGCTTGCCGGAAGAATGGGCGGACTCAAGACCGGCATGATCGTGTACGGCGTCGGCGACCATGGCGGCGGCCCTACCAGACGTGACATCGAACGCGCTTATGAGATGATGGAATGGCCCATCTTCCCGTCTCTCCGCTTCGGCACGTTCCACGAATTCTTCGCCATCGCCGACAAGCCCGAGATCCGCGAAAAGCTGCCCGTCATTGATCGGGAGCTGAACTTCCTGTTCGACGGCTGCTATACCACCCAGAGCCGCATCAAGCGCGCCAACCGCATGGCAGAAGCAAAGCTGACCGAGGCTCAGCTGTTCTCCGCGGGCGCATCGAAGCTTGGCGGCAGATACCGTGCATCCGCTTTTGAAAAGGGCTGGCAGAATACGCTGTTCACCCATTTCCACGATATTCTCACCGGCTCCTGTGTGCAGGATTCCCGCGAGCACGCCATGGGTCTGTATCAGTCCGCAGTGGCGTATGCGGAAACGGAAGAAAATGCGGCGCTCCGCACGCTGGCGAAGGCCATCGATACATCCATGATCGACATCTCCGGCGAGGAGGAGATCATCCGCGAGTCTCAGTCGGAGGGCGCAGGCGTGGGCTATGGCATTCCCGCATTCGCAGGCGTGCCGAATCCGGAGCGCGGCGCAGGTCTGACCCGCGTGTTCCATATCTTCAATGCCGCACAGTGCGAGCGCGAGGATACCTGCCAGCTCTCCATGTGGGACTGGGTCGGCGATCTCCGCCGGCTCGAGGTGGTGGATGTGGACGGCAATCCGGTGGAATTCGCCCTCATGGACGGCAATCCCATTAAGTATTGGGATCATCATTATGTGCGCATTCTTGTCCGCGCAAAGCTTCCCGGCTACGGCTATACCACAGTCATCGTCCGTCAGCGGGAGGTGACACGCCTGCCGCACTATGTGTTCCCCGCAGACGGCGGCGGCGTTGCCCGTCCGGAAAACGATTATGTCCTCGAAAATGAGCATATCCGCGCAAGATTTGACCGGGAAACCATGAGCCTCGTCTCCCTCATCGACAAGGCTGACGGCTCGGAGAAGTTAAGCGGCGAATTCTGCGGTCTGGTGAAGATCGATACCGAAGTCACCGGCATGAGCGCATGGACCATCGGCCGTCATCATGCGGTGCATCCCGTCACCGATGTGCGGGAATCCCATCGCTTCGGCAGCGGCGCACTGCGTCAGGGCTATCATTGGGAAGCGAATGTCATGAATTCCACGGTGGCGGTGGACGTTTCGCTGGATAAGGGCGCAAAGGCTCTGCGTTACGACATCAACGTCACATGGAATGAGATCACCGGACGGTTCGTTCCGCTGCTGGCATTCCGTGCGCCCCTCGGCTACACGGCGGATGGCTATCTGTGCGACGTTCCCATGGGTGTGACCGTGCGCAAGGAGACGAACAACGACGTTCCCGCACTGACCTATGTGGCGGCAAAGAATCCCGACGGCGCACCGCTTTATGTGATGACCGACTGCAAGTACGGCTACCGCATCTTCGACAATGCGATCCTGTCCTCCCTCATCAATACCGCTCATTATCCGGACCACGATCCGGAGCGCGGCAAGCATTCCATCGCCATCTCCATCGGCGTTGGCTCAGACTGCGCGGCAAAGATGGCGGACATTTCCGAATGCTTCGTGCATCCGGAGCGTTATGTGACCTGCAATCCTCATGCCGGCACGCTCGCTCCCACCGGCACCCTGCTTTGCGCAGAGACCGGCTCGGCACGCATCACCTCCGTCACCAAGGACGGCGATGCGACCCTCATCCGTCTGGTTGAGCTGTGCGGCAAGACGGCAGATGTGACGCTGGCAGTCGATGCAAAATCGGCGCGGGTGGTCAACCTGCTGGGCGAGGAGATTGGTGAATGCACCATCGACGGCGGCGTGAAGCTGTCGATCAAGCCTTACTCCATTGTCACGGTGGAGCTCAAATAAAACCAAAAAACGACCGCGCAAGCGGTCGTTTTTCTTTGCAAACCCGGCTCATGCCGGGTTTTTTTTATGCGGCGATGGCGTCGGCAATGGCATCGTCCAGATGGACGGGATTCAGCTCCAGCAGATTGCAGAGACGGATGAATCGTTCCGCATCAGCGGCATCGCAGAACACATCGCGGACACTGCGCACCACCTCATCATCGATCACCACATCGATCCCATACACCACAATCCGCTTGCCCATTTCATCCGTCACCTTGTCCCGTCTCATGAAATATTCCACCATCATTTTGATCTTCTCCTGTGTTGCATTGAATTTGAATTTCCATTAATTATATTATAATACTAAAATCAGGAAAAAGCAATAGAAAATGGAAATTTCGGGCAAACAATCGTCTTTGCAATTTCGTCAAATGCGGACAAAAAGAGAAAAAACTGCGATGCTGAAAAGTGAACAAATTTTCAGCGGGGGTGGAATGAATTGTGCAGGTTGGCAAATCCGATTTAATTTTATTGACAAATGAATGAAAATGTGTTAAAATATAAAATTGGAAAAGAATTTTGAAAGGATGTCATGATTATGAAACGTACCATTACCGCATTGCTTCTGATTGCCATGCTTGCCGGTATGAGCGGATGCGGAGGCGCATCGACTTCCACCGATACCACTTCGGCTTCCGGCGAAACTACCACAGTGGAAACGGAGCCGTCTTCCCTCGAGTCTCTTCCGCAGAAAAATTACGGCGGCGAAGAATTCACGATTTTCGGCCGCACAGCGTTTGCTTATGAATTTGATGTGGAGGAAGAGAACGGCGACCTTATAAACGACGCGATTCACAAGCGGAATCTTGTGGTAGAGGATCGTTTTGGTGTCGAAATCAAAATGATCAGCGAACCGTGTACATGGGGTGCGGAAGCGACCGCATGGAACGCCAAGCTCAAAAACTCCATCCTTGCCGGTGACAGCGCGTATGATCTTGTGGCCGGATACGGTGCAACCATTCCCGCCCTCACCACGGAAGGCATTTTCATCAACTGGCACGAGATTCCCTATGTGGATCCCACCGCCGAGTGGTGGTCGAAGAATGTGTCGGAACAGCTCACGATCAATGGTAAGGCGTATATGATCACCGGCGATTTGGCTGTTACCCTCTGGCAGAGAATGAACTGCTTCTTCTACAACAAACGCCTCGCCGATGAGTACCAGCTCCCCGAGATGTACGATCTTGTGGAATCGGGCGAATGGACCTTTGATAAGCTGATCGAACTGACAGCAAACACGTACAAGGATCTGGACGGCGATTCGACCCTCTCCGCGGCTGACAGCTACGGTGTGTCCCATCGCGGTTCTGTTGAGATCGATATGTACAAGGAAGCATTTGCACTGCCGGTCTGCGTGAAGGGCGATGACGGTTTCCCGGAATTTGCACTCAAGAGCGAAAAAATGGTGGATGCGCTGACCCGTCTCAATCAGTTCATCCATGAGAGCGGTGTCGTATTCTTCCCGTGGGGCAAAGATAACGCTGATGCGAACTGCGTCAATATGTTCAAGGAAGGCCGCGCACTCTTCTTCCCGGGCGTTCTGTATGATGCGGAGTCCCAATTCCGCGACATGGCGGACGATTTCGGCATCATTCCGTACCCGAAATACAATGCAGAGCAGGAAGAATATTTCTCCTCCTCGGCGGATGCGCTGTCGATGTTTGTTGTTCCGATCGATGTGAGCGATAAGGAGATGACCGGTCTGATCACAGAAGCGCTCTGCATCGCCTCCAATGAGCAGGTCGTGCCGACTTATTATGAGATCGTTCTGAAGGATAAGCTGAGCCGCGATGCGCAGTCGAGCGTGATGATCGACATCATCCGCGAAAGCCTGATCTTTGACTTCGGCTATCTGCATTCGTTTGCCATGGAAGAAGTCGGCCATATCTTCGTGAACCGTGTACGCGCGAATTCCAATGACATCATTTCCACCTTCGATGCCAAGGAAAAAGCATTCAACAAAAAGCTGGAATCGATCATGAAGATTTATCAGTAATGAAAAATCCCTCTCAGAATTTTCTGAGAGGGATTTTCACCATTGCGGATTATTTTGTAAAATCGATGCTCCATTCACCGGGCGCTTCGCCGTAGTAGTGGTCTGCCACAAGCTCTACTGTGCCACTGCCGTCGGAGACATAATGCTGGGTCTTGCGTACGCCGTCGTTTGTATTGGTGCGGCCGAGATGCATACGGGGCGACATGGGATTCAGGGGCGAAGTGTCGTAAGGCGAGCGGGTCTCCACCACCAGATAATCGTCCAGATATGCCTGATAATCCTCCGAATAGTTGAGATCGTACCAGTACCGGATGCCGTCCTGCTCGCTGGCCTCCGTGATGATCGTCAGACTGCCCATGGGATAATCCGCGCTGTAGTCCTTATCCGTGATCACCGCATTGTTGCGGCCTACAGCGATGACTTTGCCCACTGTCACGCCGTCCGGGAAGGTGAAGCCTAAATTGACCGTCTCCGCCTCGCCGTCATAGGGGATGTTCACCGTGACAGGCGTGCCGAGATCGTCGGTGTAGAAGGCACGCCGGAAGGTGAGCGCATCCGAGCGGAAGCCCACGATGGGCGCAGCCGGCGTTTGTTTGACGGTGAAGATCTCACTGTTCTGATAGCGCACCATGGGATAGGTGACGCCGTTTTCGTCGATGAGATGCATGGTGGGCTTTGCGATGCCCTCATAAGCCGTTCCGGAACAGAGCTCCACTTCGCCGCGCCCGTCCAGATATTCCGCGCTCATGGCGAAGGTGGTGAGATCCTCAGTCAGCGGGATCATGGTCAGCCGCAGTCCCGTATCCTCCACGGTGTAGGGATGATATTCCGCCGGCATCCGGTCGAATTTAAGCAGTCCGCCGTCAAATTCGATGCCCTCAGCCGCTTCTTTGGCGGTGGCATCCACGCTCAGCCGGTAGGTCTGGATCATCCCGGACGGCGTACTTGTCGCGCCGATGTGCTGGAGCTCGCAATCGGTGTCAAGCTCCTTTTCCTCATAGCGGATGTTTGATTTGAAGTAGACCTCCGCCGTGCCGTCCTGCCAGTAGCCGTAGAGACAGTCAAGGCGCGCGGTGTCGGAATCGTCGGAGAGCATCATATACAGCGGCGCATCGCCTTCCTGTACCGCAACGATGCCCACGCCGGGGAAGAAGTGGCGGATAATGGCAGGTGCGGCGGAGACGGCGGTGATGCCGATGGCCATAAGCAGTGCCGCCGCCGCGATGGGCATGAAGCGAAGTCTGCGCGAGGGCTTCGGCTGTGCGTGGTGGAGAATTTCCCGCTCCATGCGGGCGATCTGTTCCGCATCGGGCGATGCGGCATCAAAAAGCTTGCGGATGGTATTGGTATCGTGTTTCATCATTTTCCTCCTGTTTTCTGATCGAGCAGCTTCCGGAGCAGCTCGCGGCCTTTTTGCAGCTGTGTCCGGACGGTGCTTTCGGGACGGTCGAGAAGATGCGCGATCTCGGCGGTCTTCAGCTCCTCATAATAATGGAGATACAGCACCTCCCGGTATTTTGCCGGCAGTCCGCTGAGAATCTCCCCGCTGGAAACGGCGGGAAGCTCCTCCTCCTCCGCTGTCATGAGCGGCGGCAGATCATCGAATGCGACCCGGTGCATCCGCCAGAAGCTGCGGCCCATGTTGATGCATTCGTTGTGTGCGGCGCGGAGAAAATAAGCCTTCTCATGCTCCTCCGAATCGAAATCCTTCCCGGATCTCATCCATCGCAGGAACACATTCTGCGCCGCATCCTCCGCGTCCTCCCGATGCCCCAGCCGGATGCGGCAGAGCCGGTACACGCGCTCGATGTTGCGGCTGTAAACCGCGTGGAAATCTTGCAACTCATCACGTCCTCTCACAGTGTTTGGAAGCGCTTCTGACTATGAATACAAACGAAACGCGGAAAATGTCTGCTTTTTGAAAAAAATCCTCTCAGAAATTTATCTGAGAGGAAATTTTTTAATATTCGTTGCAGAGCAGGTGGGTGGGCGCTTCGTCCTCGTCGATGCCGATGAACCGCTCGGACGGTGCGAGGAAAACGTTGTCCGTGTTGTCGTCGTTGATGCTGGACACCTCGCCGATGACCACATCACCGCCCTCCGCATAGAAGCGGTGGAACACATAGGGTGTCAGCGTGACGCTGTTTCCGGTGGTGACGCAGATGACCTCGCCGGGCTTGAAGCTGTGCTTGACGCCGTCCAGCCACAATTCCACCGGCGTTTCGGTATCAAGCTGTTTGTCGGGGGTGGAATTGTACACCTGGATCATCAGCTGTCCGCCGGCGCGGTTGATGATGTCCTCGGTCTTGTTTTCGTGATAGTGCATGGGGATCTCCTGACCCTCGCCGGACTTCAGGATGATGTATTTCTCCGCGTAAGGTGTACCCACGCCGGGATGCTTCACGTCGCCGTTGCGCACGGTGAACAGTGTCGCGCCCACGTGTGCGAAATCGTCCGAGCCGAAGTCGGTCACGTCCCAGCCCAGCATCGTCGCCTTGATGCGGGAAATGTCATAGCCGCGCAGTTCTTCCGGCGATGCATAACCGAAGAAGGGCAGGGTGATGTGATTGTCGGCAAGCAGTTTTTTCGCGCGGATGATGGCCGCGTTGATCTCACTTCGTTTCATAAATCAAACCTCCGAATTGTCGATGAATAATACACCCAACGTACTCGGGCCGCAGTGACTGGAGATAACACAGCCTGCGCGGGTGATGAGGATCTCCTTGAAGCGGCCGAGGCTCTCAAGATACGCCTTCACGTCCGCGACGATGGCATCCGTACAGCCGGAATGGGTGATGAACACCCGGTCGGATTTGGCGGTGAGCAGTGCCTTCTCCTGATCCCTCGCATAGAGCATGACCACTCTGGCGATGGGGCCGCGGTATTTCTTGCCTGCCAGCATTTTTCCATCGATGACGGAGATCTGGGGATGAAGCTTCAGCGCGATGCCGGCGATGGCCGCCACACTGCTGCATCTGCCGCCGCGATGGAGATAGGTCAGCGTATCCACAACGAAGCTGGCGCGAACCTTGGGACGGAGGGCTTCCACAGCCGCGGCGATTTCGGCGGCAGTTTTGCCGGATGCGGCCATCTCCGCCGCCTCGATGACCAGCAGTCCGATGCCGGTGGAGAGATTTTCCGAATCCACCACGTGAACACGGTCGGATGCACCAAGCTCCTCAGCCGCCAGCCGCATGATGTTGGAGGTGCTGGACATATGGGAGGAGATGGCAAAGGAAACGATCTCGTCGCCGGCTTCGATGACGGGGCGGAATGCGTCCACGGTGGATTCGAGGCCGATGGCGGAGGTTTTGGGCGTGGCTTTATGCTCATCTGCCCATGCATAGATCTCATCGGGGGTGATGGTCGCACCGTCCTCATACTCCTTCTCACCGAGAAGAATATGAAGGGGCAGGATGCGGATATCATAGCGCGCGACAAGCTCCGGGGACAGGTCGCAGGTGCTGTCGGCGAAAATAACGACACTCATTTTACTACCTCACAGTTGTGATTGATAAAAGTCCATACGTTATTATTATATCATATTCTTCCACATTTTGCAATAGTTTTCCTCAAAAAAACCGGGACTGCCGGAGCAGTCCCGATGGGTTTATTCCATTTCGTCGATCATTTTGATGAGGTCATCAAGCTCAGTCTGAGCGGCAACCTTCATTTTTGCGTATTCGGAAGCAAAGTTCGTGTTGCCCTTCTTGTGCATATTGCGGATCAGGTCGCCGAGGCTGTTCAGATTGTACATGAAGCCCACATCGTAGATGATGTTGTTGAAGATGATGTCCAGCATTTCTTTGGATTCATCGTCGCGGATGAATTTTGTGCCCAGTGCTTCATCGTAGAATGCGGGCTTGACGGTGAAGCGGCCCTCAAAGCAGAGCGCGTTCAGGATCTTGCCCACCCGCTCGGTTTCCGATACGGTCTTGGGGATGACGAACACTTTGTTGCCGTTGTAGGAGGTGGCGTAGTAGTTTTCCTGCGCCTCATCGTATTTCGGATAGGGAAGAATGCCGAAATCGTCCTCCATGGAACGCTGTTTGATGGCGTTATAGAGCACCGTGGATTGGAACAGTGCCTGCTTGTTGCGGAACATGACCAGCACCCGATCCCAAATGCCGTCCTGCGACTCCTTGTCGGTATTGTAGCAGTATTCCGATGCGCCGAGGGTGATGTCAAAAATCTTCGTGATCACATCCATGTTGCGATTATTGTCCATGACCAGCGTGAAATTGCCGTTGTTATTTTCCACGATACGTCCGCCGGATGCCGAATAAAGCACCGAAGCGTGGACGGCGGAGTAGATAACACCGTAGCTGTCCTGATCGTCCATCTTGGCGTCGCCGTTGAGATCCTGCGTTGCATTTTTCTGAAGGCTGTCAAACTTGTCGAAGGTCCACTTGCCGTCCAGCACCAGCTGGTAGATGTTCTCATCGGTCATGTCCTTCATCTTCGCCTTGTTGAAGAACAGGGCGATGGTGCGGCCGTACAGTGTGTAGTCAATGTCACCGGCGAGGAAGAACTGCTTGCCGGCGATGGTCGTGGTATCCAGCAGGTTCTGATCCCACCAGATCGCGTCCAGATTCAGGCTGTCGATGCTGTTCACATCGGTCAGCATATCGGCGGTGGCCAGCTTGGCGGCGTTGCGGTAGAGATTCACGAAATATGCGTCATATGCATCGTCACCGGCCAGAACGGAGGATGTGACGTTGTCGTCCTTGGTGACGATCTCCTTCATCTCCACGCCGTACAGAGTGGAAACCGCAAGGTTGCGCCGATAGAGTGCATCGTTGATGATGTCGCCGTTTTCTTCGGCAATGTGGAATTGTCCTTCCGCGCCGACGCCCACCCGGAATTCGCCGCCGAGATTTTCTGCGGGGATGGGATCGAAATATTCCCGCATTTCGTCGGTGTAGCCGGATTTGTCGCCGGTTGCGCCGGATGCGGTGGCGTCGGAAGAATTGCCGGAGGGAGTGTCAGATCCGCCGCAGGATGCAAGCAGGGCAAGCTGACCGAGAATGAGCGCGAAGGAAAGGGTTCTGGTGAAGCGGGATTTGCCTGTTTTCATGGGATACCTCCTGTAAAATTATTTCAAATTTTATTAATTTCAACCATTGCAAGGCCGTTGCAGCCGAGGGTTACGGGAATGCTCGCCGTGCCGGATGCTTCGATGACCGTTTCGGATGCCGGGCGCAGAATGCCCTCCGTACGGAGCGCTTCCAGCTGTGCTTCATCGGGATGATCGGGCATATTTTCTCTCTGCCACATCCGGTAAGGATTCACATGATCCGCATCGATGATCCATGTGGTCACGCGGTATTTGCCGTCAAGGGGCAGAGTGAGCGTTTCGGTGAGCGCGGGGAGATCCTCGCTGTAATCGCCATCGGCATATGCCAGCAGGACCGAGTAATTCTCGCCGTCGGTGGTGGGCAGAACGTCCAGATGTTCCGCCGCCGTTTCGTAGGCGAGGATGCCGGAGTGGAGCTTACGGACAAGGCGGTAGGCGTTGTAGACCGGCTTTGTGATGAAGTGCTCGGTGAAGAAGCTGCGGAAGCCGTTGAACTCCACGAATTCGCCGGGACGCTGATGGGGCTGATGGGAGCCGGACATACACATCATGAGCCGGCTGACCCGCACATCGTCGCGGATGAGGCGTGTGACGAGCTGACCGAGAAATGCGGCGAAGATCTCATTCTCGCGGAAGATGAGCTTCGGACAGTCGAGAAGATTGCAGAAGCCCGCACCGGATGCGCCGAATTCGTCCATGACAAATTCCATCTCGGGATAATAGCGGTCAAGGCGTGCGATATAGCTCTTGCAGATTTCCACGTTGTTGTCCGCGCCGATCTGCTTGATACCGTCGTTGATGCGCTTGGGATTGGTTCCGTAGGCGTGACCGCAGGCGAAATCGGCGGGGATGTTGTTTTCCTTGATGAATTTCAGCCAGTATTCAAAGATCCTGCCGTTTGACGCAGTGGGGCCGCCGATCTTCAGCCGCTTGTCCACGCCCTTGGTCGCTTCGGCAAAGGCTTTGTACATCTTCACATATTCCTCACACCGCTTTACCTTGGCTTCCTCGGTGCTGCCCATGGGAGCGAGGAAAAATCCGCTCACATCCGGCTCGTTGAAGCACTGGAGATACCAGTTTTTCACCCGATCGATGCCGTAACGCTCCACAATGTGCTGGGTATAAGCCCGGCAGATTTCACCCCACAGTGACCAATCCCTGGGAGGAATGGTGCAGATGGTCTTCCCCTTGTAGCGGCTGGAAACGCGCACCTCGGTGTTGTTCTTGTCGTTGTATTCGGCGATGCAGGGCGGGATGAAATTGTAGGAAACGAGGAGATTGAAGCCCTTTTCCACCATGTAATCCATGCGCACATCATTTTCGGTGAAATCGTAGCAGAGTCTGCCGTCCTCGTCCATGGTCACGATGTCCTCGAACATGGCGTACATCCGCACCGTGTCGGCGATGTTGTCCTCCGCCGCTTTGTCAAGATACCGTTTGCCCCAGTCATCCTCGATGGCATCCGTGGGATGAAAGTGGAAATTGTTCCAGAAATTCTGACGGGTTTTGAGAAGCTTGTCGGTTTTGATGGTAATCATGAGAATTCCTCCTGTAATTTGGTCGGTTATATGCCCGGATGGGCGGAAAATCCGCCGTCCACGGGAACGGTGATGCCGGTGACAAATCCGGCGCGTTCGTCATCGAGAAGCCAGTCCACGCATCCCCACAGCTCGGCAGCTTCACCGAATCGCGCCATGGGTGTGTGGGCCTGCACATTCAGACCGCGCTGGGTCAGTCCGCCGTCCGGAGTCATGAGGATCTTTTTGCTGCGCTCATTGACGAAAAATCCCGGTGCGACGGCATTGACACGGATGCCGGCAGGTGCGAGATAAGCGGCCAGCCATTCGGTGAAGTTGACGATAGCCGCCTTGGACATGGCATAGGCGGGAACTTTTGTCAGGGGCTTGTAGCTGTTCATGGATGCGAAGTTGAGGATTGCGCCGCATCCCGCTTCTGCCATCTGACGCCCGAAAATGCGGGAGGGGATGAGCGTGCCCATGGTGTTGATGTTGATGACCGACGACATGACCGCCGCATCCAGATCGAAGAAGCCCCGTCCCTCATGCTCAGTCAGCTCGTCGGGCAGAAACGTCTCACGGGTGGTGACGGCGTTGTTATTATTGCCGCCCGCGCCGTTGATGAGATAGCGGCATGGGCCAAGCTCCGCTTTGATCATCGCCGCGGCTTCGGTGATGGCCGCTTCGTCGGTCACATCGGCGGGGCAAACCCGTGCGATGCCGCCATCCGCCGTGATCTCATCGGCGACCGCGCGGAGTGTTGCTTCGGTGCGGCCGATGAGCGCCACCTTTGCACCCTCCGCCGCCAGTTTTTTCGCGATGACCGAGCAGAGCGTTCCGCCCGCACCGGTGACAACGGCGACCTGATTTTTGTATTTCATTTTGTTCCTCCTATCATATCCCGTGCATTTTCATAGCACAGCTTTTTGACTATCATGGTAAGATCGTCCATGCGGCGCGGGAATTCGCCGCGATCGACTTTATCGGCCATCCATCCGCAGAGAATGCGGCGGAAATAATCGTGCCGGACAAAGGACAGCAGACTCCGCGAGTCGGTGGTCATGCCGGGGAAGGCTGACAGCGCCGCATAAAATGTCAGGCTTTCAAGGGCTTTTTGGATGCCGCCTCGGTGATCGCACCACCACCACGCCGGGCCTTCCGACACGATGGCAGGCACACCGTCCGCGGAAAATGAGCCGGTCAGCACCGCGATCTGCTCCATGATCGCCGGATTCAGCGGGAACAGAATGGTGCGCGGCAGTGAAACTTTCTCCATGTCATCAAGCAGACTGACAATGCCGCGGACAGACACATCACCGATGGCCGCATAACCGCCGGCAGCTCCGGCAATGGCGCGCAGTCTGGTGCTGGTATGCCGCATCGCGCCGATGTGCAGTTGGAGGATCATGCCCCGCTTTGCATACATTCCGCCAAGCGTGCGGAGAATGTGAGACGTGAGGGCATTGCGGTCGAAATTGCCTCCCCTCAGCATGGCGGCAAAGCGGGCATCGTTTTTCCCGTCGTCGGGGAGATAGCAAAAACCGTCGTCCAGCGCGTGGTCGGCGAATCGGCATCCCACGGCGGCAAATGCATCCAGCCGTGCATCCATGGCCGCGAAATATTCGTCAAGGGAAGCGACTGTGATACCGGACACCTCCGACAGTCTGGCGGCGAATGCGGTATCCGGTGCGGCGGCATCGTCACCCCGCAGAGAAGGCGCGGCATCCGGCATTCCGCCATAAAAGCTCACATCGGACAGCATCGATGCCACGGGGGAAGCGTAAACCACGTTGAACTGCCGGAAGACGGATGCGGGCGTGACGGACGGCAGACGCTCCATCGCGGCCTGCCAGATGGCATCGGCGGTGTCATCCGACGGAACTGTGTCGATGCCGAACACCTGCCAAAGCTCCATCCGGCACCAGTCGTAGACCGGCGTACCCATGAGCATGGGGAAAATGCGGCAGAATGCGCGGAATTTATCATAATCCGATGCGCCGCCGGTGATGTGGGATTCGGGCACGCCCATGATGCGCATGAGCCGATGCTTGTAGGGATCGGGGGTGATCCACAGCCCGGTCAGCGTGGAAAAACTGTCCGCGTGCAGGTCGAGATGGTTGTGGTAATCGATTATGGGAAGATGACGCACCGCCTCATAAAGCTCATGGGCGATGGGAGATCTGTGCTGAAACTGAGTCATGATTCTTCTCCGGGTTGTACTTTTGGGTTTGGTCGTGTTATCATTGTAGCAAAAAAATCGGCCCGAATCAATACACGATTCGGGCGAAATGTTGCACAATTCGGTAAAGTGCTTGCAAAGTGGGGGGAGGTATGATATAATGTAGACGAGGTGAGATAAATGAAAGAATATATCGCAGTCAGAGGGCTTGGACGAATCCGGAACGTGTCCCTGTTCAATATCCGGTATCCGTCGGGGCATTGCTATACCGTTCATCCAAGCCATGCCGCGCCTACGGATATTCTGATCATCATGCTGGAAGGGCAGGTAAGCTGTCAGGTGGCCGGATGGGGCGAGCTGACGCTTGCACCGAATACAGTCACATATTTTTCACGAGGAATCGACCGCACGTCCCGTTATCTGACGGACACCCGCCTGCTGTCCGTTCACATCGAGTCGAAATCCGCCGTTTTTCCGAAGGCGGTGGGACAGCTGCCCATGGAGTCGCTGGATGCACACAGCCGCGCCTGTCTGGAGCTGCTCATTGCCGGCGTGGCGGAGAATCAGCCCATCGGTGATTTTGCGGTGGCGTCCTGCATTTACGGATTGCTGGATTCCTGTGCCGCCGCCGAACCGCCGGAGATTCCATCCCGCTACGCAGCTGTCCATGCGGCAAAGCTGGCCATCGACAGCGATTTCACTTCGGAACGCTCCATCCCGGAATATGCCAGAGACGCGGCCATGAGTGAGAGCAGCTTCCGCCGTCTGTTTGCCGAATACACCGGTACGCCGCCTGCACGCTACCGTCAGAAGCTGCGGCTGGAATATGTGAAGCTGTTGGTGCAGTCGGGCGAATGCAATCTCAGCGAGGCGGCATCCCGTGCGGGCTACAACAGCCTGCCTTATCTCTGCCGTCAGT
>SVSO01000024.1 GCA_015064195.1 Oscillospiraceae bacterium
ACAATGTTGCATCCTGGTTCGATGATCATATACGGCACGGTGTAGAACAGATTGCGGGTGTAGGTGGAGAAGCCGAGGTAGGTGATGGCCGGGTCGTAGGTAATGCCGTCGAAGATCAGCTCCAGCATCTCCTTGGACTCTGCATCGCGGGCCAGCTTTTCGCCCAGCATCAGATCATAGTAGGCGGGAATGGTGGTATCGCCGCTGTAGTAAGCCAGCATTTCGCAGACCTCGCCCACCATTTCGGGATTCTTGATGGTGGAAGGAATGGCCATCAGACCGCTCCAGTCGTTGGTGGTGTAGCCTTCCTGCGCCTCGTCCAGCTTCGGATACGGCAGAATGCCGAAGTCCACCGTGGTCTCGCGGTAGTTGGACAGCCGCACCAGTGCTTCGATCTGGAACAGTACACGGCCGGAATCCATGCGCAGACCGTTCTCCGGCTTGGCATTCTGCTTGAACGCCAGCGCATCGCCCGATTCAATGAAGCCTTTGTAAAGCTTTTCTACCATGTCAACCATCTTGTCATTGTAGAAATTCAGCTTGAATGCGCCGTCCGCATTCTCCGTCACCCGCAGGCCGCTGGAATAAAGGAAGCTGCAGTTGATCCAGTCGCGCTCGGTGGTCACGCCGTACCGGTCAGCGAGATCGAAGGTGCCGTTGCCGTCAAGGTCAGAAGTGACATTCGAACCCATCTCAAACATCTTGTCGATGGTCCATTTGCCGGAGCGAACCAGTTCAAAGGGGCTTTCCAGCTTGTACTCGTCGATCATGGTCTTGTTGAACAGCACACCGTTGGGATCGGCCAGCATGAAGTCGGAATTGGCGTAATACTGCTTGCCGTACAGCTCCAGATATTCGTTGCACTGCTGATTCCAGTATTCGCGGGAAAGATCCACGCCGGGAAGCGTGTTCCAGTCAAAGAGAAGCTCATCCGTCACCATGGCACCCAGATCCTGAATGCAGTGGGTCAGCACCAGCTGATAAGGCTCATCGCCGGACATGACCGCCGACTGCACCTTGCCGCGTACATCGTTGATGGTGCCGTCCAGCTGGTAGGTGAGATCGATGCCCAGATACTCCTCCACCATCAGTTCACGCTGGTAGATGGCGTCGTTCATGGCCTCACCGGTCTGCTCATCGGCGAAGAAATACTGCTTGTAGAGTCCCCACTTGGGCGCGAGAATGTTGAATGTAGCTCCGCCGTAATCCTTTTTGTCAACAGCGGGGAGATTTTCCACCACTTCGGGAGCAGTGGTGTCGGTGGATTCCGACGCGGTCGTGTCCGCGGTCGCCGGGCTGCCTCCGCAGGCGGCAAGAGATGCCAGCATGGATGCTGCAAGAATTGCTGTAAGTATGCGATGTTTCATAAATATCCGTCCTTTCTTATGGTACTAATTCCACTTTTTCAACCAAATTTTTAACCTTATTATCCACAGCTTTTTTGATAATCTCGATCGTGGAGGCCAGCGCGTCCCGTCCGGGCATATAAACCTTCTCCATCAGATAGCCCATCACATCTGTTTCGTAAGCGATCTGTCCCATATCAAAAGTAACGCCTTCAAAGACAAAGTCCAGCATATCGGCGGATTCTTCGTCCCGCGCCAGCTTGGTTTTTACCAGCGTTTCCTTGTATGCGGGAATGATCGTTTCCTGCGAAAGATAGGTCATCGCCTCCAGAATGCGCCCCACATAGTCGAGGCGATCCTCGGAATAATCCCGGGGCAGGAAGGACAACTCGCCCACCGAAGCGCGGGAATAGTACTTGTCCTGTGCCGCATCCAGCTTCGGTGCAGGAAGAATGCCAAAATCCACCTCAGAATCGCGAAGGGTGGAAACACGGTTGAGGAACATTTCCGTGAATAAAATCTTATTGTTGGGGATCGTCAGCGTAGACTCAGCATTGTAATACTTGGATGCCGTATAACCGAACAGTCCGTCTCCCACTGTGGTTTTGTCAAGCAGCATCTGTAGAAAATCCACCATCGCCTCATTCTGCGCCATTTCAAGATACGGCACACCGTCGGAATCGGAGCGCATATAAGAATAGCCCGCACCGATGATCAGCGAATTGTAGAAGCTGGCCGGCGTGTAAGATGAGATGCCGAATCGGTCGTCTGCCGCATTGAGCTTTGTATCGCCGTTGAGATCCGCTGCACCTTTTATGCCGATTTCCAGCAATTTATCTACCGTCCATTTGCCATCCGCCGCCAGCGCATACAGATTCTCCTCGATGGCGAGGCTCTCATACAGCGGCTTGTTGAACAGGTAGCAGGACGAACCGGACACATAGCTGAGCGTGAAATTTCCTGCGGCGGCCAGCTGTTTGCCGGCGATGCGGAACATCCCCGTTGCATGGGGATTCCACCAAACCTCATCCAGATTCAGATGCGGGATGTGACTGAAATCGGCAATGTAGTCCAGATTTGACAGTACAACAGTGCCTGTGCCCATAAGGATATCATACTCATTCGCCCCTGACATGACTGTGGATGCCACCACATCAGCGGTATTGCGTACCATGGCAAAATTCAGATTGCAGTTGAACCGCTCCTCAATGGCGGCATTGCGGCGGAAGGTGGCATCGTTGAGGGTATCACCGTTTTCCGATTCCGCGTTCAGCTCTACATAGCACCATGTCATGCGGTTGGGATCGTTGTGAAGCAGATTGAAGGTGAAGCCCTCCATATCCACCGTTTCGATACCATCCGCTTCTGCAGTTTCTGCGGCACTGGTGTCGGTGGATTCCGACGCGGTCGTGTCCGCGGTCGCCGGGCTGCCTCCGCAGGCGGCAAGAGATGCCAGCATGGATGCTGCAAGAATTGCTGTAAGTATGCGATGTTTCATGAATCGTATCCTCCTTTATTTATCTTCAAGATTGCATTTTTTGACAACTGAAATAATCTTGACAAAAATCCTTTTTTGTATTATTATATAATAAAGAAAGGCATTTGTACATAACACAATTCGCCTCTAACATGACCAAAATAAACTTTTTTGCAGGAGGAAAGCATGGAGAAAATATCGCTGCACATCTATTCCATGGGCAGTCATCCCGCGCCTCCCGACTGGCGTATCACCATGCCGGTCAAAATGCAGCGGCTTTATTACATCAAAAGCGGCATCGGATGGATGATCGACGATGCCGGTATGCGTATACCCTTCGAGCCGGGCAAGGTGTACCTCCATCCCTATAATCTGTTGGATCGCTTTGTCACCGATCCCGATGCTCCGGTGGATCATATTTTCTTCGATTTCATCTCCACCCCGCCTATCATCTCCCCATCCCCCATCATTTACGATGTGGCGACACACAGCTCCATCTTCGATATGCTGACGCTCATCGACCGGTTTCTGACGGAACGGATGAAGGGCGAGACTTACTATTATCGCAGGGGAGCGGTCAACGGCGTGGCACGTCCTTCGCTTATGGAGCAGAATCAGATCATGTATAATCTGCTGGAAACATTGCTCATGATGCTGCATTTTGAAAAGCCCCTTCCCTTCACCTCCGATGCCGCCGTCCGGGAAACGCTGGAGATCATCCGGCAGGAATATGCATCGCCGCTGACGGTGAGCGATCTTTCCACCCGCGCCGGATTTGAGCAGAATTATTTCATCCGCCGCTTCAAGAATGTCATGGGCGTCACGCCTTATGCCTATCTGCGCTCCTATCGCCTGCTCAAAGCGCGAGAACTGATGGCCGGCGGCTGTACCGTCGCCCGCGCCGCCGAGCTGGTGGGCTATGAAAACGCTTCGTCCCTCTCCCGTGCGCTGGCGGAAAATACAACCAAGGACTGACGGTATCCGTCAGTCCTTGTTCTGTAAATTCCAGTTAATCCTATTCCGCGATCACCGCCAGCCGCGAAAGGATCGCCGCAAACCGCGCATCGGAGCGGATCGCGTCATACCGGCTCTGGGTGAGCTTGTTGTGAAGTACATACCATGCGGCATTGTGTACCGTAAGATCGTCGAAATCCTCGCTCGGTTCCGGATACACGAGCCGATCCATGAACGGCGATGTATATCTGTCGCCCGGCTTTGCCCGTACACAGGCCTCGATGTGCTCACACATGATCTCCAGCCGTGCCAGCGTCTCGTCATGCTTTCCCTGCGCGACCAGATAGGTGGCGATGATGCGATGAACATACGCGGTCCTGCCGTGATAGAACAGCTGATTTTCACCGAATACCAGCCGGTAGAGCGCGATCACCTGATCGAGCATGACAATTTTGTCATCCCATCTTTCCCGGTCGTTTGGAATTCCGTCAATGATGTAGCCCGTCAGCGCGCTTCCCAGCGAATCCGTCAGCCGCTCAATATAATCCTGCTTGCTTTCCTCGGAATTCCGCAGGGACGCCAGCACGGATTCCCGGCAATATTTCATTGACGGCAGGTGCATCGCCGTTTCACGCGCCGATGCCGCATCGTCATAGCCGTAATCATAGAGCGTTGCCAGCGCTTCCAGCGCTTCATCCCGCAGTGCTGAACCGGAATCGATGAGCAGCTCGTAGATCACCCGCGCTTCCCGCAATGCGTCCATATCCCGCTCCTCGCTCCACATATGCACACGGCACAGCGAATCGGCGAGATGCTTCTGGATGCGGTCATCCGCCGGGAATTCCGCCGCCCATTGTCTCGCGGGCGGAATGGCTTCCACACCGGTACCAAGCTCATTTGCCGCATGGATGGCGGCATAAATTTCTTCCAGCTTTTCCTCACGCTGCTTTTGATCCACGCCCAGCAGTTCGTCCGTCGTCACACCGAAACAGGCTGCAAGGGACGGCAGCAGCTCGATATCCGGATACCCGGTCTGCGACTCCCAGCGCGAAACTGCCTGCGGTGTCACACCAAGCCTCGTTGCCAGCGTTTCCTGCGTCATGCGCATTCCAGCACGCAGTTTTTTGATCTTTTCTCCTATTTGGATCTGCATGATAATCTCCTTTGTATGTGATTGTGAGCTCACGAGATTATTATAACACAGCCGCGGCGCATCGTCAATGATCAATTCGTTGTTGTCATCCACACGGATCGTTGCAAAAAAGACCTTCCGGCAAACCGGAAGGTCTGATTCATTTTATAACCACGCACGAATCGATGCCAAAATAACCGAAGCATTCCACCGCATCTGTGCCGATGCGCTCGCCGCTGACCACGATTGGCACAGCCGGCGGGCATCCCACTGTTGCGGCGGCGAGGATCCGTCCCGCACTTTCACGGGCCGGCACGATCTCCGCCGGGCTGAGCATGGCCTCGCGGATGCTCATGACACGCGCCGGTTGGGAAAGCTTCGGCGGCGCGTCGGCGATTTCCCACGGCGTTCCACCGCAGAAAGTGCCGTCTCAAGCCGCGACAGACCCGCATGGCCTGTCTCCGGTGTGGCCATCAGCACGAGATGATCCGGGTCGGCAAATTCGCATTCGATGGCATTGCTTCGCAGAATTTCCGCAAGCTCCGTGCCGGTATAGCCGTAAGATTTCGTCTTCACAGTCAGCTTGAGCGGTTCATCGCCAACAAGGGAAAATCCGCGCCCACGCAGGAAATCCCGCGTTTGTTCCATCCGCGCCGCAAACTCCGCCAGCCGTTCAGAATAGCCGTCGGCAAGGTATGCATTCACCGCATCCAGCGACTGCAGGATGAGATAGGAGGGGCTGGTCGATCCGAACAGCGCCATGGCTCGTTTGGCATTTTCGCGGAAGGATGCCGGCAGTCGGCGGGACAGATGCAGGTAAGCCGCACCGGTCAATGCCGGCAGGGTCTTGTGAGCCGAATCACAGCAGATATCCGCCCCCAGTGCCATGGGATGTCGGGATTCCGGCAGAAAATTCAGATACGCGCCGTGGGCATTGTCCACAAGAAGCCGTGCGCCGTGACGGTGGCAGGCATCCGCAATGGCCGCGATGTCCGCCGTATTGCCCAGATAATCGGGCGCGGTGATGTACACTGCATCGTAATGCACCGCCGCAAGTGTCCGTTCCAGCGATTCTGCATCGATGGCGCAGGCGAGATAGCTCTCCCCGCCGTACAGCCAGTCCACGTCAAGATCCAGCAATGCCGCCGCACTGAGGAAGGTCTTGTGAGCATTCCGTCCGGCGAGGATTCTCATCCGTCCGCCGGTGTGAAGCATAAGGAGATACAGCATGGCGCGGATGGAGAGGGACGAGCCTTCCGTGGAGAAAAACGTATCCGCGCCGAACAATTCTCCCGCATTTTTCTCGCTTTCGGCGATGATGCCCTCCGCTTCGTAAAGGCTGTCCGCACCGTCGATTTCGGTAAGATCGAGCCGCTCAAAGCCGGTGAGAGGCTCGCCCTTGTGCCCCGGCATATGCAGGCGCAGAGTGTCGGAATCGGCATATTTTCTGACAAAATCGCAGATGGGCGTTCTCATTCGTCCTCATCCAGCTCGCGATGGCAGGCGACCATGATGGCACACTCCATGCGCTTTTTGAACAGTTCACAGCCTGCCTTGTAAACCCCCTTCACCGAGCCGGTGGCGTGATAGGCATTGGCCGCGCATCCGCCGGAGCAATAGAGCTTCGCCCAGCAGTCCCGGCATTCCTCGCGGGCATAAACATTGCAGGAGCGGAATTCTTCCTGGATTGCGGTATTGTCAACACCATTATAAATGTCGCCCAGCTTGAACTTTTCATCGCCCACGAACTGGTGGCAGGGATAGAGATCGCCCCAGGGGGTGACTGCCATGTATTCCGTTCCCGAGCCGCATCCGGAAATGCGCTTGTAGATGCACGGGCCGCCGGTCAGATCGATCATGTAGTGGTAGAAGGTGAAGGGCTTGCCCGCCTTGTCCCGCTCGATCATCAGCTCCGCCAGCTTCTCATACTGCTCCTTGACGATTACCATATCCTCCTCGGTCAGCTCCGCCGGATCGCCGGATGCGCATACCACCGGCTCCATGGACAGCTCGTTGAAGCCGAGGTCGAGCATGACCTTGATATCCTCGAGAAAATCGGGATTTGCATGGGTAAACGTGCCGCGCATATAGTAATTCTCGCCGCCCCTTGCCTTGACCAGCTGCTGGAAGCGGGGAACGATGCGGTCAAAGCTTCCCTTTCCCGCATAGTCCACACGGAACCGGTCGTGGCTTTCCTTTCTGCCGTCAAGAGACAGCACCACATTGCTCATCTCCCGGTTGGCGAAATCGATCACATCATCGTCGATGAGCATACCGTTCGTGGTCAGGGTGAAGCGGAAGTTTTTGTTGTGCTTTTTCTCGATCTCGCGGGCATATGCGACGAGATCCTTCACCATCTGGAAGTTCATCAGCGGCTCACCGCCGAAGAAATCCACCTCCAGATTGCGCCGCGTACCGGAATTTTCGATGAGGAAATCCAGCGCGCGCTTGCCCACCTCAAGGCTCATCACTGCCCGATCGCCGTGGTATTTGCCCTGGGATGCAAAGCAGTATTCGCAGTTCAGATTGCAGGTGTGGGCAACGTGCAGGCAGAGCGCCTTGATGACGCCGGAGGTCTTCTCTTTGAGTTCGCCCGCCATCGGTTCAAAGCTGTCGGACGCGAACAACACGCCGCTCTCCTTTAATTCTTCCACCTGTCGGGAACATTCCTCAAGATCCGCGTCGGTGATGTCCGCGCGGTCGGCGAACATGGTGCGCACCTCTGCGAGAATTGCGGCTTTATCCATGGTTTCGTACCGGGCGATGATCTCGTAGGCCACCTCATCGACGACGTGAACCGATCCCGATGCCACATCGAGGACGATATTCATCCCGCCCAGCTTGTATTGATGTATCATAAAATCCTCCAAAATCGATGAAAAATGCCGCCGCATACGCGGCGGCATTCGGGTTGGCAATTACTTGCTTTCCTTCTTAGCCTTGGTGTTCTCGCACTTCTGGTTTGCGATACCGCAGCTGGTCTTGCAGGCAGACTGGCAGGAGGTCTGGCATTCGCCGCAGCCACCGCACTTTGCGCTTGCCTTGAGATCACGAGTTCCGATAGTCTTGATATGCTTCATAATAATAATCCTCCGTGTGGTATTACACATAAACGTTCATTTTATATTATAGCATAATTTTTTTAAAAAGTCAAGAGGTTTGGCGAGAAAAAACGCCAAGCCTCTTGCGTGATTTGCCAAAATATGATATAATAAATGAAGACAACGCTTGGCACGTCGTTTCTCCTTATCTCGATAAGGAGGTGATTGCATGACAGTCAATGATGTAGTTTTACTACTGACACTGATCTTTGCCGTCATTTTCGGTACGATTGAAGCAATCTTCATCGTTTTGAATTACTTTAACAACAAAAAGTAATACATAAATCGAAGAACGTCGCTGCCTTGTGGCTCGCGACGTTTCTTCGGCTTTGCTCATATTCCGGAGAAGCGGCCGCCATGTACCAGATGGCAGCCTCCGTTGTTACTATTATACCACAAATTTCATGTGGTGTCAATAGGCAGCCGCAGGATTTTTCATCCTGCGGCTCGTTTTATTCGCTTTTCTCCTCGGCGGGCTTGATTTTTTTGAGCCATTTTCCGCTGCGCAGGCGGAAGAAGCACCAGACGCATTTGATGATCTGATCGATCTTCAGGAAGGTGTAGATCCAGAACGCCGGCCAATGGAACACCAGTCCGGCCAGTGCCCCCAGCGGCACCGACGCCACCCACAGAAACAGAATATCGCCCATCATGAGAAATTTCGTGTCGCCGCCGGCACGGAGCACGCCTTTGGTCAGGATGGAGCTCATGGACTGGAACACCACAATGAGCATGATGGCATCCATCAGGCTGTAGGCGATCTCCTTCGCTTCCGGGGAAATCTCATAATAATTGATGATCGGCGTGCGCAGGATGAAGATGATAAACGCCGCAAAAAGTCCGATGAGGCCGCCGAGAATGAGGAAGGTATAACCCTGCCGCTGGGCTTTTTTGTAATCACCCTCGCCCATGGTGTGGCCGGTGATGATGCCGCTGGCGTTGGAGATGCCCTGCGTCAGCACGCTGGACAGCTGCTGAACCACCACCGTCACCGAATTCGCCGCCACAAATGCCTCACCGATGCGGCCCATGACCATGGCGACGGCGTTATTGCCCAGTGCCAGCAGGCCATCAGAGATGAGCACCGGCACACTGACACGGAAATATTCGCGGGTGAGATCGCGGCATTTCATCCCGATATGCCGCAGACGGTAGCCGATGCGCTTGTCAAAGAAGAAGAAATAGCCGCAGATAAAACAAAGCTCAAAGATCCGCGCGATGAGCGTACCCAGTGCTGCGCCGCCGATCTCCATACGCGGCGCACCGAGATGGCCGAAGATGAAGACCCAGTTGAAGAAAACATTGACAAAAAACGCGCAGATGGAGCAGACCAGCGGCACACGTACCTGTCCCACGCTCCGCAGAACAATGGTGCAGGTCAGCGAAAAGCCCATGCAGAAATAGGTGGGGATCATCCATTTTAAGTAGGTGATGCCGTAGTCAATAATGGCCGTCTCTCCGGGATTTGTGTAGATGAGCATGATCAGCCGCGGCGCAAGGATGGTCGCTATGGTGAAGATCGAGCTGAACACAAAGCAGAAGCGGAGCATGATCGTCACCGCTTTTCGGAGGGAATGAGTATCCTTCATGCCCCAGAAGCGGGAGGTCAGCACATTTGCGCCCATGCCGATGCCCATGCAGCAGATCATGAAAATGTTGATGAACTGTCCCGCAAGACTGGATGCGGACAGCTGTGCATCGCCCATTTCGCTGAGCATGATGGTGTCCATCAGATTGATGCCCACGGTGATAAGGGATTGACAGGAGATGGGAATGGCGATCTTGATCATGCGGCGGTAGAGGTCACGGTCGCCGAGATAATCGCGGATGCGGAGAGAGGATGCCATAGAGTTGCCTTCTTTCTAAAATTGCGTGATCGTTGCTTAAAGTCCGGAGGAATGCCCCCACTTTTTCCATTGGAAGCGGTAGCGGAAGAGGTAAAACCGCAGCACCAGCCATCCGAGGGTATGGGGAAGCCATGTCCAACGGGCGATCATGAGGATGATTTCGATGGGCATGGACACAAGCCACCGATGATTTTCGGAGAAGCTCCACAGGAGGATCAGCGCCATGCCCGCAAGATAAGCGGCGGCGCAGATGCCGAGATCCCGAAGCAGATCAAAGGGAGCTTTCCGGATGAGCCTGACGATCACCAGCACCAGAACGGCGATGAGTGATGCCAGCGCATACGCCTTCGTCCAGCCGTCCCACTGCATAAAGTTGGCAGGCGTGTAGACGATATCGGGCATTTCTTTCGAGAGCATATTGACATTCACCGGATCGGCAGAGCTTTGGATGGATGCACTCAAAAGAAACAGTGCGTGAAGCGGTACGGTGATGCGAAACAGGGGGAGATCTGCGAATTTTTTCATCGTTTTGCTCCTTTTTTTGTCAGCCATACTGCAAAAATGCGGGCCGCAGAGCAGCCCACATTAATACTATACCACACAATGTAAAGTTTGTCAATAAAATTAATTCCGACAAATTTCGTCGATTCTCGCCAGCTCCTCGTCGGTGAAGGAGGTATTCTTCGCCGCACCGAGGTTGTCAAGAATCTGCTCAGGCTTGGATGCGCCAACCAGCACGCTGGTCACGATGCCGTCACGCAGGACCCATGCCAGTGCCATCTGCGCCAGCGTCTGACCGCGTTCTGCCGCCAGCTCATTGAGGGCGCGGATCTGGGCAAGACGCTCCTCGGTGATGGCGGATTCCTTCAGGAAGCCGTTCTTGCGAACGCGGCTGTCCTCCGGAATTCCGTTCAGATAGCGGTTCGTCAGCATTCCCTGTGCCAGCGGGCTGAAGGCGATGATGCCCTTGCCGAGCTTTGCGGAGGTATCCTTGAGACCGTTATGCTCCACGGAGCGGTTGAAGATGTTGTAGCTGTTCTGATTGATGATAAAGGGCACATGAAGCTCTGCGAGGATGGCCGATGCGCGCTCCAGTGTGGGGCCGTCGTAGTTGGACAGACCCACATACAGCGCCTTGCCCGACTGCACCGCCGATGCCAGTGCGCCCATGGTCTCCTCCAGCGGCGTTTCGGGATCCATGCGGTGATGGTAGAAAATGTCCACATAGTCGAGTCCCATGCGCGACAGCGACTGATCGAGGCTGGCGAGCAGATACTTGCGGCTGCCGAAATCACCGTAAGGGCCGGGCCACATTCCATAGCCTGCCTTGGTGGAAATAATCATCTCATCGCGGTAGGGCATGAGGTCTTCCTTCAGGATGCGGCCGAAATTCTTCTCCGCGCTTCCCGGTGCAGGGCCGTAGTTGTTGGCCAGATCGAAGTGGGTGATGCCGTTGTCGAATGCGGTGAAGCACATCTTGCGCATGGTCTCAAACAGCGAAAAATCGCCGAAATTGTGCCAGAGTCCCAGCGAAACGATGGGCAGCTTCAGTCCGCTCTTGCCGCAGCGGATATAGGGGATGTTCTTGTAGCGGTTGTCGGATGCTTTGTACATGATTCTTCTCCTTATTTTAATTTTATCGTTACAGCTTTATACGGTGCAAAGTGCAGTGTCACACAGCCGTCGGTGATGGGAAGCGGATCGAGGGTGGCTTCGTTCATATCCGACATCCACGCCTCGGAATAGCCGTCGATGCGGAGGGTGAGGGTCGTCTCAACGCCCTGATTCTCGTACAGGCGGAGGATGCTGCCGTCCCGATCGTTTGCCAGCTTGAAGGCGGAATACTGGATGTTCGCCGCATCCCACGCGAAATTCGCGGGGAATGCGATGATCTGCTCATCAACAGGCTTTGAGCGGATGGCGTGGGAAACCGTGGGATAGAGGAAGCTCTGTGCCAGCGGGAGGAAGGGAGCTTTGTCCGATTCCGATGCGGTGTAGGGAATCCACGACCACTCCATGGTCTGCACGCCGAGGCACTGTGCGCCCGGTGTGGGGATGGGCTTGGATGCGGGAACACGGCGCTGCATGATGTTGGCGCGGCCCATGATCTCAACGCCGCGCAGGAGGGTGACATACACGTCCGGCTCACCGGTCAGCGGATTGCGGACGGCTTCGTAATCGTACATTCCCTTGAACGCGGCCGCAAGTCCCGCTTCGCCGTCCGTCACTGCCAGCCATTCCCGGAAGGGCAGAAGCTGGGTGGGCGGCTGATACCATTTTTCCGTGGGAATGGGACGGTCAACCGGTCGGTCGATGATGGCAAGATGGCCCTGGGAGCGAACAAAATCGGTCTTGAGATTTGCCGGGATGCGAAGACGGATGCGATGGTCGCGGGCGGTATTGTCGATGGTCATGGCAACATCCGCTCTCGCCACGCCGCGCCACAGCGTCACCGTGAACGTGACCGGCATGGTCACGCGCTCGGAGGAACGGTCATCGCCCACCATTTTTGCGGGGAGATCCATCTCGCCGCGCAGTTCCAGCACGGCACGGACGCATCCGCATTCCACAAGGCGGCTCTCAAACCGGAACTGGGACGAGCGCACCACCTCGCCGGGGATCCATGCAGGTGAATAGTCCCATGCATCGCCGGCATCTGCATCTTCTTCGATGAGATTGAGGTTGTAGTACGTCTTGCCCGAACGCTTGTCGGTGAGATGGATGCAGGCATTCCGCACATCCACGCGGACAAATTCGTTTTCGATAAAGCTGTCATCGCCCGAAAGCGGCTCAAACTCCGCCTTTCTGCCGATCTCCACAGCGTAGGAGGTGATGTCGCCGCCCACATCCGGATGCATGAACAGCACCTTTTTGAATTCGTAGTCGGGGTTGGAATAATTGCGGTGGCGTCCCTTGGCATCCAGCTCCACGTCGGGATGGCGCAGGACCTGCGTGGGAAGCGGATTTCCTGCCGCATCCACCACGCATCCGCCCGCTTCACCGACCGGCAGCCAAAGCTCCGCCGGCTGTGCGAAATCGGTGATGACCGGCGCATAGGTGAGGAATCCCCGATTCTCCGGCTTCCACCAGCGCTTCGTCTGCCGTCCGAGATGGGCCATGGCATCGTGGATCACACCGGCCGCGATCTGATGGGTCTTCATGAACCGCGCCTGCATCTCCACGTGAACCTCGTCGGTGCTGGAGCCATGGATGGAATCGTGTGCGCTGTTGATCATCATGTAACGCCACGCTTCGTCAAGCAGTGCCGGCTTTTCGGGATAGCCAAGACGTGCGGCGATGGCGGTGAGCGGCTCGGCGTAACGCTCAAGCAGTGCTTCGCAGGCGAAATTCTCCCGCTTCAAGTAGCTTCTCGTGGACAGTGCGCCGAGCAGAATGTTTTGATAGCGCGAGCCGATCAGCTCCATGTCGTAAACGGCGGGATTCTCCATGCGGGACTTGACAAGCTCCACATATTCTTCCGCCGTGCCCATGACAAACTCGATCTCATCCTGCATTTCGTTGGCGCATTTCACCGATTCGCCGATGTTGATCTGGGGCGGCAGATGGTCGTAGCCTGCAATGAGCGCGATGACACCGGAGGGATACCGCTCCCGGATGCGGTGAACATTGGCAATCATGTTGGTGGCGATGCGCTGGGGATCGTCATGCTCCGCCAGTTCCTTGTGGAATTCAAAGGAGAGATATTCGTCGTAATAGGGCACGATGCGGGGCTGAATGGGGTCGATCTTCTTCTTGAAAATGTCGAATGCGCCGGAATAGCTCTCACGGAAGTGGCTGACCACCACCTCGGAGCCGTCGATGCCGCGATAGATGAACTCGTCGGGATGACCGCCGGGGATCTCCGGCATACCGCGCATGAACATGAGGCTGTCGATGCCGAAGCCGCGGAGGATCTGGGGCATCTGCAGGGGATGGCCGAAGTTGTCCGGCAGATAGCCGGCACGCATCCAGCCGCCGTATACATCCGCCTTGCGCTTGCCGTAGAGACAGTTGCGGATCATATTCTCGGCGCTGGGCAGCCATTCGTCAAACTGGGTGTAAAACGGGCCGACGGTGAGCTTGCCGGATGCGATCAGCTCCCGCATTGCCGCTTCATCGTAAGGTGCGGCCTCCAGGTATTCCTCCAGCGGATAGACCTGACCGTCCAGCACATAAGTGACAAAATCGTCACGCGCCGCTGCGATCTTCAGATCCTCCAGCGCCTCCGTTGTCCAGAAGCGATAGGATGACAGCGCCTGATACCACTCGATGTCAAGATGACCGGCAGTGATGATATAGCCGATGGTTTTCATTTGTGCGCTCCTTTGCCATTTTGTGATTACCATCATTATATCACAATGGATTACCCTTGTCAAGGCTTGTTGTTAATAGAAATAACAATTCACGGAATATTCACGGATGAAAAATCACGGAATACTCTTTACAAATTCCGCCAAATCATGTATAATAGTAAGGAAATCTTATTAATAAGGAGGGTTTCCATGCCTGCGAATCTTGACAGCGAGACTTTCGCTATGCTTACTTACTATTGCAACGAATCGGACAATCTGGCCGACGATCTGCATCGCGCAGAGCTGCTCGGCATTGGCGGACGGGACAATAAGGTTGCCCCCGGTGCCATTATACGCATCCCCAAGGGGCAGGTAGGCCGCAACATTTTCATCGGCTTGTATTCCTACCTGAACGGCGACGTGACCATCGGCGACAATGTACTCATCGGCCCGCACTGCACCATCGCTGCCGGCAATCATAAATTCGATCCCAAGACCGGCTGGTTCTCCGCCCGCACCAATACAGAGGTTGATGACAGCATCGTCATCGGCTTCGGCTGCTGGCTGGCAAGCAAAGTGACCATCACCGGCGGCGTGAAACTCGGCCGCGCCAATCTCATCTGCGCCGGCGCAGTGGTGACAAAATCCACCCCCGATTACGCCATCATGGCCGGCATCCCCGCCCGTCAGATCGGCAGAATCGATCCCGAAACCGGCGAATACATCTGGTTTCATGAATAGTAAGGAGGTATCTCTATGAGCAGCACTTTCCCGAAAGAGCGCACCTCGGCCATGCAGGTATTCGTATTCCCCGAAGAAGGCCGCGTGGTGGAGGAAAATCCCGTCTGTCTCTGCTTTCTTCCCATGGAGGGCCGTCACACCTACACCGTCACCGTGAAAAAAGACGGCGCAGAGGTGTTCTGCGGTGAGACGGTCAACAATTACTGCGTTGCGGAGCTTCCCGGCGCAGGCGATTATACATGGAATGTGACCGCTGACGGCAAAGAGCGGGGCGAGATCCCCTTCAAACTGGCCGATTGGGCGGTGAAGATCCCCCGCATCGGTGCGGCGGAGCTTTATGCAAATGTGCCGGATGTGCATCCCCGCCATCTCTTTTTTGGCGAGGACATTCCCGCGATTTTATCGGAGCGCACGGCAGAGATCGCCGTCCTCCGCCGCAATATGGAGCAGGCGTTTGCCGACGGTATACCGGATATGCCCATGTTCCACCGGGATCCGGATGCCCTTCCCTACCGCGAATTTTTCGGACAGTTCCGCGCATTTATCGACCGCAATCTCGTCGCCCTCTCCCTCGGCTATGCCCTGCTCGGCGATGAAAAAGCCGGCGCGTTTGCCAAGGAGATTCTGCTCACCATTTGCGACCGCAACCCCGCAGGCCCTTGCGCACTCAACGGGCCGTGGGGGGATGAGGTGGGACTCAGCCTTGCACGCTGTCTGCCCAGCGTGTACGATCTGCTTTATCCGCTGCTTTCCGACAAGGAGCGCAATTATGCGGCAAACACGGTGAAAGCCTATGCCGCCCAGTGCTATGATCGGCTTCGTCAGCGCAATTACTGTGAAAATCCCGGCGATTCCCACGCGGGACGGCTGCCTGCATATCTCGGCGAGGCGGCGCTGGTGCTCAAAGGCAGCGGCGTGCTGTCCGACGAGGAAGCACTTCGCTGGCTCGACTATTCGCTGGAGATCTACGGCGGTATCTTCCCCCATTACGGCACGCCCGACGGCGGCTGGGCGGAAGGCCCCTTCTACGCCTCCAGCTACACCAAATGGTATCTGCCGTTCTTCTCCGCCGTGGAACGGTTCGGCGGCACGCGCTTCCTCGACCGCCCCTTCTATCAGCGCGTATCGGAATTTTTCCTTCATTTTGCAAGCCCGTATCATGAGAATCATCCCTTCGGCGACGGCTATTGGTGTCATTCCGAGGATGCGGAATGGCCGGGATTCTTCGCCCAGTCGCCCTGCCGCTTCTATGCAGACCGGTACGGCTCGGCGGCGGCTGTAAACATGGCGGCAGAGCAGGCATCGCAGGAGCTGTATCTTCTGCACCTGCTTGACATTTTCCTCCCCCGCACACCCACCGCATCGCCGCTTCCGAAGGCTGAATCCGCTGATACCGCCGTTTTCCCCGATGCGGGATTTGTCAGTATGCACACCGATATTACCCATCCGGCGGACGATCTTGCCGTCGTCGCACGCGCATCCCGCTTCGGATCGGACAGCCACCGTCACGCCGATCAGGGCTCCTTCGCCATCTTTTACAAGGGCGCGGCACTCATCTCCCCCTCCGGCTATTTCGGCAGAGCCTACGGCACGGCGCATCATTTTAAGTGGACGAATACCACCAAGGCTCACAATGCCATCCTCATCGACGGCGCAGGTCAGGAGACCTTCAGCATGAACAGCCGGGGAAAGATCCTCTCCTGTACCGATGACGGCGTGAAGAAAACCGCCCGGCTCGATCTTTCTCCCGCCTACCCCATGCTGCAAAAATGGGAGCGCACCATCACCCTTTGCGGCAAATGCATCACTGTCACCGACGAGATCGAAGCCGACCACGATGTCATTGTCACCCAGCCTCTGCACACCCTTTCCGCCCCCACCTCTGACGGCAATACCGTACACGTGGAGCGCGGCGGTGCCCATCTCACCGTGACACCGGACGGATCGCTGACGCTTCGCGGGATCACCGATCAGCCGGATGTGCCGCTCAACGAAGGCGTGCCGGAAAAATACGCCGTCACCATGCCGGAGCAGTATCACATCTACTACGAATCGGAAAAGAAAAAATCTCACAGAATCACCGTCACATACACAGCAAGCTGACCGTGCAACCTCCGGTTGACAAAATTTTCTATCCGAATCGCTTGCAGTTTCGGAAAAATTCTGCTATACTGGTATTACCGAATCGAAAGGAGATCACCAACATGAGTTTATCCGTTCAATTATACAAGCTGCGCACCGATGCCGGACTGACTCAGGAAAAGTTCGCCTCTGTCATCGGCGTTTCCCGCCAGGCCGTACAAAAGTGGGAATCCGGTACCGCTGTGCCGGATCTTGACAATCTTGTCCGCATCGCAAAAAATTTCGATGTTTCTCTTGATACGCTGGTTCTGGAATCCGACCACCGTTATAAGGAGGAGCTTGCCTATGAAAAGAAGATTCAGCCGAAATACACCTCCATGCATGGCTCAGAGGTATATTCCAGCAATCTTACCATTGAATTCGATCAATCCATGGATGAAGGCAAGGACATCGCCGCGTATGAGGAGCTGTTCCGCGCTGTGTCAAAAATGCCCACCGGTGACGAAAAAGAGCGTATCGCCGATGTGCTGTATGACATCGTGATGAGCGCACCCCAGCGTGAAGGGTATCCCTACATCGAACCGTCGGAGCTTGCGGCAATCCGAAGCTGCCGTCCCGATGCACGTCCCGGCTTCGGCAAGCCGGATGCAGACACGCTGAAGGATAAAATCCACGGCGCATGGCTCGGCCGGATCTGCGGCTGTCTGCTGGGTAAACCTGTGGAATGTCTGCGTACCAATGTACTCGTACCGCTTCTCAAGGAGAGCGGAAACTATCCCATGCACCGCTATATTGTCTCATCCGATGTTACGGACGAATTCTGTGAGCGGCACAATGCACGTCTGAAGAATCGCTGCTGGGCAGATACGGTCGCTGGTATGCCTGCGGATGACGACACCAACTACATGGTGCTGGCACACAAGCTCATCGAAAAATACGGCCTTGATTTCACGCCGTGGGATATGTCCCGTCATTGGTTGGCTATGCAGCCCAAGGATGCTTACTGCACGGCTGAGCGCGTAGCATTCTGCAACTTCGTCAAGGGCTACGCACCGCCTGAATCCGCTGTTTATAAAAATCCCTGCCGTGAATGGATCGGCGCACAGATCCGCGGCGACTATTTCGGCTACATCTTCCCCGGTGATCCGGAGAAGGCCGCTGAGCTGGCTTGGCGCGATGCATCCATCTCCCACATCAAAAACGGTATTTACGGCGAAATGTGGGCATCGGCCATGATCGCTGCGGCAGCAGTGGAGGATGACATCGTCACCATCATCGAAGCGGGCCTTGCGCAGATTCCGGAGAAATCCAGACTGACCGAAGCCATCCATGAGATCATCTCCATGCACGCGGAAGGAAAATCCAAGGAAGACTGCTTTGCATATATCCATGAAAAGTGGGATGAACACTCCGGATACGGCTGGTGTCACACCATTTCCAACGCCATGGTCGTAACGGCATCCCTGCTTTACGGCGGCGGCGATTACGGTGCTTCCATCTGCATGGCCGTGGAGACGGGCTTTGACACCGACTGCAACGGTGCGACTGTCGGCTCTGTCATCGGCATGAGAGGCGGCGTATCGGCAATCGGCGACGAATGGACAAAGCCGGTGAACGACCTGCTTCACACCACCATCTTCGGCATGACCACCGTGAAGATCTCCGAAATGGCGGAGAAAACATGGCAAACCGCGATAAAATAACCGCAAACCGAGCGGCACTGTGAAAGCAGTGCCGTTTCTTTTTTATTCATAAAATTTCCGAAATCTTATTGTGCAATTATACATAAAATAAAATCTATCTTATGTTTATTTATACAAAGTTTCCGGAATGCTCTTGACAGCTGACAAGAACTCCTGTATAATGAGTGTAGAATTTATTTGCGAATTCATTTTTATTTCAACAAAATTCAGCAAAAAGGAGCATTTACAATGAAAGACATTCGTAATATCAGCCGCACTCTTGCCGCGATTCTGGCGGCCTCGATGTTGTTCTCTCTTGCAGCCTGCGGAGGCACAGGCACTTCCTCAGACACAACCGCAGACACCACTGCTCCCATTTCCACCGAACCGGAAGTTACCACCGACGGCTTTGATCTTCCCGACAAAGATTTCGGCGGCCAGACCTTTACCGTGATGGGCCGAATCAACGATCGCGCGATTTTCACCAATTTTGAAATCGACGTGGAAGCCGAGAACGGCGACATCGTCAACGACGCCATCTTCAAGCGCAACTCGACCCTTGAGGAGCGTTACAACGTAGACATCCTGCAGGATCTTCAGGAAAATCCCGCCTCAGCGCTGAACAAGGCGATCATGGCCGGTGACGCGCTGTATGACGCTGCGTTTGTTGAGATCAATGCCATGCGGACGCCCATCACATCCGGCCACTTCACCGATCTCTATTCCCTCGATCACTTGGATTTCGACAAGCCGTGGTGGAATTCCAATGCAAACGAGGCTCTCGAAATCTCCGGCAAGCTGTTTACCACCTCCAGCGCCTTCTCCCTGCAGGAAAAAGCGCGCATCTACTTCGGTGTTTACAATGCCGCCATCGCCGAGCAGTACGAGACCGGCGACATCCAGCAGATGGTGCTGGACGGCAAGTGGACCATCGATAAAATGAACGAATTCGGCCGCCGGTTCGCCGCTGACGTGAATCAGGACGGTGCGATGGACATGAACGACAACTACAGCGTGGTCTGCGGCGCATACACCAACTTCGGCGCATACACCGTGGCGCAGGGCAACTCCATCATCGCGAAGGACAGCTCCGGCGATCTGGCCATCGTCATGAACAACGAGCACATGATCGATTCCATCGACAATGTGCTGACCCTTCTCGACCGCTCCGTCTCCATGTACTGCAACGATTTCCAAGGCAAGGTTGACTTCGACTACTGGTCGGCATCCGGCAAGCTTTTCAAGCAGAATCAGGCCATGTTCAGTCTCTCGCTCATCTCCTCACTGGCATCCTTCTCCGAGGTGGAGGGCCTCGACTATCGCGTCATGACCTTCCCGAAATTCGATGAGGCGCAGGAACGCTACTATGCGCAGGCTGAGGAATTCGGTCTGCTGTTCGGCATCCCGTCCAATGCCCCCGATGCAGATTTCTCCGCCTTCATGCTGGAAGCCCTCTCCCACGAATCCTACACCACCACGCTTCCGGCGTACATTGAGATCTCCGCCAAGGTCAAGCACGTTTACGATGAAAAGAGCGCACAGATCCTCGACTTGATCTTCGACAGCGTGAACTACGATTTCGGCTTCCTTTACGGCATCGGCGGTCTGAATCAGATCCTGATGGCGAAGATCCCCCAAGCCGGCAAAAACAACTTCGCATCCCTCTATGCATCCTCCGAAGCAAAAGCGCAGACCGAGCTTGAGAAATTGCTCACCACCGTCGCTGAGCTTGAATAAAAAAATAACCCGCACGAAAATCCGTGCGGATCGATACAAAGGAGATGGGGCACTGACCGTGCCTCATCTCCTTTTTTTCATATAACGCCTGACAGATCGGCATTCTTCCGGCAGTCAGCAGCACGGCGAAGCTCCGCCATGGATGCGCCGTCCTGAATCATGCGGTAATAGCCGAGGATCAGCTTTGCCAGCGGGGAATCCACATCCAGCCGGGAAATCTCAGTAAGCACCGATGCCGCCGTCTTGGCCGATTGGGACAGTCCCTCCGCCTCATCGATATAGCGGTGAAGTCCGGCCGCCGCACCGACAGCAATGTAAGCGGGCGTGATTCCCTCCTCCATGGCCAGTGCCGCCGCGCCGATCAGACGGTCATCCGGGCTGAGCTTCCTCGCCGGATCGCCGCCCACACGCTGACAGGTATCCTTCAGCGCCGCGTTGGTGAAGCGATGGAGCAGGTCGGTGATGTGCAGCTGGAGACCGGCAAGCTCCGTTCTGTACCGACGGCTGAGTGCCATCGCGCTCTCAAGCATGGCATTTTCCGTCAGGATCCGGATCTCCGGCTCATCGATGGCTTCGTAAATATACGCAAGTCCCAGAAGATCGCCAAGATAAGCGCAGGTCGCGTGACCCATATTGTGGATGTACAGCTTTCGTTTGATGTAAAAATCGAAAGGCTCAAAGGGGATCATATTTTTGATCTCGGGAATCTCGCCCTTGAATGCGGCCTTGTCCACCGGAAGGAAGCCGTACCGCTCCACACAGACGCGCATGGGCTCGCCATCCTTCATTTCCTCGGTCTGCACCGGCACCATACGCCCGATGGA
>SVSO01000333.1 GCA_015064195.1 Oscillospiraceae bacterium
CAAACTGCGCCGGATGGACAGCATTGCAGTCGTACAGATCAAAATGCATGGGCACCAGCAGTCCGCAGCCCGCATCCTTCGCCAGCTGCAGTGCCTCCACGCAGTCGAAATTGCCGATGATGTCCTTCACATAGCGGCGGTAGTAATCCCGGCCGTTCACCGGGAGAAACATCACATCGCAGCCCTTCACCCGCTCCGTGAGGCCATCGTAGGGGCAGCAGTCACCGGCATGGTACAGCGTCTTCCCGCCAAGCTCCAGCCGGAAGCCCATCTCCGCCGCATCGCCGTTTGCATCAAGATGCAGCTCCTCATGGGCCGACGGAACGGATGTGGCCGTCATATTCTCTGCCAGCGTCACACACTCGTCCGAATGCACGCCGATGACCGATTCCGGCGCAAGCCCATATCCCAGCACGGTGTCACGAATGGGCGCGGGAACGAAATACTTCGCCTTTTTGTTGATCCTCGCCAGCACCGACAGCGTATCGGGATCAGCATGGTCATAATGGGAATGGGTGCAGAACACGAAGTCGATGAAATCCAGCTCCTCCGCCTTGATGGGCGCATCGTAATTACGCTTCCATTCCACAAATTCACAGCAGTTGCGGTCCACATAATCGGACAGATAGCCATCGATGAGCAGGTATTTCTCCCGGAATTTCAGGATAAATCCCACCTGTCCCGTATACCAGATGCCGATCTGCTCATCGGTCAGCTTTGTTCCCAGAATCTGCGCTCTCATAAAAAATTCCTCCAAACTTTGATTTATCTCTTGACAATTCTATCACAGCGTGATATAATTATTTTATCACAGCGTGACAGAATTGTCAAGAGCTTTTTCAAAAAAGGAGATCCCCGCATGAAAAAATACATCAATCAGCAGGATATGCGGCAGGCCAACGCCATCGACGTGCTGTCTCTGATCCGCGAGCATCCCGGCATCACCCGCCGGCAAATCGCGAATCTGACTGAATTCAGCTGGGGCGCAGTCTCCGGCATCACGGCGCATCTGCTGGAGGAACGCTATATTATCGAAGAAAAGCGGGAATCCACCGGTGCCGGCCGCATACCGCTGGGACTCGCCGTCAACGGAAGCGAGCATTTCGTGCTGGGCCTTGATGTGAACAGCTCCGGCTTTCGCGGCGTGGTCATCAATTTAAAAAATGAGATCGTCACCGAGATCGCCCGCCCCGCCGATTTTTCCGATGCGGATTCCCTGCTCGCCGCCATTACCGCGCTGGCGCAGGATACGGCAAACGCCGCCGGTGAGCATTCGCTTCTCTGCGTCGGTGTGGCCATGCAGGGACTGGTGGATTCGGAGCGCGGACTGTCCGTCAGCCTGCCCCAATGCCCCGGCTGGAAAAATGTGCCGCTGGCGGAGCATCTTACCGCAGCTCTTAAACTTCCTGTCACGCTGGAGCATGACCCAAACTGTCTGCTTTATGCATGGTCGCGTCAGGCGGAGCATGACGATGCCATTCTCCTCCGCGTGGACAACGGCATCGGTATGTCGGTGATGTTCGGCGGCCGCATTCTCTCCCGCCCCGGAATGTTTGAGATCGGCCATCAGCCGGCGGTGCGGGACGGCATTCCCTGCACCTGCGGCAGATCCGGCTGTCTGGAAGCCTATGCCTCCATGCGCGGACTTGCCGCCAGAGCCGGAATTTCCTTTGCCGCGCTGACCGAACGCGCGGATTCCGGCGACGAGGATGCGCGACGGCTCTTTTCCGAAGCCGCCCGGTATCTGGCGGAATCGGTCTGCGGCGCATCGGCACTGCTGGACATCAAAAATATCGTCCTCTGCGGCGATATGTGGCAGCGTGCGCCCCACTTTCTGCCCATGTTCTTCGCCGAAGCTGCGGAATATGCCAAGGATCAGCTGCCGCTATTCTGCCGCATGACCGAGCACAATGCGGCCTTCGGCGCGGCACTCATCGCGCTGGAGCGTTCGCTGGATCAGATTTGAATTTATTTTTAGGAGGATTTTTCCATGAAAGCTGTACAGATTGTAAAACCCGGAGATGTTCGTCTCATTGATGCACCCATTCCCGTGCCGCCTCCCGGATTCGCCCGGGTGAAGATCAAGGCCGCCGCCATCTGCGCCACTGACCTCGAGGTCATCGACGGCAACATTCCCGCAAATTATCCCCTCATTCCCGGTCACGAATGGTCGGGCGTGGTTGACGCGGTGGGAAGCGATGAGGATGCCCACTGGATCGGCAAGGCGGTCATCGGCTCAAACGATGTGGTCTGCTGCAAATGCGATGCCTGCCGCAGCGGAAACTGGCGGTACTGCAAGGATTTTGAGGAGATCGGCTTCCGCCGCGACGGTGCTTATGCCGAATACGCCATCTTCCCGGCATACGGGCTGGCTGAGAAACCGGACAATGTATCCTTTGAACAGGCCGCACTCTGCGAACCGCTGGGCGTGGCACTCGGAACGATGAAGAAGGCCAACGCCGCATTCGGTCAGACGCTGATGATCATGGGCGCAGGCTCCATCGGCCTGTGTATGCTGGCGGTGGGCAAAGCCATGGGTATGCGCAAGATCGTCGTCTGCGCCACCTCTGACGGCCGTCTGGGAATCGCGCGGCAGATGGGTGCATATGCCACTATCGCCACGGATAAGCAGGATCTGATGGCGGAGATGAAGCGTCTCCATCCCGAAGGCACCGATGTAATCATCGATGCAACCGGCATCGAATCCTGCATCCAGAACTGCCTGAAGCTGGCCAAAAAGGGCGGCACGGTGGCACTTGCCGGATACGGACGCGGCAAGGTGATGAACATCCGCATG
>SVSO01000334.1 GCA_015064195.1 Oscillospiraceae bacterium
TCCCCCTCTGCACACCCTCACCCCCTACTTCCTTGGCTCGCCGATTTTTTCATCGGCTTATCCGGCGGGCGCGTTGCTTCGCTCGCGCCACTTTGCACACCCTCATCACACACTTCCTTGGCTCGCCATTTTTTCATCGGCTTATCCGGCGGGCGCGTTGCTTCGCTCGCGCCACTTTGCACACCCTCATCCCCACTTCCTTGGCTCGCCGTTTTCCTTGTCATACGGGCGCGTTTCTTCCCCCTCCCCCTTTGCGGAAACACAAAATTCACAAATCGTTTGCTGATAACTCTTGCAATTTTTGTCCGAATAGCGTATAATTGAAGTGTATTACTTTGTTTAAGGAGAATCCTATGAAAAAAACACGACTGATCGCGATGGCGGCGGCTTGCGCGCTGTCGATCACCGCTTCCGCGCTGCTCGTTTCCGGAAATGAGCCGGGGTATGATGCGGCCGGCGATCCGCTGGTTTCACTCTCTTACATCACCGAGATCCTCACTCCTGCTTATGATGCAAAAATTGCCGAAATGGAGAAAAAAGTCAACGCTTTCTCCATGCAGATGAGTGCGCAGGCGGCGGAGATCACCCAGCTCAAGGCGGAAAATGCCGCGCTGAAGGAAGAAATCGCCAACCGCGAAGCCGAAGCCGCTGAGGGATGGCAGGTCATTTATCTCGAACAAGGCGCGAAACTGCTGGCGAAATCCCCCATGGAGGTGATCCTCCGCACCGGCACGGCCATCGTCGTTTCCATCACATCAAACGGCATCAACGACATCACCGACGGCACCGAGCTTTACAACGCCGTGGAGGTGCCCACGTTCCACTGTCTGCTCGTTCCCCGCGGCGATGACGGACGCGGCATTCAGGTCACCTCGGAGGGTGCATACATCATGGTGAGAGGAGAACACGAAATTGTTAAGTGAAAAAAAGCGCAGAAAAATGCAGCGCGTGCTTGCCATTATCATGTGCGCCATCATGGTCATTTCCCTGTTCGGCACGCTCATTTATTACCTCACACTGCCCACCTTTGCCGCCGATGCCAAGCTTGATCCCGCATCCGGCGATCCGCTCATCCGCGTCGGTCTGATGTATGGCGACAATGTTACCATCGGCTTTGAGACCGATGCCCCGTACGGTTTTTTTGTGCATAGCGTCAATCGCTCCGGCGATCTGACGCATACTCCGATTTTTGAGCTGGACATCGCCAAGGTCTCCTGCATCGTGGACGGCAATCTGTCCAAATCCGCCATGACCTACGCCAAAACTGCCGATCCCGCACAAACGGTGGTGGGCGGCTATCACGCGGAGTTAGCGGCAAATCTCACCTACGATGCGCTGATCGCTGTGATGGCGGACAGCTCCGCCTATGCCACCCTCGGCATTTCGCCCATTCCCGCCTACATCAACGGCAGCTACCGGCTTCGCGCCGGACAATTCGCCGATTCCGCCTCCGCATCCGCCGCCGCTTCCCTGCTGACTCAGCTGACGGGAATGCAGTGGCAGATCGCGTCTCCCACAGCTTCGGCGGTCGCGCTCATCGATCCGTACACGGACAAGCTTTTGTTTGAATACGACGACGGCGGCGTGACGGCGCTGGGACTGACCGCACGGCCTGCTCCCGACGGTGAGAAGGCTTATCTCGTCACGCCGGCGCAAAAGCAGTACGACGGCGTATTCATGTTCAACCGCAATCTGCCCGATTATGCGGACGGCGTTGCGCTGACGGACATCATCCCGCTGGAGGAATACATCAAGGGCGTGCTTCCCTACGAAATTTCCAATTCGTGGCCCATTGAAGCCCAGAAAGCCTTTGCCATCTGCGTGCGCTCCTTCACCATGTCCTACATCAACCGCCACGAAAAGGCATACGGCTTCGATATCTGCAACAACACCCACTGTCAGGTCTATCACGGCCGCCGCCTCATCAACGATGCGGTGGAGCAGGCCGTTGCCGAGACGGAGGGGCTGGTGATGGTCAGCGAGGGCAAGATCGTGCGCGGCTATTACTCCTCCTCCACCGGCGGTGTCACCGTCAGCTCCAAGGATGCGTGGGGCGGAAGCTTCCCCTACCTTGTGGCCGTGGAAACGCCGTGGGAGCGGTATCAGGATTATTACAACGGCGAGTGGCAGACGGAGGTTTCCCCCAAGGATCTGCTCACCTACCTGCGCGACACCAAGGGCTACACCGAGCTTCGCGGCGAGATCAAGGATGTGCATATCGATCAGCTGGCGGAAAATTCTACATACGTCTATCAGCTCACCGTCACGGACAGCTACGGCACAAAAGTCACCTTCAAGGCCTCAGACAACGTGCGCATGGGCCTTTCCCGCTATCTCCCCAGCGCGAATTTCGTTGTCGGCAAGGGCAAGGTGACGGCTGTCATCTCCACCCGCATCGAATCGGATGCGGCGGATCTGCGGGTCATCGATGCCTCCGGCGAGCGGAAGCTGGCTGCGGACAAGGTGACGGTGCTGAGCGCATATGAGCTGGGGGATACGGCGGTGGATTCGGCATATGTAATGACCGCCGGCGGTGAAAAACGGCTCACCGGCTCGGAAGTCGTCACCGAGACCACCACGGTCTATGCGGAAAATCCCAACAATTTCATCTTCGTTGGCAAAGGCTACGGCCACGGTGTGGGACTCTCCCAGTGGGGCGTTTACGATCTGGCCAACCTTGGCGTTCCGGCGGAAGAAATTCTGCCGAAATACTTCACCGGCATTGCCATCAAAGATTGGAGACTGGTACAATGACTCATTTCCCGAACAATTCCCGCGTGGTTTTCAT
>SVSO01000025.1 GCA_015064195.1 Oscillospiraceae bacterium
ATGCTGGAGCCGATGTCTCCCTATGAGCGCCGCATCATCCACTCGGAGGTGCAGGCAATTGAGGGAGTTTCCACCAATTCCATCGGCGTTGACAGCAATCGCCGCGTGGTGATCTATTTAGAAAGCGAGGGCTTCAATGTTCCCGCCGGAAAGAAGGAAAAGAGCGAATCCCGCCGTTCCGCCCGTTCCGAGCGCCGCAGAAGCGAATACAAGGGTGCCCAGAAGAAGGCGAAGCCTGCCGCTCCCATGTATGATGACGGCGAAAAGATGACGGCAGAGGAGCTGTCCGATCTGATCTCCACCTACGGCTCCAAGGATAAGCCGGTTCGTGAACAGCCGAGGAAGTTCAAGGATTTCGATGAGTATATCAACAGTCTGCTTGGATCATCGGAGGATGACAAGTAAGAGCACCGGAAACTGAATGAGAATAAGCGCGTCGGTGCATCCGGCGCGCTTTTTTGGAGAATGGATATGATAAACGATACCATCGCCGCCATTTCCACAGCTTACGGACGGGGCGGCATTGCGGTTATCCGCATTTCCGGCGAGGATGCCATTTTAGCGGCGGGAAAATGCTTTCTGGCGGCTAACGGTCTGCCGCTGGAACAACAAGCCCACGGGCACTGTGTATACGGCGCGATCCTGAAGGGCGGCGTGCAGATCGACGACGGAATGTGTACAGTATTCCGCGCGCCCCATTCCTACACCGGCGAGGATACGGCGGAGATCAGCTGTCACGGCGGCATCCTGCTCACCGAAAAGGTGCTGGAAGCGGTGTTTGAAGCCGGTGCGCGTCAGGCCGGGCCGGGCGAATTTACCCGCCGCGCATTTACAAACGGCAAGCTGTCTCTGTCGCAGGCGGAAGCGGTGGGACTGCTCATCGATGCGGTCAGCGAGGAGCAGCTGGCACTGGCGGTTTCCCATGAGCGCGGCGTTGTGAAAAAGAAAGCGGATGCGCTGTATGAGCAGCTGAAAACCATCGTTACCGGTGTGTATGCCAATGTGGATTTTCCCGATGAAGATCTGGCGGAGCTGTCCGGCGATGAGGTTCTGGCATCGCTTGCGGACATCAGACGCGAGCTTGAGATGCTCAAAAGCTCCTATCGCGTCGGACGAGCGGTCTGTGAGGGCATACAGACGGCGATTGCAGGCAAGCCCAACACCGGTAAGTCTTCCCTGCTCAACCGTCTTGTAGGCCGCGAAAGAGCCATTGTGACGGATATCGCCGGAACGACGCGGGACACCATCGAGGAAACGGTGCTCTGCGGACGTGTGATGCTCCGTCTTGCAGATACGGCGGGTATCCATACCGCTGGAGATGAAGTGGAACGCATTGGTGTGGAGAGATCCCTTGCGGCAATTGCGGAGGCTGAGCTGATCTTTGCCGTGTTCGACCGATCCCGGCCGCTTGACCAAGAGGATGCGGCACTGCTCGAAAAGCTTGATTCCTGCGGCGGCGTGAAAATTGCACTGCTCAATAAATGTGATCTTCCCGCCGCATGGACGGAAAATGAATTGGCAGAAAGCGGAATTTTTGCTCATATTCTCGAAATTTCCGCAGAGCATGACCGCGGCATTGATGCACTCCGGCGTCTGGCGGAGGATCTCTTTGCGGCGGGCGAGATCGATTATAACGAGCGCGCTGTCATTGCCAGTGCGCGGCAGAATGCATCTGTCAGCCGTGCGCTGGAATTTGTGAAAAGCGCGGAATCGGCACTTTCCGTCGGACTTTCGACGGATATGGCGGGATTTGACCTGGAGGCGGCACTGTCGGAGCTGTCGGAGCTTGACGGACGGCGGGTGACGGAGGAAATCGTGGACGGAATTTTCCACCGCTTCTGCGTGGGCAAATAAAAACGAGAGCAGAAGCTCTCGTTGTGTGATTATTTCTTTCTGCCGAATATGGCGAAAATGAGAAATGCGATGGCGGCGATGATAATGATCGCGATGACGATGCCCCATATACCCATACCGGAGCTGTCGGTGACTGCGTTTTCCACGCCGTCCGCCGCATCGCCCACCATATCTGCCGCGTCGGTGATCACATTATCGACGGCGGATTCCACAGAGCCTGTGGAATCGTCGGCATTGGAAGTATCATCGGCAAATTCGCCGGTGCCAGGCATGGAATCGGCGGCTGTTGTGTCACTGCCCGCTGCATCTCCGGCTTCACCGTCGGCCACATTTCCGCCCACCACGTCGGAGTCGGCCTCCGAATCATAGGATGTGGTGGTGTCGGAGGGATTGTTGTTCTCCATGGGGCTTGAGCCTTCGCGGACGGTGAGTGCCGCCGCGCTGACTGCGAGAAGCACGGTCACAAGGACGAGGGCAAGAACAATGAGAATCGGTTTCTTATATCGGATTTTTTTCATAGCACAAACTTTCCTTTCGGTTTAGTCCGTGCTTAGTATTTGCCGGACGGATGGGATTATGCATACAATAACAGGAGATTTTGATAAAATATGGAAGATAAGCGATTTCAAAAAAATGACAGCGGATTTATCTGCCGGAACTGCGGCTTTGAAGTGAAGCCGCTGGGTGTCACCTCACGCGATCACTGCCCCAAGTGCCTCTGCTCCATTCACATTGACGTAAATCCCGGCGACCGCGCCAACGATTGTCTGGGATTGCTTCGTCCGGTGCAGGTGCTGCCCGATCCGAAGAAGGGATATATTATCGTCTATCGCTGCGAAAAATGCGGCGGAACGGTGCGCAACAAGGCGGCCTATCCCGCCAAGGTTCAGCCGGACGATATCAATCTGCTCATCAAGCTGACGGCCGGTGCCGGATATATGCCGGGGTAAATCAAAAAAGCTGCACAAACGTGCAGCTTTTTTGATTTATTCCTCAACGGTAACTTCCCTGCCGTCGGCAAGCTTGACGGTGAAGGTTTTCTCCGCAATATCGCCGGAAGCTTCCACGCTCTTGACGATGGGTGCGTTGTCCGCGAAGGGGCAAAGCACCGTCACGATGCGGCGGGATTTTTCAAATACGCCGGTGTTCAGGATGGTGGGGATGGGATAATGCTCCACATCGCCGATGCCGAAGTTGGGAAGCCAACCTTGGAATACGGGGGCTTTCTGGCCGCGCACCACGTTGATGCCGCCGATGGAGGATGCGACGGTGATGCCTACGCCGTCATCGTAGACGTTGTTGACCGTATTTTTGTCGATGGTGGTAGGATTATCATAGAGATGCCAGATGACCTCGTAATCGTGCTTTTCGTCATTTTCCGAAGTGAGGCGGTCGATAGCGACAAACATGGGAGGCAGATCCTGCTCATTCTTCAGGAAGATCAGCCGGCGCGTATGGATAACGGGGATGCGCTCCTTGCTGTAGCCGGCGGTGAAGGAAGCTTCCGCCGTGTCGCGATTTTCGTTGCTGTTCCAATAGACATCCGCCTTTTGTCTGACCATTTCCGGCAGCCATACGTAATAGTGACGGCTTCCCTGATCCTCGCCGTCCACGCGGATGGTGTTGTGTCCGCGGGTGGAAAGCACATATTTGCGCATTTCCGAGGTGTCGTAGTCGAAATGCTCCGATTCGCAGACAAGCTCGTGTCCCAGCGCGAAGATCTGCAGATTCAGCTTATCTTCATGCTGATGTGCGCGGCCGTAGGGAGAGCAGTCCATGTATGCCCAATAGCTGTCCGCATCCCAGCCGCTGCGCATGATCGCCGCGCCGCCGTATTCCATCAGGATGGACTTGAATTCCGGCGCATTGCCTTCTTTGCGCCCGGTTGCAAAATAGGGGAACAGGGGATGCTCCGGATACAATTCGCAGGCTTTTTCCATCAGATCGTCCGGCAGCCATGCGCCGCCGTCGTTCATGGCTGGGCACTGCAGGTCCGGACGTGCTAATTTCGGATACACACTGTACAGCTTTTCCAGTGCTTCCTCAAGATAGGCGGGAGCGGGCTTTATCACCTTGCGGTAAACGCTGAGGAGATTCTCATATTCCTGCGTCACGACGCTGTGATAGCCCATGCTCAGCTCGATCTGCATTCCGTCGGGATAGACCTGATTGTCAAGCTCGGTCTTCATGCGCTCATCGGCAAATGCCAGCCATTCGGTGCTGTCTTTCAGGAACGGACAAATGAGGCCGATGATGGTGAGGCCCAGCATTTCGGAGATGAGCCAGTTGCACATGGTGTTGAAATTTCTCAGCCGCCATCCATGTTCCCAGACGGATTTGAAAAAGATGGTGATTACTTCATCGCTGACAGAGGGGGAATGGAGAAATGCGTGGATGCAGTGGCTCCACGGCTTCATGCGCAGTCCCGTTTCCAGTGTGCGCCAGCAGACAGTCTCAAAACCGCTGGCATTCTCCGGAACCTGCGCCTGCTTCGCCCAGCTGATAAACTGCGCCGACCATTCCGCCGCCGCCTTCTCATCACCGGTGAGAAGATAATAATCCGCCATATATTTCCATTCTGGATGACGATTGAACTGCCACGGCCATTCCTTGTAGCCGTTGTAGGTGGGATTGAATTCCCAGTCGATCTCGCCGGTGAAGGTGTGAGGCACGCGGCAGGAGATGAAGGTGCGTCCCATGGCACGCTCGGCCGCCGCTTTGACTTTATCTGCGTAAGGCTGGAGATATTCCTTTTCTCCGGCAAGATAATTCTCCGGATTCAGCGTATTTCTCACGTAATCGGCGAAAATTTTGTGAGCCGATGCGAAATCGCCGTTTTCCGCCAGTGCCGGAAGGGATGCCAGCTCGGGAATGGATGAATCCACTTTGGATGTGAAAAATTCCTTGTCAGTCAGCTTGGTTGTAATCATATTCTGTCCTTTCTTTTGCAAGTACAGGCTTGGTCGGATCCCGATCAAGCCTGTATGGTTATTTTGCGTCTTCTTCTTCGCGGACGATCTTTCCTTCGGAGAATTCGCCCTCGAATACACGTCCGCTGGGCCATGTATATTTGCCTGTACCGTGCATCTTGTTGTCAGCGAATTCGCCTTCATACACGTCGCCGTTGGCCCATACATAGGTGCCCTTGCCGGTGCGGACATCGGCGGAGAAATTGCCGGTGTATTTGTCGCCGTTGGGGAAGATATAAACGCCGGAGCCGTCCTTCAGCTCGTTCACGTAATTTCCCTCATAGGAGGAGCCGTCCGCCCATTTGTACAGACCCTGACCGTTTTTCATGTCATTCTGGTACATACCGGAATAGACCGAGCCATCCGCCCAAGTGTAAGTGCCCTGCCCTTCTTTTTTGCCGTTCGAGAGATTGCCCTCATAAACATCGCCGTTGGAGAAGGAATAAACGCCATAGCCGGTGATCTGATCCTGCACGAAGTCGCCCTCGTATACGTCACCGGAAGCATAAATGAGCTTGCCCTTGCCGTGACGGCTGAGCTGATCCAGCTCGCCCTCATAAATATCGCCGTTGGAATAGACCACGGAATTTTTCTCCATGTCCACTTCCGCAGTGATTCCGCTGGAATAATAGAGCTTACCGGTGAGCGGATCTCCCTCGGAATCGACGCGGCCGAAGAATTTGACCGTTCCGCCGTCCTCGGTATTCATCTGAATATACCGGATGCCGCTGAAATAAATGGCGGCAGCCGCTGCACCGACTGCGATGGCGGCGATGATCAGGATGGTGAGGAAGACGCTGAGTGTGCTGCGATGGCGGCGTCCGCGTTTGTTTGTTTGTTGATAATTCATATGTTTCTACTTCTCTTTGTGTTAGATTATGTTGCTTGCAGGCGTGATCTCGCCGATGAAGTTGGTCAGCATCTGGATGAGATCGGGGACTACAATAAACGAAACGAATGCGACAATGAGAAATGCCAGTACGGAGAGCAGTACCGAAATAACGCTGGTGCCCGAATTGCCGTAGATCACCTCCGCACGGTGAACCTTGTCATCGGGGATGAAGAATCGTGCGGTCTTGAAGCTCTCACGGCTCTGCTCTGCTTCCGTATCGCCCTTCATATGAACAATGCGGCGGAAGGAGCCGTTTCTGCGCAGTGCAAACTGAACAAAGGGATTGTTGCATCCGATCTCCGCAGCAGTGAGTGCTGCTTCTTCTGTATGCGCGCCCCGTTCGATCAGCCCCCGTACAAGTGATCCGAGAACAAATTTGTTGTAAAGCGTAACACCGATACCAATCATAAAGCCGATAAAAAGTGACCACACGATGAGGTTAAGAGTGGTTATGGGCTGATTGCCGAGAGTGATCGTGTTGCCGCAGATGCTCATGATATCGTTCCATAACGCTTCCAGAAAATCCACCGAAAATCCTCCTTTTATCATGATTTGCCCGGCTCTGCCATGCGGCAGAGCCGGCGATGGTTCTTAGTTTTCCTTCTTGATGATGTCGCAGCCGAGATACTTTCTCAGAACCTCGGGAACGATGACGCTGCCGTCTGCCTGCTGATTCTGCTCAACGATGGCGGGCAGGATGCGGCTGGTAGCAAGACCGGAGCCGTTCAGGGTGTGCATGAATTCGATCTTGCCGGTGGATTCACGCTTGAAGCGCATCTGACCGCGGCGCGCCTGATAATCACGTGCGTTGGAGACAGAGCTTACTTCCTTGTAGCCGTCCATGGAAGGAATGTGGATCTCAATGTCGTAGGTGCGTGCCATGGAAGCGGAGCAGTCCTCTGCTGCCAGCTTGACGGTGCGGAAGTGGAAGCCAAGGCCGCTGACAAGCGCTTCTGCCTTACCGACCAGCTCTGCGAATGCATCGTCGGAATCCTCGGGACGGGTGTACTGTACCATTTCCACCTTGTTGAACTGATGGCCGCGTACCATGCCGCGCTCGTCTGCACGGTAGGAGCCGGCTTCGCGGCGGAAGCAAGGTGTGTAGCTGATGTACTTCTTCGGCAGATCCGCTTCGGTGAGGATCTCATCGCGATGGAGAGATACCAGCGCAGTTTCTGCGGTGGGAAGCATAAAGCGGCGGCGCTCATCTTCCGCAGTCTCCAGCCAGTAAACGTCGTCGGCAAACTTGGGGAACTGGCCCGCAGTCAGACCGCACTCATATCCCAGCATGTGGGGAACGAGTACCAGCTCATAGCCGTCGCCGATGTGGGTTTCCACGAAATAATTGAGCAGTGCCCACTCAAGGCGTGCGCCGAGTCCGCGGTAGATCCAGAAGCCGTTGCCGGACAGCTTGACACCGCGTTTGTAATCGATCAGACCGAGATCGGTGCAGATGTCAACGTGATTCTTCGGCTCAAAATCGAACTTGTGAGGCTCGCCGTAGTAGCGGAGCGGCTCGTTGTTCTCCTTGCCGCCGGGCTTCAGATCGGGGTCGGGGAGATTGGGCAGGCTGAGCATGAGGTTGGTGTATTCGATCTCAACTGCCTTGATCTTTTCGTCAGAGGTCTTGATCTTCTCGGAAAGCTCCTTCATCTGTGCGAATATGGGGGTCACATCCTGTCCCTGCTTCTTGAGCATGGGGATGGACTTGGAGACTTTATTCTGCTCAGCCTTGAGCGCTTCCGTCTCGGAGATCATTACGCGGCGTTCTGCATCCAGAGAAAGAATCTTTTCGATGTCTTCGCGGGCATCCTTGCCCTTGTTTGCAAGACGTGTAATGACGTCTTCTGTGTTTTCCTTGATGTATCGGATATCAAGCATGGTTTAAAACTCCCTTATACAAATAAATTTTCTGTGTTATCCTGCCCGACGAGCTTTTTGATCAGCTCCTCAAGCTCATCCGCATCCCGATAGGAGATGGAGATGGTTTTTTTGCGCTTGGTGTGCGAAATTTTCACCTTGCAGCCAATTGCCTGCGTGATTTTTTCTTCAAGCGAGGTGTAATATCCCCGCTCAACTGCTTCATTCTCATCCTCCGGCTCATCAGGTGATTCCTCGGTGTTCAGTTTTTTTACAAGCTCCTCGGTGGCACGGACGGAAAGCTCCCGGTCGATGACAAGCTTTGCCGCATCGGAAATTGTGCCTTTGTCGGAAATTCCCAGCAATGTTCGCGCATGACCGGCGGACAGAGATTTGTCCGATACCAGCGCAAGCACATCTTCGGGAAGATCCAGCAGGCGCAGTGCGTTGGTGACAGCGGCGCGGCTTTTGCCCACCTGCTTTGCCGCCTGCTCCTGTGTGAGATCGTAGTCGTGAATGAGGGAATAGAATCCCTGCGCTTCTTCGATGGGATTGAGATCCTCGCGCTGGATATTTTCGATCAGCGCATATTCGGCGGCTTTTTTGTCATCCGCGTCGAGAATGACCACGGGAACTTCGGAAAGCCCCGCCATTTTTGCGGCTCTCCACCGACGTTCGCCGGCAATGATCTGATAAAAATCGGAATTGTCACGGGGGCGGACGATAATGGGCTGAATCAGACCGTTGGCCGCGATGGAATCCGCCAGCTGAGACAGTGCTTCCGCATCGAAAACCTTGCGCGGCTGACCCTGACGCGGTTCGATTTGTGACAGCCGCAGAATGTGTGTCTTTTCCTGTGTATCAAGCGAATTGTCCAGGAATATTGCATCGATTCCCAGACCAAGAGCTTGCTTTTTTGCCATTTACTTCACTTCCGTCTGCTGATTTTGTCAGGTGCGATCGATTATTTCACGGGCTATGTCCATGTATGCCTGCGCACCCTTGGAATGCTTGTCGTAGTATAGGATCGGTTCACCGTAGCTGGGGGCTTCGGAAAGCTTCACGTTGCGCACCACGCCGGTCTTGAACAGCTTGTCCGCGTAATATTTCTTCAGCTCGTCCAGAACCTGCATGGAAAGATTGAGCCGTCCGTTGAACATGGTGATGAGGATACCGGTGATCTCAAGACGCGGATTGTACAGCTTTTTTACCTGCCGGATGGTCAGTATCAGCTGAGATAATCCCTCCAACGCGTAGAATTCGCACTGCATGGGGATGATGACACCACTGCTTGCAGTGAGCGCATTGATGGAGAGAATACCGAGAGACGGCGGACAGTCAATGAAAATGTAATCAAATTCCGCATCCACCTCACTGAGTGCCTGCTTGAGCAGAAGCTCACGCTTTTCCGCATCGATCAGCTCGAATTCCGCACCGGTCAACGAAATGTGGGACGGAATAACCGAAAGATTCTCAAATTTCGTCCTGACGATGGCTTCTTTTGCTGTGGCGCGGCCGATCATGAGATCATAAGCAGAGACCTTCACGCTTTTGCGGGGAATTCCCACACCGCTGGTGGAGTTGCCCTGGGGATCGAGATCAACGAGCAAAACACGTTTTCCCAGCGCGCCTACACAGGCAGCACAATTGACAGCGGAGGTGGTTTTGCCCACGCCGCCCTTCTGATTCGCGAGTGATACGGTATATGCCATTGTCCGCCTCCGTGATTAGCGATAATACTACATCTATATTATATCAGCAAATGCGGAAAAAGTCAATGGTATTTTGTAAATCTGATATGAAATCTGTCGATCCATGTTTCACGTGAAACATTCACATCGCTTTTTGCGCGGTTCCGGTGGATTTTGGAATGCGGATGGTCAGCTCTATGACATCATCCCCTTCGGTTCGCTGGCTCTCCACGGGAATTCCTGCCTGCTTGATGATGGATACCGCCTTGTCGATGGAGTTGTAGAAAATGCGGATATCCTTCAGTACGATCTTGCGGGGCGATCTCGGACGGCGGGAGGATTCATTTTCAGCAAGGAATCGGTCTATGTAGGATTCAGTGGTGGCGACGTTGAGATTGTGCAGGTAGATGTAATCGATGATGCGCAGACGCTGTTCCACCGATTGGATCTTCAGCAGTGCCCGGGCATGACGTTCGGTGAGGTTGTAAGCGAGGATTTTCTCCCGCTCCGGCAGTGTGAGACGGAGAATGCGCAGCTTATTTGCAACAAAGGATTGACTGGTGGACAATTGTCGTGCGACCTCCTCCTGCGTCAGATGGTAAAGATCGATGAGGGAGGCGATGGCACTGGCTTGCTCGAAAATGTTGAGGCTCTCCCGCTGAATGTTTTCGATGATGGCCAGTTCCGCCGATTTTTTGCTGTCCACGTTGATGATGATGCACGGAATCTCCACAAATCCGATCATTTTGGCGGCGCGGAATCTTCGCTCGCCGGCGATGATCTCAAATGCGGGGCCGTACTGCTCATCCCCGTTGATGCGGCGGACGGTGAGCGGCTGAAGAATGCCGTAGATCCGGATGCTGTCGGCGAGGCTGATGATGGATTCGTCGTCGAACTGCTTTCTCGGCTGATTGGGATTGGCGATGATGCGGTCGGCGGGGATCATGTGGATGCGGCCGAATTCATCCTTTTCCATGAAGGCTTTCTCGCGGCGGTTCAGCTCGTCCCACGAATGGCGCAGACGTTCCCGCTCGGCTTCCAGCTCACGTTTGGCGGAGCTTTTGAAAAAATTGATGCTTGTCATAGGCTTGTCTCCTTTTCAATTTTGAGGTGATACCATCATATCACAAAAGTGCCGTAGAAATGGGCGAAATTTGGAGACAGAAAAATAATGCAGCCCGTCGAGGAAACGAACGGGCTGTCGGTTATTGTTTTATTTGACGCGAATTGTTACGATTACAGTGGTTTTTTCTTGATTTGTGAGTAATTGCGCGGATAATTTTTCGGCGTCGGGGAAATTTTTTCGATGACTACCATGCACCGCGGATTTTCGTCTGACGCACTATCGGAAATAAGGGAGAAGCAGTCAGCGCAGCGAAGCTTTCCTCCGAGCTTCCGGAGCGCATTTTCCGCCTCTGTCAGCTCCTCTGCGGCGTTGGCTTTCATGGCGATAAATGCGCCGCCGGGCTTGACAAACGGGATGCAAAGCTCGCTGAGCACATTCAGTCTGGCAACTGCACGGGCGCAGGAAATGTCGAAGCGTTCCCGGTATTCCGGATCAAGGGCCAGCTCCTCGGCGCGCGCGGTAATGGCGGTAATATTGCGGATTCCCAGCATTTCCGCCGTTTCGCTGATGTAGTGGATGCGCTTGGTGGTGCTGTCGAAGGCAGTGATTCTGAGATCGGGCCGTGCGATGGCCAGCGGAAGAGACGGAAATCCCGCGCCGCATCCCACATCAATGACGGAAGCGTTGTCCGGGATATAGGGCGCGATGGTGAGGGAATCGGCGTAATGCTTCAGAATGATGCCCTCCATGTCCGTGATGGCGGTGAGGTTCATGTGGGCATTGACCTCCAGCATCCGCTCCGTCAGCGCGAAAAATCGCTCCGCCAGTGCTTCCCCGGCAAAATCGGTCAGCCGGTTTTTCTCCATGATCGCCGAGTAAGCGGCAATGAAAGAAGATTTATCCATTGTTGCTCTTCCCTCCGTGGTTTGCAAAATAAATGAGCAGGACGGAAATGTCTGCCGGCGAGATTCCGCTGATGCGGGATGCCTGTCCGATGTTTGCGGGCTGAAATTTATTCAGCTTCTGCACGGCTTCGAGGCGGATTCCCTTGATCTCGCTGTAATCGAAAGGCGTGGGAAGACGCTTTTCTTCCAGCTTTGCCGTGCGTGCTACGTCGGACAGCTGACGTTTGATATAGCCGGCGTATTTGATAGCAGTCTCTGCCTGCAGACGCACACGGTACGGCAATTCCGGCCGCGTCACATCCACTGCCGCCAGCTTGTCGTAGGACAGCTCCGGACGGCGAAGCAGCTCCGCCAGCCGCACACCGGTGTGGATGGGCGTGGAATTGTTTTCATCCAGCAGATCGCGCAGGGTGTCACTTGGCGGCACGGAGGTGGACTCCAGCCGCTTGACCTCCGACTTCACCTGCTCGCATTCCAGCGAAAATGCCTCCCACCGCGCATCGGAGATGAGGCCCACACGCCGTCCGATGGGTGTCAGACGCTCGGCGGCGTTATCCTGACGGAGCAGCAGCCGGTATTCCGAGCGGGAGGTCATGATGCGGTAGGGCTCTTTGGTGCCTTTTGTGACGAGATCGTCGATGAGCGTACCGATATAGCTGCTCTGGCGGGTGAGGATCATCGGCTCATCGCCGCGCAGCTTGAGCACCGCGTTGATGCCGGCCACCAGTCCCTGTGCCGCGGCTTCCTCATAGCCGGATGTGCCGTTGAACTGTCCCGCGCCGTAAAGCCCGTCGATATCCTTGAATTCCAATGTGGCGTAGAGCTGGGTGGGATCGATGCAGTCGTATTCGATGGCGTAGGCGGTGCGCATGACCTGTGCATTTTCAAAGCCGGGGAGAGAGTGGAGCATCTGCATCTGCACTTCTTCGGGAAGTGAGGAGGAGAATCCCTGAATGTACATCTCCTTGGTGTCCCGTCCCATGGGCTCGATGAACAGCTGATGACGCTCCTTATCCGCAAATCGCATCACCTTATCCTCAATACTGGGGCAATAGCGCGGGCCGATGCCTTCGATCATGCCGGAATAGAGGGGCGAGCGGGACATATTTTGGCGGATGATGTCGTGGGTGGTCTGATTGGTATAGACGATATGGCAGGGGATCTGCTCGACGCGGTTCAGCGCTTCCCTGTCGGAATCCAGCGAAAACGGGTCAACATAATCGTCGCCCGGCTGAACCTCCAGCTTGGAATAATCGATGGAATCCCGGTGAACGCGGGCGGGGGTACCGGTTTTGAAGCGCATCATGGCGATTCCCTCCCGCTCCAGATTGGCGGTCAGCTCGTTTGCGGGCAGCATTCCGTCCGGGCCGGAGGAATAAGATGCTTCGCCCACGATGATCTTGCCGCGCAGATAGGTGCCGGAGCAGATGATGGCGGCCTTGCAGTCCCACACAGCACCGAGATTTGTGATAACGGCGGCGATGCGCTTTCTGCCATTTTCCGTTACGCACCGGATGTCAGTGATCTCCGCCTGAATCAGTCGGAGATTTTCCGTTTCCTCGATGGTTTGCTTCATAATGCGCTTGTACGCTGCCCTGTCCGCCTGAATGCGTTTACTGTGAACCGCTGTGCCTTTGCCCAGATTGAGCACCCGGCTTTGGAGCATCACCTTGTCAGCTGCACGGCCCATTTCACCGCCCAGCGCGTCGATTTCGTAGACAAGATGCCCCTTGCCCGTGCCGCCGATGGACGGATTGCAGGGCATATTTCCGATAGCGTCCAGATTGATTGTAAACAGGATTGTGGAAAAACCGAGACGAGCGGCGGCGAGTGCGGCTTCGATGCCGGCGTGACCTGCACCGATGACGCATACATCCGCCGAGCCTGCGGAATATTCTGGAATTTTTGTCATGATCTGTAAAATTATCCCTCTATGCAAAGAAGTATTGATGAAATTTATGCAGGATAAACTTCATCAATACTCTGTTATTTCTGTACTTTATTGAACAGCTGCCAGCCGGTGCTGCCGTCATATGCGGCCACGATGCCGCCAGATGCGCCGGAAATGTGATCGAACAGCATGGGAATCACAAAATCTCCCTCCGTGTCGATCATGCCGTATACGCCGTCGATGCCAACCACGGCAAGACCTTCGTTGAACGGCTCTGCCTCAGTGTAGATCGGCTGTGCGATCCATTTTCCGGTGTAATCCATGAAGCCGTAATATCCGTTTTTCTCCAGCAAAATCATGCCGTTGGAGTAGGATACCAGATTGTAATCCTTGGGCAGCTGATAGCGCGTGCCGTCCAGTTTCATGAGAAATTCCTCATCCACGGTGATGTCCTTGCTGTTCAGCTCCTCAATGTGATATGCATCATACTCCTGATTTCTCATGCGGACAAGGCCGTGATCGAAATAGTAGAAGCCCAGCGATTCCGGGCCGTTTGTGTCGGGCGCCATGTAGTTGGCGTAGACACGGCGCTTCGAGGAGTTGATATAAACCTTCGTGCCGGAGATCTGGGGATAGAACCACTTCTGCACAAATTTCAGCACGCCCTCGTCATCCACCACAGCCGCATAGCCTTCACTGAAATTGTAAGCGGTCTTGTAGCGGTAATTGGTGGTGGGGATGTTGTTCTGACCGTAGGCGAAGTAGCCGTTTTTGTAAAACCGCTGGAAATTGTTGTCCGATTTGCCGAAATAGGTGGGATAGTTGGCATAAAGTCCACGGTTGTCCGATTCGTCATTGTAATCGCTCTCGATGAGCTTGCCGGTCTCGTCGAATCGGAAATATTTCGTGATGGTCACACCGTAGCGGCTCTGGGACGGCTCCTCCGTCTTGAACAGTGCCGCGTCGGAATTGTCGCGGGTGTAAGCGGGCTTGTACATCCCGATATCGAAGCTGCGCTGGAGCACGGTTCCGTCTGCACGGAGAATGTCAACTGTGCGGCCGTTGTCGATGAAGATGTAGTCCATGTAGATCTCCACGTGGGGGCGATCCACGGAAACATTGTTGTAAACGGTTGTATAGCCGCTGTCAAGCTCATCCGGAATGCGTTCCGGAACTGCCACGACCTTTTTGCGCAGGGAAAAATCGTCGCGCAGGGTGGAGGTGGTGTTCAGCAGGGTCAGATACACGCCCTCATCAAAGATGGCATCGGTGATGCGATAGCCCCGGGAGACCATGGTGGAGGTGGGATCGAGCGTCGCAAAAAATGCCTCGATCTTCCCTGCCTCATCCTCGATGACCGTCGGATTTTCGGGCGGCTGCTCTGTATCCGCACCGTTTGTTTCGGGAGCAGTTGTGTCCACCGCAGGCGGCGCGGTATCGTCAGGAGGAATGGGAGCTTCTGCGGCCGTCGTATCGGTGGAGGGACGCTCAATGAAGGTGATGTCGTACACACCGCGCTGATAAGCGATGACGGCCACCACCAGAAACGCCATGATGCCCACCGGAATGATGCGGGCCGCAATTTTTTTCCATGCTTTCATGCAGCAAAAATCCTTTCGAGTTACGCTATTTGTGATACTTTCCGCCGGCGGCGATGTTGAAGGCGCGGTAGAGCTGTTCCAGCAGAATGACGCGCATGAGCTGATGAGGGAAGGTCATTTCCGAGATGGAAAGACGCATCCGGCAGCTTTTCTTCACCGCGTCCGACAGGCCGTCCGAGCCGCCGATGATGAGGCAGATATCGGAAAAGCCTTCGTTTGCGATGGTACTGATCCGCTCGGAGAAGGCTTCGCTCGTCATCTGCTTTCCCTCCACGCACAGCGCGATGGTGTAGGCGCGGGGCGGAAGTGCGGCGAGGATGCGTTCCCCTTCTCTTGTGAGGGCGGCGGAAATTTCCGAGGGGGAGGGCTTGTCGGGCAGACGCTCCTCCTTGACGGAGATATTATCAATGACACAGTATGCGGACAGCCGCTTTTCGTATTCGGCCACCGCATCGGTCAGGTATTTTTCTTTTATGGTGCCCACATGGACAATATGTATACGCAGCATTGTTATACCAGCTTGGTCGGCGCGGAGGGTGCGGCCACGGACAGAGATACATCCGTATCCTGTAAATAACAGAGGGAGGAGTGGTACGCAAGCTCCGGCAGATTGTTTTCCTCGCTCAGATGAGCGAGCAGAATGCGTTTTGTGCCCGATGCGGCAAGGCGGCTGACCAGCGCGGCGGCGGCTTCATTGGAAAGATGGCCGCGGTTTGAGAGAATGCGCCGCTTCAGCTCATAAGGGTAAGGGCCGCACAGAAGCATATTTTCGTCGTGATTGGATTCGAGGATGACATTCTCCGCGCCCATGAGAGCATCGGAGATCTCATCGGTCACACAGCCGATGTCTGTCGCCAGTGCCAGCGTATGACAGGGCGTGCCGTCGGATACGACATAGCCCACGCTTCCGGCACTGTCATGGGGCGTGATGAAGGAACGCACCTCCAGTGCGCCGACTCTGACGCTGTAGACCGGCGGATGAATGACGGCGGCTTGGGCAGTGAATTCGGTCTTTTTTGAGATGAGATGCGCTCTTGCCGACGGTTCGGTGAAATGAACGGGGATGGAATATTTTTTGGAGATGACCTCCAGCGCATTCACATGATCGCTGTGCTCGTGGGTGATAAAGATGGCCTTGATGCGGGAAATGTCCGTATCGAGGGCTTTGAGCGAATCGGAGATGCGCTTGCAGCTGGTGCCGGCATCGATGAGCAGCTCATCCTCGCCGAGCCTCACATAGACGGAATTGCCCTTGGAGCCGGAAGCCAGCGTATAAACGGAAAACTGTGTCATAATTCACGCAAAAAATGAGAAAAATTGGGCGAGAATATCGCCGTAGAACAGGTACATCAGGTCAAAGAAGATGGCAAACAGGATGGGAACGAGCACGAGCATCACCTTTTTTGCCAGTTTTTTCTGGGAATTGACCAGTGCGCAGATCTTTTCTGCCTCCTCCGGCGGTGTGCCCTCATCCAGCATATCCGGCGTCAGCTCTTTTTTGGAAAATCCGCGGTTCAAGAAGATGATCGCCAGCACAAGCAGTGCCGCGGCGATGTAATACACCAGCGTGATGATGCTGAAGGACAGCCCGGCCTGCGCTTCCAGCTGGATGACGCCCTCAAGCAGCACGAATGCGGCGAGGGTGGAGACGATGAGGATGAGCGCTTTTTTGAAATTGAACTGCCGCACCTTAGCCTTGACCTCCTTTGTGGATTCAAGGGAATTCACAAAGGAGGTCTTGCCGGATTTCTTTTTCTGTTTTGCCATTACTGGATGCGGATCGCGCCGTAGGGACGAACCTTCAGCACGGTGGTCGCGCCCTCACCGAATGCGTTGTCAAGCACTGCGCGGAATGCGGGAACATCCTCGTTTGCGACGAATGCCTGGATCGTGCCGGCAAATCCGCCGCCGTGTACACGATAAGCCGCCTTTTGGCCGGAAAGAGCGATCTCCGCAAGGCAGAGTGCCAGCGACAGTCCCTGCTCCGTTACATTCTTCACGGTGTAAACATTCTGCAGATACTTGAAGCTGGAGTTGCCGGATGCCATGACACCGGCAAAGAAGCCGTCGATGTCGCCGGCCTTGAGAGCGGCAGTCTGAGCGGTCACGCGCTCGTTTTCGTTCTTGTAGTGGATGGCGCGCATAACAGCACGGTCGCCTGCGAATTCGCGGAGAGCTTTGATGTTTTTGAGGATCTCATCCAGTGCAACCTCGCGCAGTACAGGCTTGCCGAAGTAGGATGCGACCTTCTTCATGTCTGCGGGAACGGAAGCGTAGTCTTCGTTGAGGTCAGCATGATTGCCGCCGGTGTTGACGATGCAGAGGCTGTAGCCGGCTGCGGTCAGGTCAAAGGGCAGCTTTTCAATGACAGGCTCCTTGGGATTCTTGAAGTCGATGGCAACGAAGCCGCCGACTGCGCAGGCGGTCTGATCCATGAGGCCGCTGGGCTTGCCGAAGAATACGTTCTCGGAATACTGCGCGATCTTCGCGATCTCAGCATTTTCAACCTCGCCGTCATTGTAGAAGCCATTGAGGATGAGGCCTACCATGTCTTCAAATGCAGCAGAGGAGGAAAGTCCCGAGCCTTTGAACACGTTGGAGGTGGTATAAGCGTCATAACCGCCCACCTTATGGCCGTACTTTAAGAAGCCGCTGCACATACCGGAGATGATGGACTTGGAGGTGTAGTAAAGGGATTCGTCAACGGTGGGATCGGTGATGTCGACCTCATCAATGGGGAAGCCCTCGGATTTGATGTTGATGCGCAGATCATCGCGGGGGGATGCGGCGGCGATGATGTCAAGGTTGATGGATGCGGCGAGAACCTTGCCGTAGTTATGGTCGGTGTGGTTGCCGGAGATCTCGCTTCTGCCGGCCACGGAGAACAGGGAGATCTCGCGCTCACCACCGAACAGGGATGCGAATTCGTTTACGACCTTGATGTAGCGCGCTTCCTGCGCTTTGACATTTTCTTCACCGTAAAGCTCGGTGAAAATGCCGTTGTATTTGCCGCTTTCGATGGCGGAAATAAGTTGGGATGCATTCATGATGGTGATCCTTTCTGTAAGAAATTATTGACCGGAAATTATCCGGCGGGCAAGATCCAGCGCGTTGCTGGCGGATACATAGCGGACATATTCACGGGTCTGAAGGCCGTTTCCGATATGAAGCTCACGGATCTCCTCGCGGTCTTCTGTGGAAACGGCGACGAATACCGTTCCGACGGGCTTATCGGGGGTGCCTCCATTCGGGCCGGCGATTCCGGTGGTGGAGATGCCCACATGAGCGTCAAACAACTTACGAACGCCGCGGGCCATTTCGATGGCGGTTTCCCTGGAAACTGCACCGTGAGCTTCCAGCGTTTCATGTGAAACATCGACGAATTTTTCTTTCACCCGATTGGCGTAGGTGACGATGCTTCCTTCCAGAATCTCGCTTGCACCGCTCACATTGGTGATGCGCTTTGCCACATAGCCGCCGGTACAGGATTCCGCGCAGGCAGCCGTCTTTTTCTGCCGGCAAAGCTCGCGCACCAGCGCTTCCTCCAGCGATCCCGCATCCACGCCGTAGATGACGCTTCCCACTTCGGTCTCGCGGATCTTTTCAATGGCTTCGTCACAGATGGCGGCGCATTCGTCCTCGCTCTTGCCTGCCGCCGTAACGCGGAGCTGTACTTCGCCGTCCTTGGCGTAGGGAGCGATGGTGGGATTTTTCGATTCCAGCATCATGTCGCGCAGAATAGATTCCACGCGGGATTCGCCCATGCCGAAGATGTTGACGGTTTTTGAGAGCAGGACATGGTCGGAGAATTTTTTCAGATACGGCTCCACCTGCTCGGCGAACATGGGCTCAAGCTCACGGGGCGGGCCGGGCAGAAGGATGATGATCTTTCCCTGTTCCTCATCCTCGATGGCAAGACCGGGTGCTGTGCCGTAGTCGTTCTTGAATACGACTGCGCCTTCCGGCATGAGAGCTTGTTTTTTGTTGTTTTCGGTGATGGGCGCGCCGTAACGGTTCATGCGGGCCATCATGCGCTCAAGGCTTTCCTCGTGCATGAACATTTTGCGGCCCATGAGCTTGGCGGCGGTCTCTTTGGTAAGATCGTCGTAGGTCGGGCCGAGGCCGCCGGTTAAGATAACGAGGTCGCTGCGGGAGAGTGCCAGTCGGAGCGCACCTTCAAGGCGGGCGGGATTATCTCCCACCACGCCCTGATAATATTGGTTGATGCCGAGGGCGGCCAGCTTGCGGGAAAGATAGGCCGCATCGGTGTTGACGATATCGCCGAGCAGAAGCTCTGTTCCGACGCAGAGGATCTCAGCACTGTTGATTGTGATCATGAATGGATGGATCAGCCCTCGTAGAGCGGATATTTCTGGCAGATCTTGGTGACTTCCCCGCGGATATAATCAGCGGAGTTCTCAAAATCGGTGGCAGTCAGCTTGATGAGATGAGCGATGGTCTTCATGTCCTCCTCCACAAGGCCGCGGGAGGTGACGGCGGGAGTGCCGATGCGCACGCCGCTGGTGATGAAGGGAGACTGGGGATCGTTGGGAACGGCATTCTTGTTGACGGTGATATATACTTCGTCCAGCTGCTTTTCCAGCTGCTTGCCGGTGATCTCCATATTGCGCAGGTCAACCAGCATCAGATGATTGTCCGTGCCGCCGGATACGAGGTCGAAGCCTTCGGCCATGAGAGAGTCGGCGAGAACCTTGGCGTTCTTCACGATCTGCTCCTGATATGCCTTGAATTCGGGCTTGAGTGCCTCGCCGAAGCAGACAGCCTTGGATGCGATGACGTGCATGAGGGGGCCGCCCTGTGTGCCGGGGAATACGGCCTTGTTGATGGCCTTTGCCAGCTCCTCGCGGCAGAGGATCATACCGCCGCGCGGACCGCGCAGGGTCTTGTGGGTGGTGGTGGTGACAACATCCGCATAGGGAACGGGGTTGGGATGCAGACCTGCGGCAACAAGACCGGCGATGTGAGCCATGTCAACCATCAGATATGCGCCGACACCCTTGGCGATCTCAGAGAGACGCTTGAAGTCGATGACGCGGGGATATGCGGATGCGCCGGCAACGATGAGCTTGGGCTTGTTCTCCTTTGCAAGGAATTCCACCTTGTCGTAGTCGATCATGCCGGTGTCATCCTCTACGCCGTAAGGAACGAAATTGTACATGATGCCGGAAATGTTGACGGGGCTGCCGTGAGTCAGATGTCCGCCGTGAGCGAGATTCATGCCGAGAACCGTGTCGCCATGGTTGAGGAGCGCGAGGTAAACGGCAGTGTTTGCCTGTGCGCCGGAGTGGGGCTGAACATTGGCGTGCTCTGCGCCGAACAGCTTCTTTGCGCGCTCGATGGCGATATTTTCTGCGATATCAACGCATTCGCAGCCGCCGTAGTAACGCTTGCCCGGATAACCTTCTGCATATTTGTTGGTGAGAACGGTGCCCATTGCCGCCATGACTGCGGGGGAAACCACGTTCTCCGAAGCAATCAGCTCCAGACCGCGCTGCTGACGTGCGTATTCCTTTTTGATCGCCTCGCCGATTTCGGGATCGAACTGACAGATAAATTCCATATTTTCCTTGACCATGATAAAAGATCTCCTTTAAAATAAATAATCACTATAATTATACATGATTTGCGGCAAAAATACAATGAGTATTTTGTAAATATTCTGCCCGAATTTACAGAGATTTTCTGCATTTTGCGCAAAATCACGGTGCTTGTGCGCACACTTCCCTGCTCCGGCACTGATTTTGTAAAAAAATACGTATCAATTTTGTCGAAAATGTAAAATTTTCGTTTTTGGATAAAAAATGTGCATTGCACTATTGACAGAAACCATGAAAACATGGTATCATATTATTGACACATTAGCCAATTTGTAATTATAAACAAAACCGTCAACATAAAATTGTCGGTATTGTTCTATTTTGCTTTAGCTGGGTAAATCAGTGTCGGAAACGTTCAAACCTGTATCAAACAGGCAGGAGGGTATCGGACACGGTAAAGATAACACTTATTACATCATGCAAGGGCGGTGTGGGAAAGTCCACAGTAGCCGCCAATCTCGCCATGTCGCTGGCTCGCAGAGGCAAGCAGGTTTTACTTTGCGACTGTGATTTCGATATGCGATGTCTCGATCTCGTGCTCGGGGTGGAAAATGACATCCTGTACGATATCTACGATGTGGCAAAAGGCAGAGTCACGCTGCAGGATGCCCTGCTGCGGGATGAGCGCACGGAGAATCTGTGGTTTGCCGCAGCACCCTACAGAGGCGGCGGAGACATC
>SVSO01000335.1 GCA_015064195.1 Oscillospiraceae bacterium
TCTTGAATATGTGCATGCACGCGGCGGCAAGGTGATCCTGTTCGTCAGTTATCATGTGGTGGACATGGCGAGCCGCTGGTACCGTGAACATGGGGGACAGGATGTGCTGGTACGCGACCTCTGGGGCAACTACAGCCATTATGCGGAGACCTACGCCGCCGACGGCACCTACCGCATGATGCTGAACAATCCCTACAAGCAGTACTGCGCCTGCTCCGGTTCGGACAAGTGGCACGAAAAGATGCTGGAAACTGCCGATACCTGCATGAAGCTCGGTGCAGACGGTGTATTGTTTGACCTCGGCGGCACCCGCCCGCTTTTCTGCACCGCCGACGGGCACGATCACAAAAAGCCGAGCGAAGCCCGTGCATCCAAGGTGCGCCGCTGGTCGGAGCTGCGGGATGCGATCCGTTCCCACGGCAGCCGCATCATCGCCGAAGAGCACTGCATCGACATCTATACGCAGTACATGGATCTGGTGCAGCCGGGGCCCTTTACCACAAAGAAAAACAGCATGCCGGAGATGTTCCGCTATACATTCCCCGAGGTGGTGATGACCAACCGCAACATGGCGCTGGATGAAACGAATATGCTTGTCAACTGCAACTTCACCTATCTGTACGGCATGGCGTTCGATCTTTCTATTTTCCGCTGTGCGGGCATCCCATCCGACATTCCGAATTATACGGCTTACATGAAACGGCTGGTCGCACTCCGGAAGCAATACGCAGACTACTTCTTTGACGGCACGTTTGTCGATGAGGAGGGCTTCACCGCATCGGGCAGCGCATTCCGGCACAAGGCTTACCGCGCCGCAGACGGACGGCTTGGCGTTGCCGTCTGGAATATATCCGGCGAGGCGTGTGAGCAGACCTATACGAATGCGGCGACCGGAACAAAAAAGACCGTCTTCCTTGATGCGGATGCGGTCGGGTTTATTGAACTGTAAAAAATTTAATTGAATGCGAGAGGAATTCGTTATGAAAACAGCAAAGATTCATCGGTTACTATCCATTCTCCTTATCACCGGCCTGCTTGCAGCCTGCGGCGAAGCGGCGCCGACCTCTTCGGATACCACGCCGGACAGCAGCTCCGCGGAGGAAACCACGGCGCTGCATCCGCTCAAAAAGGCGGATTTTGGCGGGCGGGACGTGAACTTCTATGTTTCCGACTATTTTTCGCTCATTCATCAGACCGAGGAAACCGGCGATACCGTCAACGATGCGGTCTATCGCCGCAACCGTAAGGTGGAAGAGGAGTATAACGTCAAATTCCAGTACACCGTCGGAAACGGCTCCGATCTTGAATTTGCACAGTGGTACTCCACAGCCGAAGCCAGCATTATGGCGGGGGATGGATCCATTGACATCATTGCGGGCTATTTTTACCGCATGGCTATCAATGCAACCACCGGCGGACATTATCAGAATCTGATGGAGCTGGACGCCATTGACTTTTCTCAGCCATGGTGGATCGGCGACCTGATGGAGCGCTCGGTGATCGGCGACAAGCTGTTTGTCACCACCGGCAACCTCGATCCCAGCTTCTACAACCGCATCTATGCGATGGTATTCAACAAAGAGCTGGCCGACAGCCTCGGCATCGAAAACCTCTATGATACCGTCAATGCCGGAAAATGGACCTACGATAAGCTCAAATCCATCTCGAAAATCGCTGCCCGCGATCTGAACGGCGACTCCAAAATGGATGAAAGCGATCAGTACGGCTATATCACCGGACACACACTGAGCATCGATACCTTCAACTCCGCCTTTGATATCCGCTTTGTGGACTACGATGAGGACGGCATCCCCTATATGCTTCCGCTGCCGGAAAAGCTGGTGCAGGCGGTTGACGATCTCGGCACGTTCCTGATGGATTCCGGAGACGCGCTCTACCTCAAGGAAGCGTATATTCCGGCTCCGCAGTATACGATATTCGAGGAGGGACGGGGACTTGTGCTGGCGACGCTCATGCGCGAGCTGCAGAAGATGCGCAGCTTTGAGCTGGATTTCGGCATTCTTCCATATCCCAAGTGGGATGAGGCACAGGAGCAGTATTATTCCAACGTGGGAGTTGGCAATACCACCGGTTACTGCGTTCCCGTCACCACCGATCCGGAGCTTGCCGGCTGCATTCTGGAAGCACTGGCCTACTACGGTCACACGGATATTTACCCCGAATACTATGAGCGGACGCTCAAGGCAAAGGGTGCCCGGGATGATGATTCCGCTGCCATGCTGGATCTCATTTTCAACAATATCCGCTACGAATTCACGCAGATCTATTCCCTCGCCTTCGGTGCGCAGAAATCCCCTCACGTTGTGATGCGCTACATTTTCCAAAAGGGCGGCGAGACCGCCTCCACATGGGCATCCAACAAGCAGCTTTATGACGAATCGGTACAGAATCTGGTGGATGCGCTCAAATAAGCTGAACAAAACAGAATAAGGAACATCCCAAAAGAGTTTCCCTCCTTTGCCATCGGGCAAAGGAGGGATATATTTATTTTTTGTAAAATCGGCATATTTGTGATATAATGTTGTCTGTATAGGTGAAAGGACGGTATGAACCTATGAAGAAATCAATTCTGACACTTGCAATCGTACTTCTGACGCTCTGTACAGCGTGCGGCAAAACGGAAAAAGACCACGATGCGTTTTTTGACACATTTCTGCTGACCGATATGAAGGTGGACGGTATAACCACCCCTGCGCTGTTTAATCCGGCGAAAGGAACCTCCACGCCGATTTGCACCGATCCGCTGTGTGCTCACACAAAGGAT
>SVSO01000026.1 GCA_015064195.1 Oscillospiraceae bacterium
GATGACGTTGAACACGGCCTGCGTACCAACGATCTGGCTGGACGGCGTTACCAGCGGAGGATAACCTGCATCGGCACGGACGCGCGGTACTTCTGCCAGCACCTCAGCGTACTTGTCGGACTTGCCTGCCTGCTTGAGCTGGGATACGAGGTTAGAGAGCATACCGCCGGGGACCTGATACAGAAGCGCATTGACGTCCACCTTCAGCACCTTGGGATCGAGCAGACCGCTCTCCATGTACTTTTCGCGCAGAGGCGTGAAGTACTTGTTGATCTCATCCAGCTTGGTGAGATCGAGACCGGTGTCGTATTCGGTGCCAGCGAGAGTTGCAACCAGCGGCTCTGTGGGCGGCTGGGAGGTGCCCATAGCCATAGGCGAGATGGCGGTGTCAACGATGTCAACACCTGCTTCGATGGCCTTGATGAGGGTCATGGATGCAACGCCTGCGGTGTAGTGGGTGTGAAGCTGGATCGGAACCTTGACGGTTTCCTTGATGGCCTTGACCAGATCATATGCGTCGTAAGCCTTGAGCAGACCTGCCATGTCCTTGATGCAGATGGAGTCTGCACCCATTTCTTCCAGCTGCTTTGCATATTTGGTGTAGTATTCGGTGTCATAGACCGGGCCGGTGGTGTAGGAGATGGCCGCCTGAACGTGACCGCCCTCCTTCTTGGTGGCATTGATGGCCGTCTTCAGGTTGCGGGGATCGTTCAGCGCGTCGAAAATGCGCAGGATGTCGATACCGTTGGCGATGGACTTCTGTACGAAGTATTCCACAACGTCATCTGCGTAGTGACGGTAGCCGAGGATGTTCTGGCCGCGGAAGAGCATCTGGAGCTTGGTATTCTTGACAGCCCCGCGGATCTTGCGGAGTCTTTCCCACGGATCCTCATTTAAGAATCTCATGCAGGAGTCGAAGGTAGCGCCGCCCCATGCTTCGAGGGAGTGGTATCCGATGCTGTCCATTTTTTCGAGGATGGGCAGCATTTCTTCGGTCGTCATGCGGGTCGCAACCAGAGACTGATGCGAGTCGCGCAGGACGGTTTCTGTAATTTTAACTTTAGCCATTTATATAAGTTCCTCCAAATATCAGATTATGTAGGACGGTGAGCCGTCTTATTTTGCAAACATCGAAAGGAATACGCCTGCCGCAACTGCGGAGCCGATGACGCCCGCAACATTCGGACCCATGGCGTGCATGAGAAGGAAGTTGGAGGGATTCGCCTTCTGACCTTCGGTCTGCGCAACACGTGCTGCCATCGGAACGGCGGAAACACCTGCAGAGCCGATCAGCGGGTTGATCTTGCCCTTGGTGATAAAGCACATGAGCTTACCGGTGAGAAGACCGCCGCACGTGGAGATGCAGAATGCGGTGAGACCGAGGAGAATGATGAAGATGGTCTGCGTGCTGAGGAAGTTTTCCGCATTTGCCGTAGCACCGACGGAAACACCGAGGAAGATGGTCATGATGTTCATCAGCTCATTCTGTGCCGTCTTGGAGAGTCTTTCGGTAACGCCGCAGACATTGAGGAGGTTGCCGAACATCAGGAAGCCGATCAGCGGAGCGGCATCAGGAACGATGATGGCCACAACGACGGTAACGAGGATCGGGAAGATGATCAGCTCCGTCTTGGATACGGGACGGAGAGCGGTCATCACGATCTTACGCTCCTTCTCCGTGGTGAGAAGTCTCATGAAGGGCGGCTGAATGATCGGGATCAGCGCCATGTAGGAGTAAGCCGCAATGGCGATGGCACCGAGGAGGTGAGGCGCGAGGGTCTTGGTGACGAGGATCGCCGTAGGGCCGTCCGCACCGCCGATGATACCGATGGAGCCTGCTTCCATGGGAGAGAAGCCCATCAGCAGCGCGCCGAAGAATGCGACGAAAACGCCCAGCTGTGCGCCTGCACCCATGAGAAGGCTCTTGGGGTTGGCGATCAGGGAGGTGAAGTCGGTCATTGCACCAACGCCCATGAAGATGAGGGAGGGATAGATGCCGAGCTTGACGCCGAGATAGAGGATGTCGATGAGGCCGCCGTTGTTGAATACCTGCTTGAGCATGGTGGAAAGCGGAACGTGCTCACCGGCGGCGATCTGCTCGGCGGTCAGGTAATAGTCATCGAAGAAGAATTCGGTATGGATGAGGTTTGCGCCGGGAAGGTTGGCAAGCAGCATACCGATGGCGATGGGGAGAAGCAGCAGCGGCTCGAACTTCTTGACGATAGCAAGATAAACGAGCACGAATGCAAAGCCCCACATGATGAGTGTCTTCCACCAGAAGTCGGGAGCGATGCCTTCGCCGACGAACATTCTGGCAACACCCGTGGTTTCCAAAAAGTTTTTGATTGTTTCTAACATAACAGTACCTCTTTATTGAAAACGAGGTATCAGTTCATAGTAACGATAACATCGCCGGAATTTACGGATGCACCCTTCTGAACGTTGATGGATGCGATGGTGCCGTCCTGAGGAGCGGGAATGTCGTTTTCCATCTTCATTGCTTCGAGTACGCAGATCACATCACCGCTCTTAACGGTCTGGCCGACGGTGACATTGACCTTCAGGATGTTGCCGGGCATGGGAGCGGTTACGGAAACAGCGCCTTTGGAGCCTGCGGGAGCGGCAGCCTTCGGTGCGGGAGCAGCCTTGGGAGCGGGAGCTGCAGCGGGAGCAGCGGCAGGAGCGGCTGCAGGGGCTGCGACGGGAGCAGCTGCGGGAGCACCTGCGCCAAGCTCTTCAACTTCTACTTCATATACATTACCGTTTACGGTTACATTGAATCTTCTCATTGTAAAATCTCCTTTATCATGTTTATTTTCTTGCCGTACGCTTGAAGGATACGACTCTGAAAGAGGTCTGGGGAGCATCCATCATGGCAGCGATGGCTGCGGTGATGACTGCAACAAGCTCTGCATCGTCTGCCGCTGCGGGAGCCGGTGCAGGAGCGGGTTCCACGGGAGCGGGAGCTTCGACCTTTACAGGCGCAGGCTCCTTCTCGGTCTTGGGCTGCTTGTAGAAGATGGTCTTGAATACTGAAAGCACTGCCCACAGAATGCTGAGCACTGTGAATATAACGCCCATGCCGAGGAGCGCAGTCTGAAGACCGTATCCGATGGCATCCGAAAATTCCAGCGGTTTGGAATAATCGATTACATCGGAAAGAAGTGTCGGATTGATGGTCATATTACTTCCTCCTTAATTATAAGGGAAGGTTGTTGTGGAGCTTGCCCTTGGTGAGTGCATTCTTTGCGCCCAGCATTTCAAATGCGGCAGATGCGCGCTGACGAAGCTCATCGAGGGAGATGATGTCGTCGATCTCGCCGGCCTTTGCAGCAGCCACGGGAGAAGCCATTACAGCGTCCCACTCTGCTTCGATTTCGCCGCGCTTTGCGTTGTCGGTGACTTTGTCGTTCCATGCAAATGCAACCGCGCTCTTTGTGGGCATTGCGCTGATCTTTGCGTTTTCGCAGGCGAGGGCGATGTCAGCACCCAGAGCCTTGGAGCCCATGAGGGTGTAAGCCGCGCCGTATGCCTTGCCCAGCACCACCGTGACCTTTGCATTCTCGCTCTGTGCATATGCGGATGCCAGCTTTGCGAGAGCCGCGCCGTACTGAGCCTTTTCAGCCTCCACGGAGGTGTCGTAGCCCTCGGTGTCAACCAGCGTCAGCACCGGAACCTTAAAGCAGTCGCAGAAGGACAGGAAGCGAGCCGCCTTCTTTGCCGCGCATACGGTGATCTTGCCGTTCTTTTCAGCAGGCTGGTTAGCCACAACGCCGACTACCATGCCGTTTAAGGTGATAAAGCCGGTGAGCATGGACTTGCCGTAATCGGCAGACAGCTCAAGGAATGCCGCGTCGTCGGAGATTGCCGCAACTACATCGGCCATCGAATAGCCGTCAGCGGAAATGATGGCTTCCACGTTGGGAGTGAGGCGGTTGATCTCGTCGGTGGTGGCAGAATATGCGGTGCCGTCCTCGTTGTTCTGCGGGATGTAGGAGAGCAGACGGCGGGTGTAAGCCATTGCCTCTGCATCGGATGCGCATACAGCCTGAACCTGACCGGATGCGGCCGCAGTCTTGATGGTGCCGAGGCCTGCCTTCTTGTCAAGCTCTGCGGTGATGAAGGGCGGATTGACATACATTGCTGCACCCTCGACACCGATCACGATATCGAACAGAGAAGCAACGGTGGTCATTGCGCCGCCGCAGTTGCCGGCGATAACGGCGATCTGCGGGATGATGCCGGATGCATCGGATACCTTCTTCATGATTTTGCCGTAGCCGGCGAGGGCTTCCACGCCCTCCATGACATATGCGCCGGCGCTGTCAAAAATACCGATGACCGGTGCGCCGTTCTTGATTGCCAGGTCGTAAAGGTCGGCGATCTTCTTTGCGTGCATTGCGCCGACTGCGCCTTTCATTCTGGAATAATCCTGAGCGAATGCGAATACGAGGCGGCCGTCGATTGCGCCGTAGCCCGTGATGACTCCCTCAAGCTCTCCCTTGCCGCCCTCAAGCTCAGCGGCGATTTTGTGTGCAAACGCGCCGGTTTCAGCGAATGTTCCCTCGTCAAAGAGTGCGCGGATACGATCCTTGGCGGTGGAAGCCTCACCTGCGGCAAGCTCGCGCAGCTCTGCTGCCGATTTTACCTTCGACACGCTCATCTGCGTAGTGTTCTCCATGTGTGTACCTCCGAATGTTAATTCCGTAGTTTTTGGGTAAAGTGGGAAAATATAACAAATATCGGCTTTCCGCGAACCGATTGTTTGATAAATACCATTCTACCCCATTATATAAATATTATAAATCAAATTCAGATTTTTTTCAATATGTAAATTGCACTTGAATCTAACATTTTTTCGGAAGTTTATGGTCATTTGGACGATTTCGTAAAATTCACAATTTCTGATTTTATTTTTTGACGAAATGTGTTATAATAATATGTTATAACAAATAGCCAGATAATGTGAGGTGTTTTTCTTGACGATAGATTTCCATACCCATGCCTTTCCCGACGCTGTGGCGGCGAAGGCGATCCCGAAGCTTGCCGGCATCGGCGGTATCGACTGCTTCGGCGACGGCACGATCCGCAGTCTGGAGGAGCGGATGCGCGAATGGGGCGTTGACCGTGCGGTGGTGCTGAATATCGCCACCAATCCAAGGCAGCAGACCAACGTGAACAATTTCGCCATTGAGATCAACACAAACCATCCCAGCCTTTACGCCCTCGGCTCGATCCATCCGGCAAGCGACTGCATTGCATCGGAGGCAAAGCGTCTGCGGGACGCGGGGATCCGCGGCATCAAGCTCCATCCCGACTACATGGAAACGCCCATCGACGATGAAGCATACGACCCGATCTTCGCCGCGTGCGTGGAAAATGATCTGTTTGTCGTGACCCATTCGGGCTGGGATTTCATCTCGCCGGATTTCATTCACTGCACACCGGAGCGCATCGTCCGGGTGATGGAAAAGTTCCCGTCTCTGCGGCTGGTGGCGGCGCATATGGGGGCAAACCAGCAGTGGGATGAGGTGGAGCGGCTTCTCGTGGGCAGAGAAAATCTGTGGATCGAGACTTCCCTTGCACCCATGTTCCATCTCGATAAAGGACAGGCTGTGCGGATCCTGACAAATCACGATCCGTCGAGACTGCTGTTCGGAAGCGATTTCCCGTGGTATCGCATGGATGAGGAGCGGGCGTATCTGGAATCGCTGGCACTTCCGGCGGCACTTTGGGAGAAGATCAGCAGCGGAAATGCGCTGCAGCTTTTGGGGGATAAATAAATGAAGCAGATTGTGATCATTGACGGGCAGGGCGGCAAGATCGGCGCTCAGCTCATCGATATGCTCAGGGGACGGGTGTCCGGCCGGGCGGAGATCCTTGCCATCGGCACCAACAGCATCGCGACATCGGCCATGCTCCGGTGCAGTCCGGATGCGGCGGCAACGGGCGAGAATCCGGTCATCGCTGCCTGCCGTCACGCGGACGTGATCGCTGGCCCCATCGGTATCGTCATTGCGGACGCACTGTTCGGCGAAGTCACGCCGGGCATGGCGGAAGCGGTGGGACAGAGCCGTGCCCATCGGGTGCTGATCCCGGTGAATAAATGCAGTACCACCATTGTGGGTGTCGGTGATACCGCGCTGTCGGAGCTGCTCAGAGAAGCGGCGGAAACCATATGCCGGATGATCGGCGGGGAGGAGTAGTCATGGCGAAAAAAACGGAAGGTGCTGCAAAGGTCTGCGAATTCTGCCGGTTTTGCGAGGCGATCACCGGGACGGAGGATATGCTGTGCGAGCATCTCGGCGTGGTGTCGAGAGAGCATACCTGCCGCCGGTTTGTGTACGATCCCCTTAAGCGTGTTCCGAGACGTCTGCCGGAGCTTGTCGTTCCCGACGACCTTGCGGAACTGTGAATTTTAATTTTTTCTATATATTTCGACAAAAATTTGCGAATATGCTTGACCTCGGGCGAAAAATCATGTATAATGTATATGTATCACTTCAAAAAGTACCCCGATCTGTCAGGAAATGAGGTTTTAATATATGAGCACACCCATGAAGAATATATTCGCAGCCATTGCCTGCGTTCTGGCATTGTTCATCCCGTCGTACATCGCCGTCGCAAATTATGTGATCGCACAGAATGCGCCGGTAGATGAAAAGTCCATCACCAAGCTGGAAATTGTGGACGTGGACGGCAATCTGTTTGAGCTGCCGGCAGACGATGAGGCTGCGTCGGCGGATATTGCAGGCTTTGTCAAGATCAACGACCGCGCCATTGAGCAGACCTCTCTGCCCGAGCCGCTGGTGGGCACGGATTATTTTGAATTCAAATATTACACCTACGATCGCACGTCGGTTTACAAGTATTATTTCTCCGAGAATCCCGGCGAGGCTTACTTTGTGAATGCCAACGGCACGGCATATCATATCGCCGAGGAGGATGCATCCGTGTTCCTCTCCACCAAGTACGCCAAGTGTCTGTATGATACCACCGCATTCCCCACCATGACCGTCTCCGGCGATACGGTTGCTCCGGTCACGGGCGAATGGGCGTATAAGACCTACAGCGGCGATTACGTGCCGCTCTCGGACATCACCACCGCAAATCCCACGGAAAAGGTGCATCCCATGAAGGGCGCATTTGCCATCTCCTTCGACGATGAGCCGGACTTCCTCAATGTTACCCTGAGCGACGGCGGAAACGTGATCTACAATGACAATTACGCCAATATCGCCAATGTTTCGCTGGAGGGCAGAACTCTTGACGTCACCGTGGAAGCCAAGTGGTATGAGACGGATGAGCAGGCCTGCTACGGCGAAGCTACCTACAAATTCAAGGCGCGTATCCTGCTGCCGGCGGTATTCTACCTCGGCGAGACCAACATCGAGCCGGGCGAATTCGTGGTCATCTCCGCGAAAAATGTGGACGATCCGTCTGCCGTGACCTTCGCCAGCGAACCGGATCTCGGCTTCACTCCCACCTTCTTTGCGGACGGCAATTATGCCCGCGCACTGGTGCCGGTCAGCTACAATTTCGAGGGCACGGAGGTCAAGCTCACCTGCTCCTACGGTGAAGTGACACAGGAAATGACGCTGGATATCACGCCCAAGAGCTTCAAGAGCGTGGTGGCGGATATCAGCCCCACCATCGTCAGCCAGACCCGCACCCAGACGACGCTGGCTGCCTTTGATGAAGCGATGGCTCCCATTGTGGCACAGACGGATACCGCGAAGCTGTGGGACGGCACATTCCTTGATTATATGTCCGAGGACGGCTATACCCTCAACTGCGGCTTCGGACTCAAGCGCACCATCGCCGCCACCGGTGAGGTCTACCGTCATCAGGGCGTTGACTATGTTGCCAAGGCGGGCAAGGAAGCCTATGCTGTCAACAGCGGCAAGGTGGTCTATTCCGGCTATCTTGATCTGTCCGGCTATACTGTTGTGGTCGATCACGGCTGGGGTCTCAAGAGCTGGTACTGCCATCTCGGAACCACCTCCGTCAATGTGGGCGATGCGGTGGAAAAGGGCACGGTCGTCGGCTTCATCGGAGCGACTGGCTTCACCGAAAAGACCGCACTCCACCTTGGACTCTCCGTTTACGACGTTCCCGTATGCATCTACGACCTTTGGGAAAAGGGCGTTATTATGACCGATTAACGGCAAATATGAAAAAAGGAGCAAATCGCAGGATTTGCTCCTTTTTGATTTGGTTCGAAGAATCAGCGCTCGTCGGCAATGCTGATGACAGCGTCAAGCTCCGCCTGCACCTGCGCTTCGATGGATGCCCACTTGGAGACGAAATTTTCGGTTTCGCCAAGCACGGAGCTGCGCAGAACCCGCTCGCTTTCCACGAAATTAAAGGTGGAGATGAAATCAAATGTCAGCTCCTCATAAATGATGTCCAGCATACGGGAGGAAACGTCATCCCGGGAAACCTTTCCCTGAAGGGTGATTTCATAGACGGCCGGAGTCATGATTTCATAGGAATAATACGCCAGATTTTCCATGACTGTTCCGGTGCGTTCGGGATCGGAGCAGGTCAGCGGCACGGCAACTCCGGTCGGATACCATGTGTTGCAGGCCGTGTGATACTTTTCCTGTTCCTCGGTATACTTGGGCATGGGAACGATTCCGAAGTCGTCCTTCATGTCGCGGAGGGTGACGGTGTCGAGCATGGTGAAGGGGTGGAAAATGGCTCTGCCCTCGCTGAACAGGTTATTGCTCAGATTCTGCGCGCTGTGATCGTCAAAAATGTATTGATTGCGGTCTGCGAAGAAGGCGGCGTATTTCTGAATCAGATCCACCGAAGCGGCGCTTCCGATGGTGACGGAATAATTTCCGTTTTCGCGGGAAACCGTATCAAATCCTGCGGCTGTGTAAAAGGCTGTACCGATGATTCCCTCAAGCGCCAATCCGTAGAAATCGTTTATGTCCATTTTTCCGTTGTTGTCAAGATCGATCGCTTTATCCTTCGACAGTTCAGCGAGCTTATCCACGGTCCATTTGCCGTCCAGCACCAGTCCGTAGATGTCGCCCATCTGATACTCCTCGGTGAGCCGCTTGTTGAATCGCACCACGATCGGCGACATGAAATACTGGTAGGAGATAGGGCCGGTGGTGAAATACTGTGCGCCGTTGAAGTGCATACGGTCATACATGGATTTGTTCCAGTACTGACTGTCCAGTGTCAGATGAGGAATCTGCCGCAGATCGTAGAGCACGCCGGCGGTGGTGAAATGATTGATACCGGCGCTGAGTGCGTTAATCAGAAGATGATACTCCTCATCGCCCGCCAGAATGGATGAACGGGCCGTGGAGGTGACAACCTCGCGGTCGCTTTCTGCCAGATATTCAAGGGTGATGTTCAGCCGCTCCTCCACTGCGAGATCGCGCGAATGGATCGCATCGTTGCATACTTCGCCTTCCACTTCCTCGATCCAGAAATTCTGACGCACATCAGTGCTTTGGCCGTAGATGGTGAATACAGCGCCGCCGAAATCGCCTTCCGGCGGAAGATAACTCTCTGCTTCCGTTGTATCGGCGGAGATTTCCGCCGAAGTATTCGTGTCCTGCACCGTTTGTCCGCCGCAGGCAGAGAGAATCAGCGATGCCAGCAGAAGGGGGAGAATATGCCTGATATGTCGTTTCATGGTATTAATCCTTTCAGCAATATTTTTGATACTATAATTATAACACAAAACTACAGATTCGTACATAAACGATATTATGCAAAGATGAAGCAAATTTTAAATATATTAAGATTTTCTTGCGTTATTTCCTGAGATGTGGTATAATGGAACAAAAGATATTATGAGGAGATTATGTGATGGCAATCTTCGGTCAGAATCGTCAGAATATTGAATTTGTCTATTATTCCTGTTGGCATGAGCGATGCGCGCCGGGAATCAACCGGCATATTCTGCCGTATCATGAGATCACATATTGTCTTGCCGGACATCTGGAATATTATGTTAATGATGAGTTGACGAAGCTTGGAGCCGGTGATGTGATTGTTCTGCATCCCGGGGATGAGCGCCGGCGTGACCCCATTCTTGACCCCACGGATTATGCCAGCTTCAATGTGATTTTTCCGCCTGAAACGGAGATCCCCCTTCACGGAAAATATTCGGGCTGCATTGAAAATGATACACCGTGGCTGCTTGACAAATTCGGCGAGGAATTTCTCTCGGATACGTCCTATCGGACGGAATGCTGTATCGGACTGTTTGAGTTTATCTATGCACGGCTGCTGGATCGTTCCCTTGTGCGGGAGCATCCGGCTGTTCGTGCGGCGAGGCTGTACATTGTGTCGCATATCAGCCAGCCTTTGACTCTGGAAACCATTGCCGGCGCGGTATTTTTGGAGCCTCATTATCTCTGCGCACTGTTCAAAAAAGAGACGGGGATGACCGTGTTTACCTATATCACAAAGCAGCGGATCAGTCAGGCGGAGCGCATGATACACACTGGCGGCAGAACGCTTGCGGAGATTGCGGAAAGCTGCGGCTTCAACGATTACAGCTATTTTTCCAGCACATTCAGGAAAATCACCGGTCAGCCGCCGACCGGTTATCGGGACTCATTGAAATAACGCCTGACTCACCGCAAAAACAACCGTCCCCGACAGCTATGAAAGCCGTCGGGGCGGTCGTTTTTATACGCCTTCTCCATTAAACGCCGGGATGAAGCTCTCCTTCGCCGATCTTCCGTCCTGCATGAAGCCGTTTTTGATGCCGAGGGAGAGGGCGTGATCGATGAGCTTTTCGTATTCGTAGGTGGTGACGCGCCGGGCAAGCTCCGGATAGCGAGCACCGATGCCGGGCATGGGTGTGTACTGGCTCATGAGGCTGTAGAAAATCGCGTTTTCGTATTCGCCGTAAAGATAATCCAGCACCCGCATGGATTCACGCAGCTGTCCCGGAAGCAGGAGATGACGCACGATGACGCCTTTTTTCATCATGCCGTCTCCGTCAAATTTCGCCTCGCCGATGTGCCGCACCATCATGGCAAGGGATGCCTTCGCGTGGTCGGGATAATCCGCCGCGCCGGAATATTTTTCGGCAATTTCCGGCGACAGATATTTGAAATCGGGAAGATAAATGTCGATCTGCGGTGCGATGGCGGACAGGGCATCGGTGCGCTCGTAGCCGCTGGTGTTGTAGACGACGGGAAGCGTCAGGCCGTCCGCGCGGGCCATGGTCAGCGCACGGGATATCTGCGGTGCGAACATGGTGGGTGTGACCAGATTTACGTTGTGCAGTCCCTCCCGCTCCATGCGCAGGAAAATGTCAGCAAGGCCGCGGGGCGTGACGGTCTTGCCATGGGATTCGCCTCCTGATATGGCGGCGTTCTGACAATAGACACAGCGAAGTGTACATCCGCAGAAAAAAACCGTTCCCGAGCCGTTTTTGCCGGACAGACAAGGCTCTTCCCAGAAATGGGGGGCGGCACGGGCTGCGCGGATCTCGTCGGACTGCCGGCAGAAACCGAGGGAGCTTTTGCGGTCAATGCCGCAGGCTCTTGGACACAATGTGCAGATCATGACAGCGGCGACTCCGTTTCTCCTCGGAGGAACGCCATCACTGCATCGATCTCCGCCTGATCGGTGATGATGTCCGGCTGATACAGATCGGTGTATACATAGCAGGGAATGATCTCGTCGGTGATATCCACGATCTCACCCTCAAGCAGCTTGAGCGTCCGCCGGTAGATGATGGTGCGGTTTTCTTCATTGCGCGAGCCGCCGAACACGAAGTTTCCGAGGGAGTGGACGATGGTTTTGCCGTTGTAGATCTCGATGGGCTGGAGCACATGGGGATGTCCGCCGACGACAAAATCGATACCGCTGTCAATCATACGGCGCGCACCGGCGGCTTTCCAGTAATCCGGCTCATGGACGCGCTCCGTGCCGCCGTGGAAATAGACGATCTTGTAATCCGCCTCCACCGCCGCCATTTTTTCCATGATCGAGACATCGTAATAGCTGTTATAGAAGGTGCAGAGATAGAGGGCGATGGTGAAGCCTTCTTTTTCGAGGATGAGGATGTTTTCATCGTCGCCCCACAGAATGCCGGCATCCTCAAGGGCGGTGCGGGTGTCCTCATAGCCGATATCGCCATAATCGAGGGAGTGATTGTTGGCCAGCGATACCACCTCCACGCTTCCCTCGTTCAGGATCGCGGTGTTTGCGGTGGGGGATTTGTACCAGTAGGCGGGACGATAAGCTTTGGCGCGCATCCGTGCATTCGGATTGTCGGTGAACACATTCTCCAGATTGGCGATGGTCCAGTCATCCTCAGCCAGCACACCGGCCACATTTTCAAAGAAATAGGACGGCTCCACCTCTTTTGCCAGCTTGTTGAAGGCGAGATCCCATTCGCCGCCCCGATCCGTGGCAAGCATACAGTCGCCGATGAAGGACAGGGTGATATACACCGGGTCGGGCGGAAGCTCCTCATGGGCATCGGAGGGCATGAGGGAATAATCGGATGCCGGCGTGCCCATGGTTTCGGTGATGACAAGACCGGGGGTCTCCGGCAGCTCACGGGAGAGAATATAGAAGGGAACCGCCGCGCCGAAAGACAGCAGCAAAACCCAGATTATGACAGAAATGATGATGGCTTTTTTCACATTCAGACCTCATTTTTGTTGATGTTATCATTATACCACGCCGCGCCGTAAAATGCAAGATGAATGGCCGTGAATTATGTGTAAATAAAATGCAATCTTACTTTACAACGGTAAAAATATGTGATATAATTACTACAGATGGAGAATCTGAAAAAATCAAAGGAGAGATTGTGATGAAACTGCGCGGTTTATGTTGGATTCTGGTTGTTGTGCTGATGCTTGGCATGGCTGCCTGCGGCACAGAAAGGCCGGAGCTTTCCCGGGTGACGAATGTGTACGATTCCGTGAAGATCCCGCTGCCGGAGAACGTGGAGATCGGCGGCGTTTATCCGGCGGATGGGGAGCTTATCCTGCACTGCCTGACGGACGGACAGCCGGTGCTTTATCGTTATGATCCGGCATCCGGCGAGCTTTCGGGTGAGACGCTGCCCGCATACAACAGCGAAACCACCGTGCTCATGGGAATTGCGCCCATACCGGACGGCACAGCGCTGCTCATCGGCAGTGTGGATATGGAGACGATGACGGTGGTATGCCGCATGGAGCTTTTGAAGGATGGTGAGATTTCTCTGCTGTGCGAGGATGTGATGGCGAAATTCCCCGTGACCTTCGGGCCGGGTGCATATGCGGAGCTGTTCGCGGCGGATCGTGCGGGAAATCTGTATTTTCCCATGGATGGGACGATATTCGTGTTCGATTCGCAGATGAATTATCGTTTCGAGCTTGATCTTCCCGGCCGGCTGAATGAACTGAAAACCGGTGCGGACGGATGCGTCTATGTGCGATACCGGAATCAGACCGGCGGTACGCCGATATGCCCCATTGATCCGGAGAAAGAATCGCTGGGAGCGGAGATTTCGCTGCCGGAAAGCTTCGGCGCGCTCATGAATCCCAAGCTGTACACCGGCCCGGATTTTTCGCTGTATGTGAATGCGGGCGGGGTTGTGTACGGCTGGAATGACGGCGAAGAAGCGGTGCCGCTGCTGGATTTTGTCAATTCCGATCTGATCCCCGGTGCTGTACAGGAGCTTGTCATCCTCGGTCGGGACAGCTTTATCATGCATTATGCGGAGGATGGCGCGGACGGACTGTATCTGCTGAAGCGCGTGCCGGATGAGGATGTTCCGGCGCGGTATATCATCGAAGTCGCGGCTAAGAGCACGTCCATTGCCGGCGATGCGGTGCGCTTCAACCGGCAGAGCGACACCTACCGGGTGAGCATCCGCAATTACGGTGTGTACAATACGCCGGAGAATGGGGAGCGGGCAGAGGAAATGCTGGCACTGGATATCGCCTCCGGGAACGCGCCGGACATGATCCTGCTGCGGGAATTCAACAACCGGCCGGCACTGCTCGACGAGGTGGAATTCGCGGATCTGTATGAATATTTGGACAAGGATGACACGCTGACCCGGGAGATGCTGTTTGACAGCGTGCTGACGGGATATGAGACGGATGGAGAGCTTCCGGAGCTTGTCATCGACTTCATGGTGGACACACTGGCGGGCAAGCGTGGCAATCTTCCGGCGGCAAAATGGAGCGCGGCGGAATTCCTCGATTTCGCGGAAAAACTGCCGGACGGTACATTTCCCATGACGAATCTCAATCAGATGACCATGCTTCACACCATTCTCGGCGGCTCATGGTCGGAATTTGTGGACACGGAGGCGGGGAAGTGCTCCTTTGACAGCGAGCTGTTCCGCCGCATTCTCAGCTATTGCAAAAGTCTGCCCAATACCCATTATCGCCAGACGCTGAGCGGTGATGCGCTGGCGGATTATCAGGCGGATACCAACCGGGTGCTCCGTGACGGCACGATTGCTCTCGATGACGCCATTCTTCCCGGCGGTGTCAGCAATTATCTGGCGGCCATGGCGGCTTTCGGCTTTGATGATGTGTGCTTTATCGGCTATCCCACTGCCGGCGAAGACAACGGCGCGCGCATCAGTCCCATGACAAGTGCCGGCATTCTCGCCGCATCGCCGGTGAAGGATGGCGCGTGGGAATTTCTGCGGATGCTGGTGACGGAATGCGATGTGCGCGGCTCTTATCCGGCGTATCTGCCCGCATTTGACAAGCAGGCGGCGGAGGATATGGAAATGCATTGGTTCTTCCGCTATGACGGCGGTGTATCCGGCGGCACGGGCGAGTCGTTCCTGATGCGCTACAGCGAAAATCAGGGCATTTACCGCGATATCACGGAAGCGGATGTGACGGCACTGCGGACGCTGATCGACGGCGCATCTGCCCTCTCCGCCTATGCCGAGGTGCTGGCGGAAATGATCAACGAGGAAGTGCAGATGTATTTCTCCGGGAGCAAGAGCCTTGACGAGACCGTGAAGGTGATCGACGGCCGATGCGCGGCATACCTTGGGGAAAGGAGTTAGTATGAAGAAAATTATAAGTATGAAGAAAATTATAGCAATCCTCCTGTGCGCCCTTATGCTGATCCTGCCCGGATGTGGGGAGATCGAGGAAGGCCGGGAACGTCTGCCTCACGTTTACAAGGCCACGGAGATCGCCGTTCCGGAGAATGTCCGGGTGAATTCCATCCATCCCACGGAGGATGGCGTGCTGATGCTGGGCATGGAGATCCTCGACTGGGAGAGCGGTGCGTGGCAGAACGTGATGATCCGCACCAACAAGCGGGGCGGCGGCGTGAAGATCGAGCCGCTTGCCGGACTTGCGGCGAATTGCTATTACGAAAAGATCCATCCCATCGGCAAGGATGAGCTGCTCTATATCGAATATGACGGCGGCGCGGATGTGTACCGGGTCGCGCGGTCGAAAAAGGGCAAATCGGAGGTGCTGTGCGGCGATCTGGAGGCCTATTTTGCCGACAGTGCGGCAAAATCCATGATCGGCAAATTTTTCGTGCAGGCCATGTGCGTTGACGGCGGGGGCAATATCGTCATCGCCACGGAATCGGATGTGTGCGTGTTCGATGCCGGGATGAAATTCCTGTACGCGCCGGATGTTGCCGGTACGCTGGATTCCATGGGCGTCAGCGCGGACGGCAGAGTCTGGGTCGGGCTTTATGTGCGCGGCCGGGGCATGGAATACCGCTATCTCGACGCTGCGGCAAAGGCACTTGGAGACGCTGTTCCGCTGCCCGAAAATATGGACATGAGCGGAGCGGAATATTATCTCGGCCCGGGATATGATGTGTATTTCGACAACGGAAGCGCGGTGTACGGCTATACGGCGGGCAGTGAGCCGATGGAGCTGATGAACTGGGCGAATTCTGATCTGATCCCCACCTATGTGCGGGCACTTGCCGTCATCGATGCGGATACTATGGTGGTGTCCTACATGGAATCCGGCTTCGTGGTCTATCTCATGGAGCGCGTGCCGGAGGATAAAGTTCCCGCCCGGTTCATCGTGGATCTGGCGGTCAACAGTAATACCTTCGATCTGATGCCGCAGGTGGTGGCATTCAACCGGCAGAGCAAGGATTACCGCATCCGCATCACCGATTACAGCCTTATGAATACGGACAATGATCCGACACGCGGTGATGCGGCACTTTTTGAGGATATGCTCACGGGCAAGATTCCCGATCTTCTCCGTCTGACGGATTTTTCAAACCGCGTCACCTATGTGACGGAGGGGTATCTTACCGATCTCACACCGTTTCTGGACGGGGATTTCGACCGGTCGGCGGTGTTTGAAAACGTGCTGACTGCCTTCAACTGGCGGGGCGGCATTTACGAGCTGGTGACAGATTACAATCTGGCCACCGTCATCGGAAAAGCGGAAAATCTTCCGGAATCGTGGAGCATCGGCGAATTTATCAGCTATGCGGAAAATCTGCCCGATGGCACATATCTGCTTGACAATATCAGCCAGACGCAGATGATCCATTTCTTCCTCAATAACACCCTGCCCTCCTTTATCGATGAGACGGCGGGACGGTGCGCATTCGATTCGGACGAGTTCCGTCGGGTGCTGGAATTCTGCAAAAATATCGATACATTCAACTATGCCGGAAGTCTCAGCGGAGATGCGCTGGCGGATTACAACGCCGATATGTGGCGCTGCTTCAGAGAGGATACGGTGATGATCGACACGGTGGGCATCCACAGCTTCGGCGACTGGCAGAGACTTCGCTTCCAGTTTGGTCTTGAGACCATTGCCGCCATCGGTTATCCGTCCATGGGCGGTGCGATCCTGCGGCCGAATACCAGCTGGGCGATCCCGAAATCCGCAAATTGTCCGGCGGGCGCGTGGGAATTTCTCATGTGGCAGCTTCGCTCCGGAGAGCAGAGCGGCGGATTTGGACTGACGCGCGCCGGTATGGAAGCGGTCATCGAAAATGAAAAATCGCGGCTGTTTTTCTATGAATATGACGGCACCGGCACTTCGTGGGGACGCGAGGATGCCGAACGCACGGCGCAGTTTGAAGGCCGAACCGACGGATTGCTGATGGAGCTTACCGATGCGGATGCGGCGGCGGTGCTGGCGATCATGGAACGGGCGATGGCTCAGCCGTATTACATGGAGGCTGTCCGGGCGATGATCCTCGAGGAAGCGCAGATGTATTTCTCCGGCGACAAGAGCCTTGACGAGACAGCGGATGTCATCCAGAGCCGGGTTCAGCTGTATTTATCGGAGATGGGCGCTTAATAAAATCTTCAACAGTTGTGTGCTTTCATTTTAAAATAATCCGTGGTATAATAGAGATATAGTACCGAAAGGAGCAAGTATATGATAAAACGAATTCTTTCCCTTCTGCTGGCCGTGTCATTGATGGGCGGCGCGGTGGTGTCCTGCGGCGGTCAAAATAAGCCGGAGCTGTCCCGTGTCACCAATGTGTATCAATCCACCGATGTGACACTGCCGGACAATATCAGCGTGAGTGCGATGTACATGACGGAGGAAGGGCTTCTCATCCGAGCCACGGAGGTGCTGGATGAAGGGCCTTATGAAAACCGTGCGCAGGCGGAGGCGGCAAGACGTGAGGTGCTGCTGGATTTCGACATCGACACCGGCGACTATACCGTAGAGCCGCTTCCGAAGATGAAGTCCGGCTCCTATCTCAACTTTGTTCTGCCGCAGGATGACGGCACGGTGCTGGCGGCTGTCGGCAGTTACGACGAAGAAGCGGGCACGGCGCTGACCTCCCTCATCCACTGGGACGGCGAGACGATGACTACCATCTGCGAGGACGTGGAAGCCGGATTTTCCACCAAAGCGGAGGATACGGAATTCGGCTTCGGCGATTTCTACATCCAGAGCATCCAGACCGACAATGAGGGCAATATCTGCATCGCCACCGATTCGGTCATCGGCGTGTTCGATCCATCCATGAAAAAGCTGTTCGAGGTGGAGCTTCCCGGCTGGCTGGACGACATGGGGAAAACAGCAGACGGCAGAGTCTGGGCGCGATTCTATGACCGCAAGCAGGGCGGGCAGGTGTTCAAATATCTGGATACCAAAGCCAAAGGCTTCGGCGAGGATGTGCCGATGCCGAAGAATAACAATTTCCTGAATGCGGAGTTTTATCTAGGCCCGGGCTACGATATGTACATCAACGACGGAAATGCGGTGTACGGCTATACCGGGGGCAGTGAGCCGACGGTGCTGCTGGATTGGGTCAACTCCGACATCATCGCAAACGGCATACAGGATCTCATCATCGTGGATGCGGATACCTTTGTGGCCAATTATTACGAATACAGCGAGGAAGGCTCCATCCGCGAGCTGTATATCCTGAAGCGCGTGCCCGATGAGGAGGTGCCGGAGCGGTATATCATCGATCTGGCGGTGAACTATGTGGATTACGATCTGCCGTCCTATATCGTCCGCTTCAACCGTGCAAATGACAAATATCGCATCCGGCTGACGGATTATTCGGCATACAATACCGAAGAAAACCGTCAGCTGGCAGAGGAGACGCTGTACAACGAGATCTCCGCCGGAACCGGGCCGGATCTTGTCATGCTGTCGGGATTTTCCAACCAGAATCAGCTTCTGACCGAGGGCGTGTTTGCCGATCTGTATGGATTTATGGATAAGGACGAGGAGTTCGACCGGGCAGATCTGTACGATTCGGTGCTGAATGCCTACGAGTCGGACGGTGAGCTTCCCGTGCTGGTCACGAAAATGCAGCTGATGACGCTGGTTGGCAAGACTACCAATCTGCCGGGCGAAAGCTGGACGGCGGATGCTTTTCTCGATTGGGCGGAAGGCTTGTCCGACGGGCAGTACACCTTCAGCTACAGCAGCAGTCTGCAGATGCTCAATGCGCTCCTCTGCTGTTCTCTCGGCGATTTCATCGATGCCGACACGGGCGCGGTGAATTTTGACACGCCCACCTTCCGCCGGATGCTGGAATTTGCGAAAAATACCGCGGATTTCAATTATCGCGACACTCTTTCCGGCGACGAGCTGATGGATTACGATGAGGATCGGTATCGTCCGTACCGGGAGAATGTGATCCTGCTGGAAGAAGCCTATCTCTACGATCTCGGCGAGATGGTGAATTCCATGTTCACCTTCGGCTTTGAGGATACCACCTTCATCGGCTATCCGTCCTCGCAAGGAAGCGGTGTTGTCATCCAGCCCAGCGAAAGCTACGCGATCCTGAAGGATTCACCGGTGGGTGAGGGCGCATGGGAATTCATAAAGTCCATGTTCAGCCCCAACTCCTACAGTGCCATGCGCGGCCGGCCGGAGATCTGCGCCAGCCGTTCCCGGTTCCGGGAATCGGTGAAGCAGGAGCTGGAGATGCACTATTTCTATTACTATAACGGCGGACGGAGCGGCTCCTCCGGCGACGATTTCTTCACCCGCCATGATGAGAGCGAGGGCATTTTCCGGGATTTCACCCAGGCGGATGTGACGCTGATGGAATCCCTCATCGACAGCGCGGTCGCCATTCCCAGCTATTTTGAAAAGGTGGCGGAGATCCTGATGGAGGAACTGGAGATGTATTTCGCCGGGGATAAGAGCCTTGACGAGACGGTGAGCGTCATCCAAGGCCGCGTTTCCATCTACATCGCGGAGATCGGCTGAACCAACCGCTCCCCCGGCGCATATACTGCATCAAAGGAGTTGATGCAGATTTGGCAGAGATCATGGAATACAACCGCCGGCAGGCGGTGGAATATGCGCGCCGCTGGGCATTTTCGCGGAATCCGCTCTTTTACGATTTCACCGGACAGGGCGGAAACTGCACGAATTTCGTCTCACAGTGCCTGCTCGCGGGCTGCTGTCAGATGAATTTCACACCCACCTTCGGCTGGTATTACATCAATCCCGATGAGCGAACCGCGTCGTGGACGGGAGTGGAGTTTTTCTACAACTTCATCACCGGCAATGCGGCGGGCATCGGGGAAGGGCTTGGGCCGTTCGGCCATGAGGTCGGCGGCGACGGGCTGATGTTCGGCGATGTGATCCAGCTTGGACGGGAAGAAGGGGATTTTTATCACACCCTGCTTGTGACCGGCTATTCGCGGCGCGGGTATCTTGTCGCCGCCCAGAGCGATAATGCCTTCAACCGGCCGCTGTCTACCTACAATTTCCGCCGCATCCGTTACCTGCATATCGATGGCTTCCGCACGGATGAACGCTATGTGGGCGAATGCTTCGATGCGCTGATTGCCGGAAGCTCACTTGGAATCGGATGAGAAAAAAGGTGCTGCACCGTTTAGCGTGCTATCCTTAACGAAGAATAAATCTCGGTATATACCCGGAAGTCATAATGGCTTCCGGATATATACTTTTCTTGCCCTTTCTATGCTACCTATACCGTATTAGGCTACCTATACCGTATTAGTTCGGATTTGGCTGAAAGGTGAAGTATATCACAATGGGGTTCCCCGCTGTCCGTGAATACTTGACCTCTTTTTCATACACGAGTATCTTTCTCACAAACACTCGCAGCAGCTCGGGGGTCAGCTTCGGCATTTCAAGATATTCCTTCGCTTTGTCCATAAACTCACGAATGCACTGCTCACGCATTTCCATTTCGTCAATACGTTCCGTGATGGATGAAAGCTCCTGTTTCAGCTCCGCCTGCTCCTGTTCGTATCCGACCGCCATGGTGTCATATCGTTCTGCGGTGATTCGTCCGCAAACACGGTCTTCATACAGACAGCGAATAATATTGTCAAGCTCCTTGATACGG